>JAGATB010000010.1 GCA_017621495.1 Clostridia bacterium
AACAGCCCTCTATGTCGGCTACGGGTATGCTCCTTCACTCCGGGCGGGGTGGTGGTTCTGTAAATATGTGCACCAACCTTACTCTAAGCCCGGGCACCCTGCCGTTGCCACGGAGCGTGCATTGGGGCTCGGGCAGATGACAGATTTCACATTCTTTTGAGTTCAAAAGGTGTAAATCGGCTTGCCGATTTAGCGAGGACTCAGCGAAGCGCTTCCGCAGCGGCACCTTTTGGGCTCAAAAAATGTGACTAATCTGTCCTGCACGTTCCCACAGCACGAGTAGTGGTGACGGCAGGGTGTCCGGGCTTACAACTATTTTGCTATAGAGCGCATAAACTCCAATTTATCATATAGGACTATAATTTAAAAAGGCAAAACGGCTTCTTTAAGAAACTGTTTTGCCTGTAAATAATATCATTTAATACTTATAGAGCTTTCTATCATAGCATTGAGAAAGTTTTAGTCCTCCTTCTCAAATACCCATAAAGTTTCGGTAATATCGTCGTTTGACTCGGAAATCTTATATACTGTAACGCGATATTTGCCGCCGTCTATCTTAGTATATGACAATGTAGGTGTATAACCTCCCAGAAGCTGACGGATAAGCACATCGTAATTTAAGAAGCTGAGCAGTGCACGCTGATAATCGGGATTTACGAGCTCATGCACATAGCGGGCATATATCTTGCTGAAGCGAGTCTCATTTTCAGAGAAGGGCTTAAGATATGCCGGCATGAGTATCTGGTGTGCACTGTCGGTCTTTAATTTCACAGTATATATGCCAAGGTAACGTCTGCTCATCATAGAGAGCACAGCATCAAATTCACGTATACCCGTAGTGATACAATCCACCTTGTGCTCTACCGCATTAAAGTGATTTCGTTTTTCCTTTTGCTGATAGTACATAGCCTTAGCGGCATACATTCGCTTCTCTGCCTCATTTACCAAAGTTTGCGTATCTATATTTTTGGTCCTGTAGTCCATACCTATGGATATATGATAATTCATAGCTTCAACCCTTTGGTCAAGAAGCTCTATTGATGCATTTACGTCCTCCCGGGAGATATTTTCCGTAAATACCAGGAATTCATCACCGCCCATACGATAAATACGGCTTTGAGGAAATACATCCTTGATAGTGTTGGCTATAAATATCAGCATACCGTCTCCTACGGAATGGCCATGAGTATTATTAACTACATGGAGCTCATTTACATCTATGTATATACACGAAAACATCTCAGAATGCTTTTCATCAAAATGAGCTATGTCCTTCTTATATGCCATACGATTTGAAAGACCTGTAAGAGAGTCCGTAACCGCTATGTTTTCTGTTTTATTTAAGTACTTCCTGTTGTATATAGCAATGGAGAAGCATACAGCCACATCCTCTAAAAGCACCTTGACTCCGGTTTCATTGCCGGCATTAATAGAGCCAAGTATACTTATATGCCTGCTTTTATCAACTATAGAAGCGAAGCTAACCTTCTTTATACCATGCTCCTTCATGAAATCATGCAGTTCGGGAGCTTCAAGCTTAAGCTTGGCATTAAGCGATATACCGAATACATTCACAGCCATTGTACGGTCTTTGCAGTGGTTAAACGAATACTCCATGAGAGTAGTGATAAAATATGCTCTGTCTTTACCGGAAAGAAGCTTATCTTTCATACCGGAGACGATATAATTGTAATCCTCGTCGTCAGTATCTACAAAAAATGCAGACCGTGCCTTGGCAAAGGTACATATATTATGAAGTGCATCTCTTATACCGGCACTCTGCTGATTGATGCCCAGCAGGAGTTTTCTGGTCCTGGATGCATATAAATTCACCTTTGTGTGTTTCCTTTCTGTGATAAAAATAAGCACGAGATACAGAGACATTATGAGTATAACCGCCATAAACATGAAATACAGATTAACACGAGTGGTTTGTGCTTCTGCGAACACTGCCCTCTCCGGGCGTGCCAGCATAATCTGCCAGTCACTCACTTCAAGTGGAGCATAGTGTATATATAGGTTTTCATTCGTAAACTTGGAGATAAATGAAGAAAAACCGTCTTTACCTCCGGAGATATCTTTATAAAACTGCTCATATGTAAAATTTTTTAAAAACTCGCGGGATTTGAGTGCTGTTATATTACCGAGTTCCTCATGTCTGGTATCTATGATAAAGTTGCCGTTACCGCGCTCCAGCACATAGAGCTGAGCCTCCTCCTCGGCAGCCTTATCCGCGTATCTGGCTCTTATATCATTAAGGTTTATGATACCGTATAATATACCTACCACATTGCCTCTGCTTATAATGGGTACAGCACTTCTGACGCATTCTCTGTCCGGGCTTGTCATATCCTTAACTCTGCCGCTTATATATGTACCGCGTTTTATTTCTTCGGCAAAGCTGATGTTATCGCTCACATCAATATTGCCTTTTTTGGTGACCAAAACATTGCCGGGTGTAAGTATACCAATATCCTTTATGAGACCTATTGCCGCAAAAGAGTCAAACAGAAGCTCATAGCCTTCTCCGTCTGCATACAGCTTGGAAGCAAAATTTGCCATGGTCTGGAGATTCTCTCTGTCTGATATGAGCTGAAGCTCTATATCATCTTTAAATTCTCCGGTACGAAAATGAAGGTTCTCATACCCGTCATTCTCTGCTACCGTATAAACGTAGTTTATCATAAAAAGCAAAACACAAATAAGCAGAATTACCGCCATTATGGTGTATGCAATTCTGCTTCCCGTATATTTTATATTATTTCGGGATTTCATAACGTCACTTCTTTTCTGGAATGTCTTTTTTACAGTATACCACAAAATACAGTATAAGTCAAATACCTGTTAACAGTTTCTGCTTTTTCTCATATTGACGTATGAACTCCTCTCCTTCCTTGGAGGGAATAGGCTTGGAATAATACCATCCCTGGAGATAATCACACCGGGTAGCACTTACAAGCTTATGGTGCTCATTGGTCTCCACACCCTCACAGACTACCTTGAGATTAAGACTGTGAGACAGAGCAATCACACCTTCAAAAAGTGCCTTACCCCGAAGGGTGTCTGTTTTCAGCAGGATATCACGGTCAATCTTAACGATATCAATGGGATAGTCACACAGATTGGCAAGTGAAGTATAGCCGCTTCCCAAATCGTCCAAGGCAATTCTGAAACCAAGCTTCTTACATTCATTCACATTATTCATAGCTCTTTTGCGGTTCTTTTCAATAGCGTCTTCTGTAATTTCTATTACAAGTCGGTCTCTGACAAAATTATATTTAGCAGCTATTTCGATTATCTTATCTACAAAGTTTTCTTCGGAAAGTGTAATTCTGGTAAAATTGCAGGATAAAGAAATATGACTGAAGTCGCTGTTACTCCATTCTTGCAGCAGTTTGCATATTTCTTCAAACATATAGTAGTCCAAAGAGCTGATGAGCCCTGCTGACTCCATGGTCGCAATGTATTTACCGGGAGGCAGTATGCCATACTCGGGATGTACCCATCTGGACAAAGCCTCTGCAGAGATGATTTCCTTGGTTTTGTTATCCACTATAAACTGCAAAAACAGCTTAAATTCACGATTTGCCAGACCTCGTATGACACTATCTTTCATTCTCTTCTGCTCCAGAGCAGTATGAATGCTGCCGGAATCACAAAGGATTATGTGCTTATCGGAACCAAATATTTTATTGCAGTTTCTGCGCAGATTAAACAGCAGCACCTTGCTGTTAATGTCATCCTTTCCCAGATTATATACCGATGCATAAAATACAGGCTTGGAATCATCATTGATATATGCTTCCAACTCATCCAAAAGAGCACCAAAGCGTCTTTGGGCGTCCTCGTCATTCATCTCACGAAAGGCAAAAGCAAAGCCTGTCTCACTGATACGTGCGGCAAATTCGTTTGGTGTAACAGCTGACATGAGTACGGAGGCGGTGTTCTTGACAACATCGGAGAATACCTCCTCACCATGATACAATTGAATGTAGTTACCGTCTACTATAATATATGCAATATAGTACAAATGTCTGGAATAGTCGGATATGGTATTACAAAAATGATGTTCAAAATACGATAGATTGCCTATACCGGTCTCATAATCGGTCATTTCCTTGATTTTGCTTTGTCTTTCGATTTTCTTTATTTTTAATTTGAGCAATACAAAAAACAACGATGCTGCACATACAAAAACAGCAAAAATTATAAGAAGAATATATTCGGATATAAATTTTTCATTTCCCATCTCTTACCACCTTAATACCATCAAATATATACCAAAAGACTGCGATAACTTGGCAATCTTATCAAGGATTGTTAAATCTCGCAGTCATATAATTATCTGTATATACAATTAACACACCACAAAAAACTTCAATTATAATATATCATATTCGCGGTTTAATGTCAAGATTTTTTTAAGCTTAGTTGTGTGTATTTAAATCAAATTTCCATTCAATCTCACCCATTTTAAGGTCATGACCTCTTTGTTCGCCTTGGGGCAGCGGAGCCATATAGTCTCCGTAGTTTAACCTCAGATACTCATCATACCGAGCCGGTACGGGGTATACACCGTCTTCAAATTTGAGGAATTGTTCACTGCCGAAGATAAGCTCTCTCCTCACAATCTTGACTCCCTTGCAGGGCATGAGCACGTATTGGCTCGTATCCTTATGCTTACTGAGAAGTGCATTGACCGTCTTAAGATACATATGTCTTATAAAGATGGGAACTCTCTCCAGGATTCTTACCAATAAATTGTGATTTTCCTCATATTTGGTAAATTCCGCCTGCATTATTTTGTTTGCAATCTTATACAGGATTCTTTCCGTTTCCCTTATAAATGAGTTATTACTTACGGGGTAAATGGGAAATAAATCAATGCAAACTCCCCAATTTATGGGTATATCCTTATAACGTACAGGTCTGGAGAGGGTATTTTTATCTCTTATTTTACTCCATGCCAAGGGGAAGTATCTTTCCACCTTATAATTAGTCAGCAATAGATTGTCCGCAGCTTCAAGTGGAAATACCTTCATTAATTTATCCAATTGGTCATAGGGAATGAGCAAGTCAATATCATCATCCCAGGGTATAAATCCGCCATATTTGGCAGCACCAAGGAGACTACCCTGCCCCAAAAAGTATTTAATGTCATGCTTTTTGCAAACACGGTCTGTTTCCTTTAAAATATCATACTCACATTTTTGAAAATCCTTTATTTCACTTACCATTGATATTACCCCCTGTAACAACAGCATTTATTATATTATCCAGATAACCGGATTTATCATAATCTTCGGCAAGCTTCTCACCTGCCGTGCCCATTTTTTGTCTGAGTTGTTGGCTCTCATGCAGTGTGATTATGGCATCCTTGAGACGTTTTGAAAAATCCTCTCCTCTCTCAACGCACAACGCAGACTCGGAGCAAACATACTCCGGCATACCGCCGCTGTCGGTTATTATGACAGGCTTTCCTGCACCTTGTGCCTCCAAAACCACCAATCCGGCTGCCTCTTCACACTGAGACGGAAACACCGCAATATCGGCAGCATGATAGTAAGCAGATGTCTCACGTGGAGAAACAAATCCTGTAAATGCTATCCTGTCTCCCGCTTGCTTTGCTGCAGCGAAGAGATTTTTTTCAAACTCTGTAACGGATGAATCAGAAAATGCACTTCCACCCACAATAAGCAGCTTAATATGCTCATCAGCTATTTGATTCACTGCTTCAATCAATTGTAAAACACCTTTTTCAGGTACCAGACGCCCCATATACAAGCAAACCGTATCATTTTCGGAGAAATGATACTTTTGGCGTATTTCACAAGCTCGGTTTATGACAGTTTCATTCTTTTTATAGGAGCTGACATCTATAACATTTCTCACCGTCACTACAGGCATTTTGCCATTCATGGCTTCTGTGGTGGTTGATGTGACATAATCGCTCACTGTAATCACCATATCTGCATCCTTTAAAAGACGTTCGGGATATTGACCGTCAAATGTAGAGAAGTCATTGTGCAGATGAAAAACAATCCGGCTTTTACAGTATTTTTTAAGCGGTGCTACAAATCGAGGAGCATTCTCCACAATAACGATATCATAATTATTTTGCTTTATATGCCTGAGTGCTTTAGCAAAGTACGGATTTAGCCGTATGATTGTGACACCGAAGATTTTTCGTATAACTTTTTTTGCAAATTGATAGATACCCATAGATATCGGTGAACACTTAACATAGTGAAACTTCACCTTATGATAATTTTCACTTAAGGCTTTAGCACCGGATTCATATTTCGATATAACAGACAGACTGTAAGCACTGCATCCCTGCTCGTAATTATCTGCCATTTTCTCAACAAGTCCCTCTACGGCACCTCCACCCGTTGCCGGTACCGGATATGCTCCGGGAGTCAAAATACATATATTCAATCCATGTCACTTCCTTAAGCTTTTTTAATAAATCTTGATATCAATCTCCTAAGCTCACCACTGCGGCAGTATACACACAAAATTATAGCTACAGATACACAAGCCGAGATGATACCTGTAAGGAATAATCCGCCTATACCATCATAAGCAACTCTTGCCGAAAGAAAATATGAAGCAAAACAGCCAGCGGAGGCAACCAAAAGATTGCCCAGATATTTTAATGTATATCTGCCGAAGGAAGCCGAAAAGGCATATTTGTGTACTGCCCATGCTTCCCACCATATGCACACACCGATTTTTGATACCGTGGTTCCGAATAAGACACCGTAAATACCCATATCAAGTACGATAAGGAAAACGAAGGAAACCACCAGATTTACCAGCACCTCGAACACAGCCTTCGGTCTGAGCTTATTAAAAAGCCCTGCCGAATCGATAACAGCAATATTGGCATGCCTGGTACCCTGAAGGTAAAAGTTCAGCACAACCGCAAATGTGACAAGGGGATTTAAAATCCAGTCCTTGCCCGCAAGCAAGCCTATAAAACGCTCCAGACATCCGGACAATACCGCCGAGATGAAAAAGAAACAGCAGAATGATAAGAATACAAATTCCTCGTATACTGAATACTTATGCGAAGAATCCTTCTGCACCATCAGATTGCCAAAGCTGCCTTTGATAGATTTGACAACATTTTCTATAACTCTCTCTATAATACCTATAACCAGGGAATAATTGGAATATACTCCCATAAGAGCAATATTAACATAAGAAATCATCAGATTATCTGTACCGGTAACAAGCTTACCGCCGATTTTTTGATACATAAGAGAAATAACACTCTTTTTCAGCAAGGATTTGTCTTCGGGGGTAAGCTTTTCTTTATTAAAACGTTTTATTTCCGGATATAGTCTGTCACACTTAACAGATATTGCAATATTGGCAGCAACACCGCAAATCAGATTAATTGCTAAAAACAGCACGTAATTCTTTAACAATACAAGAACAGCTGCCTGCAATATATATTTGACAATAGCAAATAAATCTTCATACACAGTAGTAATGTAATGCTTCTGATATGCACTGAGCAGAGTTCTCTTGTATGAAAAAAAGTAACTCAATACTGTGTTGGTAAGAAACATCATATATATAAGATTGATATCCGACACAGTGGAGGCGTCCTTTATAAAAAAACGCATAAAGGGTACCAAAAAAATACCCAAGACTGCCGTAAGCACCCCGATAACATGGTACACCCTGCGGTAATACCCCATAAGTGCTCCGATTTTCTTTTTGTCATCTTTATCCACAGGCTTATACAGTGCAAATGCAACCGAGGTTCCAAATCCCAGCTCCGTCATGGAAAGCAACATAAGTATACTTTCCATAACCGAGTTGACACCCAGGTACTCCTGACCGAGATTATGTATAAATACCCAGCGTACCGCAAAGCCGAACAAAATCGTTATTATCTGCCCTGCAAAAGCAAGGACACTGTTTCGCAATGAATTTAAAAAACGCACCTTATCACCCTATTCTATATGCTCTGCAGCGGCTTTCTTTAAATATCTGATTATATAATCGCTGAAATATCCGCTGCCGCCACTCTCTATAATATCAAATGTCTTACTGTATGAAAATCCGTCTCTGTATACTCTGTCTGAATGCAAAGCATCAAAAACATCACAGGCGGCAACCAGCTCTACATATTGCGGTAAATCTGTTTTGCCATGGTAGCCCTTGCCGTCTATCCGTTCATGATGATACAGACATATGTTTTTGATAATCTCATATTCATTATCTGCTAATTCGTCACAGATGGCCTCAAAGCCCAATTTGGTGTGAAGTCTGATTTTTTCCTTTTCTTCAGAAGTAAGAGCGGCATCCTTGGTAAGGATGAAATTTTTTACCATGAGCTTGCCTATATCATGCAGCAAAGCCCCCTTGCATATAGCATCGATTTCCACGGGTGTGTAGTTGGTTACTTTATCCTCATTCATAAGTCTTATCATCTTACAGCAGAGGTTTTTCACATGCAATGAATGATAAAATGTCTCAGCATTGCTGAGTTTGAGCTCATCAAGCATTTCCTTTAGTTTTGGGGTCATAGTTATCATGCTTTGCCCCTCCATCTTACCGCAAATATCCTACGAACCAGAGATACCGGCATCGTAAGAAGTACTGCATTTATCATAATATCCGAAAGCTTCACGGCTTTTTTGTCCATATTTTTAAAAACCTCCCGTGCTTTCTTTTTATCACCGTCAATGATGTAATGGCGACAACGTCTCATAGCAAACCACTGCATTATAGTTTTTATATTTTCCCTCTTGGAAGCCGGTATGGTTTCATCCTCATAAAGCTCGTTTACCTTGTCAAAGAAGCCCCAGTCCGGATCGAAGGAAACATCCTTTGTAGCCGTGCTGTATCGTTTCTCGTAAACGGAGGTTATCCTATCGGTGATTACCACAGGGAAATATGCGGCAACCCTTAAATCATGTTCAAGGTCCTCGCCTATCTTACAGCCTACCGGGTATCCTTGTACCTTATCATAGGCTGCACGTGAAATACATGTGGATGTAGGTACGAAGACCTTTACAGACTTATCCTTTATATATTCGTCATAAAAATCCTCAAGGTACACTGTGCCGGGATTGTTTTTGAAATAATTACAGCTTTTTACCACCTTGCCGTTTTGAAGGTTAACCTGCGCAAAGGTTGCATAAAGCCCCGCATCAGGATACTCTGTAATAAGTTCATGCATCGTCTGAAGGTGGTTATCATACCACAGGTCATCAGCATCAAGAAAGGCAAAGTAATCTCCCTTGGCTGCCTTCATAGCATTATTCCTGGCAACGGAAACGCCGCCGTTTTCCTGATTAATTATATGTATACGTGTATCTGCCTGATACCGGTTTAATATATCAAGGGTATGGTCCTTTGAGCCGTCATTTACTACTATAAGCTCCCAATCCATGAAGCTCTGCGCCAATACACTGTTTACAGCATTGGCTATATAATGTTCACCGTTATAAACCGGTAATATCACTGAAAACATTTCGCAAGTCACCTCTCTTAAATAAAATACAAAAACATAAATGGCCAATCAATGAAGAAATCAACCGTCATACCAAATACGATAAATGCAAATACACACAGCAGCCTCATGATTTGTATATCCTCATTTTCATAACCGGCACTATTTGAAAAATGCTTAAGAACCCTGTACACAAAAACCAAAAACACCGGCACATAAATCAAAATCGTGCCTGCAATACCGAAATTCAGTATAGACTGCAGATAGGAGTTATGACAAGCCGTATAAAATGTGGAAGTATCTATAGTCATAACCGTAACAACACTGCCCCCCACGAGCTTACCCCAGATACTCTTTGCAGCAAGGGTCTCACCGGCAGCCTGCCATATAGCATAACGATCCGTGGTGAGTAAATCCCACCTTCCACGGGGTATATATGACAGCTTCTCCGTAATACGGATTATAAGCCCCTGTATGGCACCAATCTGCCGCAGCTGCGGCACAGCCAAAATAACGCAAACCGCCAGCACCAAAGCAAAAAAAGCAAAGGACAATATGAAAATCGATTTTGTCCTGTATTTAAGTATAATCAAAAACATACTCAAAAGTGACAAAATCAAAAGTGCAGAAAGGCTGGCTGTCTGCAGTATCATAACTGCAAAAAGAGCCGCAAACGCATATCTGAGCCACTTGGGGATACCGCCTGTTATCAATGAAAAGATAAGGCAAAGACTGTAGAACAGTCCGGCGAAATTGGCATCACTTAACGCACCGAAATTACGGCTTACCTTGTGTGCGCCTGCTCCGCTTACATTGATTTCCTTAGTAAACTCCGTACTGGTCCACCCATAAATGCCGGAGGCTACACCCCCCAATATAAAAGCAAATATAAACTTGCGAAACAGCTTGGGCTCCTGCAGGATTTTCATTACTACAAGATAAGCCAATACACAGTCTACTATAACATTTAGTCCTATTCTGATGCTTTCAAATCTTCCCGTTGCAATGATACTGTGAAGTGCAAAAACAAATATTGCCGGTAAATAAGCAATTCTGAATTTCATATCCGGCATATCCTTTAAAAATCTCAGTACCACCAAATATGAATAAATACGAAACGCCGGGGTATCTCCCAGCAGCAATCTGTACCTTAAATATATAAATATTGCAAGATACAGATAAAAGTTTTCGTCAAAAAAGCTTATCATAATGCATCCCAGCAATAAAAGAGATGCCACGGAGGTCAATTGGGGCAAGGGACCCGGAATCAGGGCACAAAAAAATCCAAAAATAAATACACAGTCAAAGAATTTGCGTTTAACCTGCTTGCGGTCTTGGTCTGAATTGTCCGCAGATATGATGCTTGCTGCTTGTTTTATCATGCCCTATCCTCCTTACATTTTACATTATTTCTTCAATAAGCTCGTCAAAGAGAGCTATTTGCTTTTCGTTTCCGTAGTCTGTATTTGATATATTGTCTTTAAGGCTATCTAAAATTGCGGGGTTGTTTAACAACTCCTTCAACCCCTCATATAATGCCAAATCATCATTATCAAGTACAATGCCGTCTACTCTGTCTCTGATCTGCTCTCTTGCCGAGGTATAGGCGGTAACTACCGGCACCAACCCCATAATGAAGCTTTCGGTTATCACCATAGGCTTGCCCTCGTGTCTTGAGGGCAGCAGGAACACATCGCACTTTTTAAGATAAGGTATGGGATTTTCACGTACTCCTATAGGATATATATACTCCGAGAGTCCCAACTCTTTAATCATATTCTCCAGAGCTTGCATGTCTCTGCCCTTTCCTATGATGAGCCATCTGACATTTGCTAACAGCCCATCATCCTTAAGCTTGGCAAAGGCAGATACAGCTCTATCCAGTCCCTTGTGTTCAAAACTAATCCTTGCTACAGTTACCATGGTAAGAGTTTTCTCATTACATTCAAATGGCAGTGTCACTTCTTCGTTGCCCTTACTTCTTACATAATTTGAGCTTAGCAAATTGGGTATAAAATACGATTTATCGCCGTGCTCCGGGTGCTTTGACACATAGCTTTCGCGGCAATCTTCACTTACGAAAACCAATGCATCTGCTTGGTCCAGGGCTTTTTTATCCACGGAAAAATCCATACCCGATTTGTCATACTCAAGGTGATGCCAGAGGATTTTCCTGTTTGCCCTGACATATCGCATCACATAATTTAAACACCAGTTAAATTCATAAGCTATAGCTACATCATAGCTTTTTGATACTCTGCGTGAATACCTGCACCCCTGCTTTGACATAATCTGAACTGCACGTCTTTTGTTGTGCTTTATTTTTTTGTAGTACCAATCAAGAACCGATGCCCACAGATATGAAACAGAGGTAACCTTCCTTGCGATATTGATAATACTGAATTTTTGATGCAGTCTTCCCTGTGGCAGGATATGAATTTCATCTTTTATGCCGCAGCGGTCATCGGTATTTTCCAAAAACATGACATCCACGTCATATTTATCCGTATCAAGTGCATTCAAAAAATTCACCAGAGATGTCATGGCACCGCCGATATGAACCTGTATGAAGCCTACGAAAAGCTTGAGCTTCTTACCGGACACATCCTCCATATGCAAGTGATTTTCATTAATCCACTCCTTGGTAACAAAGGGGTGAGGCACGGGCAGTGTATTATCGATAAGTACACCGTCTACATAATCCGGATGGGTCATAAGCTCCAGGTCATGCTTTATTACATCAGGATTGGAACATGCCATATAGTCCTGCACTGAGCAAAAATACCCTGTGGTTTCTACACGCCGATTATTTACCTTCAAATGCCTTAATACGAAGTTAAATAATGCTTTATAAACCATAAAGGGCAGCTTAAAGCCCTCGGATGAGACATTTCTGCTTATTCTTACAGAGGTAAAGCCGTACTTTTGGAGAAGCTTCTTTACCTGTGAGTATACACTCATATAGGAGTGTGTATAGTTGTGAGAATCCGCATGTCTCAGTGTGAAGCCCATGTCAATGAATTTTTTAATCTGCGCCTCGGTCTCTGCATATATGGCATTTCTTACATTGGAAGGCAGATACAATCTGGCGAAAAACGGGACATGAAAAACCCCTTTGAAGTATCCCCTATCGTCACACAAATCCGATAAAGCACATTCCCGAGAGAGCGCCTTGCCCTCTGTAAGATTTATATGCAGCCCCACCTTATCAAAGAAGCCTTCTGACTTTGCTATCTCTGCCGCTTCGGCGGCAAGGGGCATATTAACCATGATTGTGGTCCTGTTTATGAGACCTTTTCCAAAGCAATCGGCAATTGCACGGTTTACACTTTTACTGTATCCGAAATCATCTGCATTGATAATCACATCGTCACCCCTTTATTTTCTGAGAGTAAAAATACCCGATGCCAACACCGCACTGTACGGAAAAATGCGAAATGCATAATACATCAGTCTGCGCTTTACGGGCATGGTCTTTCCTGTTATCATAATCGAAAAATTATCATCATATATTTTTTTATAAGTACCGTTGATGCAGTCAATATCTCTTTCTGCTTTTTTTAGCTGCATCTGCTCGGTATAACGCAATATTATATCCGTACATATTTTCTCATGAGTACGTTTTATCTGCATAAGCTCATTTTTATCCTCAAAAAATCTGATTCTGTCCGCATATGCTTCCAGATAATCATATTTATGGGGACTGTCCTTAAGCTTAAGTGCAATGTGCTTCATGATACCTGTATCGTGCTGGAAGTAATAGTACAATTTTTCATCGGTAAAGCCTATTTTGTCGGCTTCGTATACAAATCGGTATGTAGTAAATTCGTCCTCATTGAGCTTACCTATGGGGAACCGTACAGAACCAATCACAGAAATCCTGTATACCTTGGCACAGCTTTGGGATTTGAGCTTATAGCCCAAAAGAGCCTCCGATGAGGTAGAAACACTCACACCCTCCGAATCAGAATCGGTAAAATAATCATTTGCGCCCTTTTCATAATCGCATTGAGCTACACCGCAGTCGTTTTCTTCACAAATTGCCAGCATTTTCTCAGAAAACCGAGGATGTACGAAATCATCCGAATCCAAAAACGTGATGTAATCCGTTGCCTTGGCAATTTCCATGACATATGAAATACCTGCATTTCTCGCCGAGGACAAGCCACCGTTGGGTTTATGAATTACATGTACACTATCATACTCCTCAGCATAACCGTCACATATCGCCGGGCAATTGTCAGCGGAGCCGTCATCAATCAAAATAAGCTCCACACCCGGATAGGTTTGTGTCAAAACAGAATCCACACACCTCTTCAAATACTTTTCAACATTGTATACCGGTATTACAAAAAATATTTTTTTCATTATTCAGCCTCCGCTTGCTCCAATGTAATCATAACTACCTCCGGAGGATTAAAAAACCGTTTTTTATCGGGATTTTTATCACAGCCTCCGCTTACAATCATTGCAGCGTTTCCTTCTTTAAACATGCCGTAATCGTATTTCGGCAATGTGATTTTGCCCTCGTCTCCTATAAGACCGCCCACCAAAGGCAGACGGATTATACCGCCGTGCATATGCCCGGACAAAATCAAATCCACATCCGTATCCTTCACTTCCGGATACAAATCTGACCTGTGCATAAGCAAGACAGAAAAGATAGGTTCACGGGGCAGCTGGTAGCGGATGTTATCACGCATGGCTTCAAAGTCCTCATCATGAGGTTCATCTCTTCGTGGGTCTTTGGAGCCGATTAACAAAAATCTGTCATCTCCCCGCTTGATGCATATGCTGTTGTCATCCATAGGTACGATATTTACGCCCCATAGAGTTCCCATGATTTCGCCGTATGATTCGTTTTGGGTTTCATGATTACCGCTTACGGAATACATGGGGATATTCTTCACGGCTTTGCCGATTTTCAGAGCTTCCTTCACAGACTTGTGAGGAAGCTGCGCCATATCACCGGTAAAAACAATCATATCCGGCTCTTGACTGCGTATATGCTCTATAATCTGCGACGAAAAAGGAGCCTCGTGCAAATCTGAAATCGCCAAAATTTTGTAGCCGTCAAAAGCATCGGGAACGTCAACATCCGTGTATGTATACCGGGTTACACGCACTTTTGAGTTAAGGTGCTCATTGACACCACATAAGACGAGAGATAAGGCCGCACACACTGCTGCTGTTTTCAAAACAAATTTAAGTAGTTTCAAGCCTATCTCTCCCATCATTTAAACTAACTTTCTCTCGGGCTTACTGTAGTAATAGCCCTGCTTGTAATCAAAGCCCAGATTAGACACTGCATTGTCCTGGGTCTTTTTCTCTATACCGCAAATACACACTTTGACACTGTTGTCGTGGCATTTTTTCACTATATCGGAGAAATACGACATGGTATTTGCTGTCACATTCATAATATCCTCATCGGTAGTTGCATATATATCAGCATTTAAAATATCAAGGCTCATCTTGACAAGCTCCGGTCTGACCCCTTCTACAATTTCCATATCTTCCATTGAATTTTCAAATTGGTCTATACATATCACAATGCCCATTTCCTGCAAGAGAACTATATCATCCACATAATCTGCAATATCCTTACCGGAAAGTTCCAGGCAAATCTTACCTGCAGGAACACCGTATTTGGTAAGGTTGTCTATAAGTATATCATTCAGACCAAAGTCGATTATCTGTGAATAGGGGCAGTTAATATGCACAACCGGCATAGGTTGTTTGTTTTCCTTAAGCTTAGACAAATCCTTGCATACGGCTTCTATTATCCAGCTGTTAAGCTCCTTGAATAATCCGAAATCCGATATGGCATCGATTACCTTACCGGGAGAGACCATACCCAGCTGAGGATTTTGCCAACGAATAAACGCTTCTGCGTGATTGGGTGCATAATCCGAATTTGCCACCATGGTCTGATATACCATATAGAATTCACTGAAATCATTCATATACTGCTCATACAAAAGCTCATGAAGCTCGTCCATACCTTCGGTATCGATGATTACCTTTTGGTTATCTTCTTTTTCCGAGGAGTCTTTATCTGCAGTGTTTTTCTTAATAATCTCATATACAAATGCTGCTATAATCGCAAGTCCGAATGTTATAATCATCAAAAATGCCGCAATCAACTTTACGGATTTATCGGTTTTTACTTCAGGTAAAATCAAGTACTGCAAATCATCATTTACCTCTGCTGCAAACAATTCATCCAGGGTATCGTTTGCAAGCTCACTGTACTCTTTGGACAATGCTGTAATTTCCTTGAGGATTACATCGTTCTTGGCAATAAGGCTCTTTTTTATATCAGCAGGTACTTCATCCGCAGCAAAGGAATCGATTATGGAATTATAATAATTAATCGTATGCAATGCATCCGTAGAATTACTTGCGTGGTCCACATAATTTAAGATTATCTCATCATAGGTATTCTGATATTCTTCAAGGTCACGGTCTTCCAATACGTCCTGGTCTTTGTTGTTGGTGGCATCAACGGTGTTTTGCACACGCTCTGCCTGCAGATAAAGACCGGTTTCTTTATAGGAATCATAGAAGCTTATTATCTCTGATTTATAATTATCGGAGATATATTGATCTACATCCATCTGCTCACGCAAATCCTTAACCTTTTTCTGGTAGCTTTTAATTACCATTTCCTTGTCCTTGGCAAGGTTGCCTGCACGTACATTGCCGTAGTACTTGGCATACTGGATATCACGTAAATTTTCATAAAGTGAAGCCAATTCCGCAAAGGTGTATCCTGTATTTACAGAACGATAATCAGGATTGTAACTTGCCATTTCATTGAGATATGTAATAGTATCATCTATTCTCTCGCTGATTGTATCGGCAATTACTATATAATCCGCATCCGTCGAAGATAATACCTTAGCAAAATCGATTACTGTTTCTTTATTGTAGTACTTGGTAAGCAAAAAATCGTCATATGATTTTATGATGCTGTTGAACATCTTAGCACCAAAGGTATCTCCCAGGGAAGCATCGTAGGTAAATTTCATTTCATACTCTGTAGCAGCGACATCATACTTCTCACCAAGCAATGCTGCCGACTCGGAAATTTCCCGGTCCAGCTCGGTGACAACCTTGTTGATGGAAATATTTTGGCGTATTCCCTTGGCACTAATCTCCTTGTCATTGGAGAGCCCCATATCATTTAATGCCGCTTGAATAACAACGGGATTTTGAATTTCATAGGGGTCAAGCTTGCTTGTACCGTCGGGAGCCAATCCCTCTGCAGCCTGAGAATGATTATATTTAAATCCCAATACGCAGGTATAAGTCTGGGTCATATTTATGACATACGCACCAAGCAATCCGATTGCCAGAGAAAGCGCAGTAAACCGCAGTATATACTTACGTATTATACGTATCATTTCGGATATACTTAAAAGTCCCATGATTTACTCTCCTTCTCTTTTTCTCTCTGTTTAATTAAATCTATTAATTCTTTTTTCTTTTTGATTTTATGTCCGGAGCGCACCGTAGATAAGAATACAAAGCATACAAACGCAAGTACTGCCCCAAGCATAAATACAATTATCAGCTTAACGGCAAGAGACTTTGACAGCAGTTTTCTATGCTTTACCTTGGCACTGAGATAGGACTCATTTTCAGTGATATAACACTCATCTACTATCTCACGTGTAAGCTCGGTAAGCTCTGCATAATCATTCCTCAGAGATGCCATGAGTTTCTCGCACTTAGCTGCAAGACGTGTGTGCTCTTCGGGTGTCTGCACCACATTTGTATAATTATAAAGTTCGTCATTATATTTGGTGATTTTGTTTGTATATTGGGCTATGTTCTCATCTGCACCATGCTTATTCACCACCACGGTGTCAAAAGCGGTCTTGGGTCTTGCCTGATACAAACCGTATTTCTCATTCTGAACTACGTTAATCAGATTTTCTGTAAATGTCTGATCGTAATTTATCATGGCGTAATTATTAATAGAGGATTTGTCCATATATTGATTGCACTTTAGTGTATTGTTCTCAATATTAACCTTCAGCTTATTGGAGGTCTGGGTCAAATCCTTTGTAATTGCAGAGGATTCAATGAAATCCGATATACCGTTCAGGCTGTTTTCGATAAGAAATCTGTATCTGCCCTCCAAATCGTGCAGGGACAAATCGTGTTTTTTTGAAACAAAATCCGCATTGGTTTTCTTCAAAAATTTAAGATACGCCATGATGCTGTCGACCTTAGTCCTGTATATGGATATTTCTTCATTGTAATCATATCCCTGCTGAAGAGAAGTTTGGCTAAGTCTTATAAAGCCTTCACTGCCGCCCAGCTTACGGGAAATCTGATTGCGGTTTACTTCAACGAGCTTCTTCAAAAAATCAGCACTGTAATCCTTAGTAAAGAACTTTCTTATGATATTCTTATTCTTATAATCATGAGGCTGTATAAAGGTAATCTTGTATTCATTTGCAACATAGCTGAAATCATTGCCCTCACTTCTGGCACTTGATACACTGTCTCCGGCTGAATTTTCAAGATAGCTGTATATGAAAAACTTGTCTTTAATATCCTTTACGGTAAAATTAACATACTTACCCTCGGCTTTCATCATATCCAATGCAGCCTTGAGGTTTTCATCACTGATAAACTCATGGTAGGTAAACCTGCTGCCGTCGGGATATTTGGACTGAGCAATTTCCGGGTATGTAAGTACTATATCGGCTCTTGCAGCAGCGTATTCGGTATATGTATATCTGCAAAAATACACAGTAGAAAACAGTATACCAACCACTGTCATAACAGAGACAAGTTTTCTGAATTCAGTGAGTCTGCCTTTGTAATACGCACTTTTCAGTCGTTTTACCTTTTTTACGGTTTTCAATTGGATTTCACCTCCCCGGTTGCCTGGGCAACTGTCTTTTCTTTAAAATCATCCTCGCCCTCTGCTGCAGATTTTAAAAACAATGTTTTGGTAGTAAGAAGTATGATTTTAAAATCCAAAAACAACGAATAATGGGTTATGTAGAACAAATCATAATATGTTCTGTCGTGGATGTATGTAGAATATCTGCCGTATACGTGAGAAAGGCTCGTAAGCCCTGCCTTAACGGCAAATCTGTAATCATAGTTCTCTATTTCCTGCTCGAACTGTTGTACAAAGACCGGTCTCTCGGGTCTGGGACCCACCACACTCATATCCCCCTTGAGGATATTCAAAATCTGGGGCAATTCGTCAAGTCTGCACGCACGGAGAAATTTACCTATAGGTGTGATTCTGGGGTCATCTTTCTCGGCAAACTTGGGTCCGCTGAGCTTTTCGGCATCGGGTATCATAGTGCGGAATTTGTAAATATAAAACTCCTTCTTATCCTTGGTGAGACGCAGCTGTTTATAAAACACCGGTCCCGGAGAAGTGAGCATTATGGCTATTGATATCACTGCCATGGGAATGCAGGCAAGTACGAATCCGACCAATGCAACCGCTATATCAACTGCCCTTTTGAGGAAAAAATCAGATGCAGTCAATAACTTTTGCGGCATGTACAAGGTAAGCACGTCATCAAACCTTACAATTCTTGCATTGGTTTTGCCTACGTCTACCATCTGGGGAACAATGAATAAATTCTTATTGTATTCTGTAGCTATGTTTACTGCTATGTGATATTCGTCATTCTCTACACCGTCTAAAATACAAATAGCATCATAGTGCAAAAACTTCTCTTGAGCAAATTTCTTCAGTTCGTCACCCTTGATATCACATATATTTTCATACCAAGCATCGTACTTTTCCAAAACACCGTACTTTATCCTTTTCATACGGAAAAAGTTATTGTCGGTAGAGCCTATAATAAGCAGTGTAGGCTTGTGATACCATTTTTCATTTTCAAAAGACTTGTGAAGTATCACATCACTCAAAGATATGAGAATAATCTTTGCCGCCATAACCCCGATATCCGCATAGAGCTTTTCCGATTGCATAAAGAAGAAAAGATTGACTGCACATACTATAACGAAGGTATATATGGATGACAATACAGTTATAACAATGCTCTCATACAAACCGGACTGAGTTATGGAATACTTTTCAAGCAAATACATAAATGCCATTGTCAGCACTCCGTCAGCTATAAACATAGCCAACATGTTTCTATGACCTATAGAACCGCTGTCGGGCAAAAGATACATTGCGGCAGCCAGTACAGGCAGGCACACAATTAAATTCCATAAAAATTCATGTCTTGCCTCGCTTTGATAATTTCTCACTTTAATCTGACTCATGTTGGTCCCCTTTTCTATACAATAATTTATTTTGAAGCTATCTTCTCACGCAGTATACGGTAAATCTTGGACAGTATGATAATATACGGTCTCATGTATGCCAAGAGTCTGTAGAAGAAGTTGTCCATGTGCCACACATGGAGTAATTTCACAATTTCTCTTGAAACCAATCTGTTGGCATATAGCTTTTGGGCACCGCTTAGGCCCTTGCCGGTAAGTGAGGTATCACTTCTGCGGTAATGATACAAAACCTTATCCTTAAAAGCATATGTATTGACATTGGCAAACATATTCACACTAAACTTCAAGTCCTCTGCGGTTTTGAGCTCGGAATCAAAGTAAATACCGCTTATGCATGAAGTGCGTATCAGCTTCATACACACATGGTTAAGATTTATACCCGTCATCATTTTCAAAAGCACCGGCTTCATATTGCCATTATGTAATAAAGCATCGCCGCTGAAAGCCCCCCGGGGAATCACCTGCTTACCGCCGGGGAAATCATACACATAACGGCACTGCACTACATCACAATTATTACTTTCCGCTGTATTAAAAAGTGTTTCCAGCATGGTATTCTCCCAATAATCATCAGAATCCAGAAATGCTACATAGGGAGCGCAAATCATATCCAATGCCTTGTTCCTTGCCTTGGAAACACCACCGTTTGTTTCTTGGGTGATACAACGAAAGCGAGCATCCTTTGCCATGTATTCCTTGATTATATCAGCACTTAAATCCCGTGAACAGTCGTCTACTGCAATTACCTCCCAATCGGTAAAGGTTTGATTTATGATACTGTCAAAGCACTGTCTCAGATATTCCTGTGCATTATATACCGGCACTATAATCTGTATTTTTGCCATAGTGAATTATCTCCCGAATAATTAATTTTACTAAAAAAGCTACAACAATACACGCGCATACATACAAATACGTCTATCATTGCAGCTCGACCGGCATAGCTCTCGCCTTAGCCTCTTGGCTTTGCGTCGCCGCTTTTCAACGGGTTTGCCAAGCTATTAATATTTATAATTTATCATACCATACTAAGTCAGATTTGTCAATATATTTCAGCCGGTTTTATAACATTTTATTCCAAAATATCATATTAGGTTTACAATAGACGAAATCATCGGCAAGAAAGTGGTAATCCACTCTGCTCCCGATGATTTCACATCTCAGCCTTCGGGCAATTCAGGAAATAAAATTGCCTGAAGGCGTAATAGTAAATTTACTTGTATAAAATCACAAACCCAGTTCAGTCAAAAGGGCCTCCTTGGGCATAAAGCCCACGGTGGTCTTTACGACTGTACCGTTTTCAAATAACGCAACCATGGGAATGCTCACTACCTTGAACTGCATTGCCAGCTCCGGCTCTTCGTCAACATTTACTTTGGCTACTTTAATCTCGCCGTCATACTGCTCGGCTATCTCCTCAAGTACAGGTGCAAGCATCATGCAGGGTCCGCACCAAGTAGCCCAAAAATCAACGATTACGGGAATATGGGAATTTAGTACCTCTGCTTCAAAGTTATCCTTGGTAATTTTAATTTCTGCCATAATATTTGTCCTCCCTACTTAATTTGTCATAAATAAAGTATTTATATTAATTATAGCAGATATTCATCTGCAAAAATATAATTTGGTATTAATAATTCTCTGCGTGTACTTCAAAGTAAGCCTGAGGATGTGCACATGTGGGGCAGATATCGGGAGCATTGGTGCCTACCACTAAGTGACCGCAGTTACGGCATTCCCACACCTTAACCTCACTCTTGGCGAATACTTCTGCTGTTTCCACATTCTTGAGAAGTGCTCTGTAGCGTTCTTCGTGGTGCTTCTCTATCTCGGCTACCAGACGGAACTTAGCTGCAAGCTCGGGGAAGCCTTCCTTTTCTGCGGTTTCTGCAAAGCCGGCATACATATCCGTCCACTCGTAGTTTTCACCGGCAGCTGCTTCTGCAAGGTTCTCGGCTGTATCACCGATGCCGTTTAATTCCTTGAACCACATTTTAGCGTGTTCCTTTTCATTATCTGCAGTCTTAAGGAAAAGCGCCGCAATCTGCTCGAAGCCTTCCTTTTTAGCTTTGGAAGCGAAATATGTATATTTATTTCTTGCCTGTGACTCGCCTGCAAAAGCTGCCTCAAGATTTTTCTCAGTCTGTGTACCTGCGTATTTGTTACTCATAATCATACCTCCGTTTTTAAATTTATTTAATTTCATTTTAACACAAAAGGTAAAATTTGTAAAGTACTATTTCAGCTTTTTAAATCCTCAAGCACCGCCCGTATATTATCATACACAAATTCCGGTTTTACATCGCTTTTTTCCAAATCAGCAATGGTACCCTCGCCGCTTAAGACAAATATTGTACTTATACCGGCATTAACTCCGCAGGCTATGTCTGTATAGAGCCTGTCACCCATGAGGGCTGTCTGCTCCTTGGTAAAACCTGCCTTCTCCATTGCCAGGTTAGCCATAGTGGGCTCGGGCTTGCCTATAAATCTGGGCTTACGTCCCGTAGCGTTAAAGAGCATAGCACTCACCGAGCCGCAATCCGGTACAGAGCCGTACCACGTGGGGCATACCCAGTCGGGATTGGTGGCTATATAGTCCACTCCCCTGCCCAGAAGTATACAGGCATCCTCCAGCTTTTGGAAGGTAAGCTCGGTGTCAAATCCCATACACAGGCAATCAATATCATCTTCAAGGGCCTCTGTGATGGGAAGCCCGGCCTCGGAAAGCTGGGATTTAAATGAGCTTGTGCCAAAGGCATATATCTTTTTATAATTATACTTCTTCAAATCAAGTATGGTGGCATTTGTAGAGGTGAAAAATTCGTCCTCATCTGCCTTGATGCCCAATGATGCCAGCTTGGCTATGTATTTATCCACACTTTTGGAAGAATTGTTGGTGAGGTACATATATCTGCCGCCGCTCTTCTTAACATAATCCAGAAATTCCAATGTACCGTCAAAGAGTTCATTGTCCAGATATATGGTGCCGTCCATATCCAGCAAAAACAGTTTTTTATCCTTCAGAGTGTTCATAAGCAATTCCTTTCTGTAATAGGATATCAGTCATATCAGCCGTGTCACATGTTCCAGAGCTGCTGCTTACCTGTAGATACAGCCGCAGCACCGCACTTCACAGCCAGTTCTACCTCTGATATATCATCTATGAGACCACCGGCTATTATGGGCATGGTGAGGTTTTGCCTTAAGTCCTTGATTACCTTTGGTATAATACCGGGCATAATCTCTATCATATCCGGCTTGGAGGATCTGATAGCATCTACAGTAGTCACCAGTGAATGAGAATCCACTATAAAGAACCTCTGCACCGTAAAGAGCCCTGCCTCACGGGCTGCTTTGATGATATTTACCCTGGTGCTTATAATGCCGTCAATGCCCTTTGTGCGGGCGTACTCTATGCCGTATCGGTCCTTGCCTATGCCTTCCGCAAGGTCCAGATGTATGCAGAGCTTCTTTCCCGATTCATGCACGGACTCTGCCCTCTCTTTTAAAGATATTATATTCGGAGATAAGTCAAATATAAGCTCCGCTTTGGAGGATATAGCCGACTTTAGTTCAGCCTCGTTTCTTACGGCGGCTATCACCTTGGTATCTTTTAACATACAAAATCACCCCATGCTTTTGGCAGCTACCACATCTGCACCGTATATATCCTTTATTATAACATCTCCTGCCTTAATTGGCAAGGAAATTGTGATTTTGGATAATTCTTTTACCAGATTAAACATCTCACCCTTTGGTATGGGAGCGGATGTTTTTACGGGTACGAAGCTGCCGTCTTGGCACGCTACTGTAGTAGTCACGGTTCTCCGGGGATTAGTACACTCACTTACTGCGTAATCCTTGCCACGGGGACAGGTATTGCCCGTAACCGAAGTTACATTACCCTCTGCGAGCTCCACCTCAAGTGTGCAG
The DNA here is from genome assembly GCA_017621495.1 of Clostridia bacterium. Lineage (GTDB taxonomy): Bacteria > Bacillota > Clostridia > UMGS1810 > UMGS1810 > RGIG8748. The sequence continues at coordinate 23,711 of JAGATB010000010.1, forward strand.
CCCATGGGACATACTATACAAGTCATATTTCGTTTCATATCAGCCATTACTCCTCTCCAATGCTAAGATTAATCTGACGGATATCTTGCAATACGTCTTTTTTTATAACTATGGTCTCCATCTCACCGGGAGCAACCTTGGCTTTTTTCCTCGATAGGATTACCTTACCGTCAGCTTCTGCCTTTATGGTTATATTACGGTATACATCCGCCACTCTGAAATAGAGCTTTATATCCTTTTTGGCTGTAATTCTCTGGGGTACGCTGTAGCGGATTTTGCCATCGGTTGTTACCTCTATATCGGTTGCTTCCTCGCTTGCGGAGCCGAGTATATAACGGGCGGCACTCTCACCTGCTATGGCTGCCTCCTCAGATACGAAGTCCACCAGGTCATGCACGTGGAGTACATTACCGCAGGCAAACACGCCCTCTATATCGGTCTGTCTGTCCTGGTCTACCACTGCCCCGGAGGTGATGCGGTTGAGGTTGATACCGGCGTTTTGCGTAAGCTCGTTTTCCGGTATCAAGCCTACGGACAGCAGGAGTGTATCACACTTTATAAACTGCTCGGTACCCTCTACGGGTCTGCGTCTCTCATCAACCTTGGCTATGGTCACGCCCTCTACCCTGTCTTTGCCGTGGACTTTCACCACGGTATGACTGAGGAGAAGCGGTATGTCAAAGTCGTTTAAGCACTGCTCTATATTTCTGGCAAGTCCGCCGGAATATGGCATAAGCTCGCACACTGCGTGCACCTTGGCACCCTCCAGGGTCATACGGCGTGCCATGATAAGTCCTATATCACCTGAACCCAATATAACTACCTCTTTACCGGGCATGAAGCCTTTGATATTTACCAACTTCTGGGCGGTGCCTGCACTGTATATACCGGCAGGACGGCTTCCGGGGATGTTTAATGCGCCCTTGGAGCGTTCACGGCATCCCATGGCAAGGATTACGGCTTTTGCCTCTATGGTGAATATACCCTCCTCACGATTGGTTGCGGTTATCACCTTATCCGGAGTGATATCCAGCACCATGGTACCAAGCTTATATGGTATACCCAGCTCCTTAACCTTATCTGCGTAGCGCCCTGCGTATTCGGGACCTGTGAGCTCCTCCTTGAAGCGGTGGAGACCGAAGCCATTGTGTATACACTGATTGAGTATACCGCCAAGTTCATCGTCTCGCTCCAAGATGAGAATATCCTTTATACCTTTTTCATATGCGGCAACCGCTGCGCTCATGCCTGCGGGTCCGCCTCCGATTATTACAAGATCAGTCATTTATGTAATCCTCCTTGGTTCTACCTGTGATTACGGCAGACTTCCTGCCGGATTTGGTAATTTGCTCCATGGGAATACCAAGCTCTTTGGAAAGCAGTTCAATTATATACGGCATGCAAAATCCGCCCTGACAGCGTCCCATCTGAGCACGGGTACGGCGTTTAACTCCGTCCAGGTCACGGGGCTTGGGATTGGTGCGGATGGCATTTAGTATCTCGCCCTCGGTAACACCCTCACAACGGCATATAATCCTGCCGTAGGAGCTGTCTTTCTTTATAATTTCATTCTTTTCAGCGGCGGACATTTCTCTGAATGAATGCATCTTTTCTCTAATGGGGTTAAAATCTTCCTTTTCCTTAAGGTTAAAGCCCTGAGCGTTGAGAATTTCCGACACGTATTTGGCTATGGCAGGCGAAGCGGAAAGTCCGGGTGATTCTATACCTGCCAGATTTATAAATCCGTGTCTGGGTGACGTAATGATAAAGTCACCGGTATCGCCTACAGAACGCAAGCCACAGAAGGATGTAATCGCTTTATTAAGAGGAACAGAGCACACTGTCTCGCCACACTGTGATATAATCTTGTCAAAGCCGGCCTGTGTGGTGTCTTTATCATCCTTATCCTCCATATCCACAGAGGTAGGACCAAGGAGAAGATTGCCGTCCACAGTTGGAGATACGAGTATACCTTTTCCCATCTTGGTAGGTGTACGGAATATAGTGTGCTTGACAAGGGAACCTGCGGTTTTATCCAAAAGTATGTACTCTCCCCTTCTGGGGTGTACCTTGAAGGAGGTATCGCCCAGCATAGTGCTTATCTTGTCGGAATATACACCTGCGGCATTTACCACAATTTTAGTCTCTATGGTTTCAGTGCCGTCGGAGACTTCATATCCGTCCTCTGAAACTTTAATCTGTATTACTTCAAAATTTACTTTGAGCTCGGCGCCGTTGTCCATGGCATTGCCTATAGCGGAGACCGTGAGCTCATAGGGACATATGATAGCTCCTGTAGGTGCATGGAGTGCACATGTGGCATCCGGAGAAATATTAGGCTCAAGCTCTCTTAGCTCAGGTGCACCTATTACCCTAAGACCCTCTACGCCGTTTGAATTGCCTCTGGTATACAGCTGCTCTATGGTCTTTTTGTCTTCATCATTAAACCCCACTACCAATGAGCCGTTGTTTATGTATTTAACTCCAAGCTCGGCGGCTACTGCAGGCATCATCTTGGAGCCCTCAACGTTGAGCTTCGCCTTGAGAGTACCCTCCTCTGCATCAAAGCCGGCGTGTATTATAGCCGAATTCGCCTTGGTGGCACCCATAGCAACATCATTTTCCTTCTCGAGAATACACACTTTAAGTCCACAGCGTGTAAGCTCCCGAGCCGTCATGGCGCCTACTACTCCGGCACCGATAACTACTGCATCATAAAACATCTTACCATTCCTTCCCTTAGTAAATTAAACGCAAAAAAGACGCACCAAAACAAAGGGTTATTCCTTTGTTTTGATACGTCTCCTAATCTCTGTATCAAATATATTTTAACACTTTTGCGGTGAGTTGTCAAGAAAAATTATACCAATTTATGAGTTGATTTTGTTTACAGTTCTTCAGCTCAGAGCTGACTTAGCAGTTTATCTTTAATGTGAGAAACATTTGTTTCCAGCACCTTTTGCTTAAGGGGCAGTATGAGACCGGGAGATACAGACAACTCGTCCACACCCATTGCCAGGAAAAGCTCTGTAAGCTCCATATCGCCTGCCAGTTCACCGCAGATACCTGTCCAGATACCGGCTTTGCGAGCGTTGTCCACCACGGTTTTGATGAGTCTGAGTACAGCCGGATGATGAACATCACAAAAAGGCTCGATGTCAGGATTTTGCCTGTCTACAGCAAGGGTGTACTGGGTCAGGTCGTTGGTGCCTATAGAGAAGAAATCCACCTCTTTTGCCAGGATATCGCTGATTATAGCAGCGGCAGGAGTTTCTATCATTATACCAAGTTCGGTATTTGCATTGAAGGGTATACGCTCCGCTACCAATTCCTCCTTCACCTGTCTACAGATTTCTTTCACCTTACGAACCTCCGAAAGTGAGGTTATCATGGGAAACATTATGGCTATCCTGCCAAATGCGGATGCACGGTACAGTGCTCTAAGCTGTGTTTTGAACACACCGGGTCTTGTAAGACAAATGCGGATTGCCCTTACACCCATGGCGGGGTTCTCCTCCTTTGGCATATCAAAGTAGCCCACCTGCTTGTCGGCACCTATGTCCAGTGTACGGATTATCACTTGTTTGCCCAGTGCCTTCTCCACGGCACTTTTATATATATTAAACTGCTCATCCTCAGTGGGATAGGTGCTGCTCTCCAAATATATGAACTCACTGCGAAAAAGCCCCACCCCCATGGCATCATTGGCATATACCTCTGCCATATCCTTGATAGAACCTATGTTGGCATAGAGGCGAATTTCCTGACCGTCTCTCGTTACCGGCTTTACGCCCTTGAGCCTTTGAAGGAGTTCCTTTTGGGTGTTGGATTTCTGCTTTTTCTCCTGCATTTGGATTATAGTCTCCATATCAGGGTCTATATATACTTCACCGCTGAAGCCGTCCACGATGATTTCAGCACCTTCGAACCTTGAATCGGTTATACCCTTGGCACCTATGACAGCCGGTATATTCATGGTTCTGGCAAGAATGGATGTATGAGAATTGGAGCTGCCCTTCTCGGTAACAAAGGCAAGGATTCTTGATTTATCCAGCTGTACCGTCTCCGAGGGAGCCAGATCATCGGCACCTATTATCACAGGTGCCTCGGACTTAATACCCGGCTGCTCCACATCTGCTAATATGGATATCACCCTGTCGGATATATCCCTAACATCGACAGCTCGCGCTTGCATATAGCTGTCATTCATGGCGATGAACATCTCCACAAAATTATCTGCAGTCATAGCCACGGCACTCTCGGCATTTACATGCTGATCCTTGATATATGCCTGGATGCTTTCCAGATAATCCGGGTCCCCCAGCATCAGCCTGTGTATTTCAAATATCGCGGCATTGTCCTCACCCACCTCGTCGAGAGCCTTATCATACAGTGCCTCAAGCTGCTGACCGGCTTTGGTGCGGGCTTCCTCGAAGCGCATAAGCTCCGATTTTGTATCAACCACACGTTCACGGTGTACGAGTGCAGCAGACTTTTTGATAAGCTCCAGCTTACCGAAAGCTATACCACCGCAAACTCCCTGCCCCTTTAATTTAATCATAGCCATTCTCCTCGTATTTTAAAGATTTTTACTAAGAAAGTCTTCTATAGCGGATATAGCCTGTGCTTCATCCACCCCATCAGCCTTTATGGTGATTTCGTTGCCGCACTTGACACCCAGACTCATCACCGAAAATATCTTCTTAGCATCTCCTGTCTTACCGGCGGATTCTATGGTGATTGATGACTCAAACTTGGATGCCTCCTTGACCAGCATTCCCGCAGGTCTTGCGTGTATGCCCTGCTCGTCTTTGATTGTATACTTTAATTCTTTCATATCGAAGCTCCTTTTTTTAAATTAATTACGATATATTTTGTGTATACAAAGGTGATATTATCCATAATTTATTTATGATTTTCTTTTAATTACCTTGAAAGATTTGACGATGTATGGTACAATAGTTAAAGTTATCATGAACAGGAGAATTTTAAAATGCTGACAAAATCAAAAAAAATCTACACTAATCCTCTATTTGTAGCAGTGACGGCGCTGCTCTGCTGCGCTCTCTGGGGCAGTGCTACCCCCTTTATCAAAATGGGCTATAAGCTACTTAATGTGAGCGGCGTAGCATCCATCATACTTTTTGCCGGTATCAGATTTACCCTTGCCGGAATTATCACAGTGATTATATACAGCATAGCGAGAAGGCGCTTTCTGTATCCACGTAGAGAAAATCTGGGATACGTGGTGAAAATAAGTGCCTTCCAGACAATAATCCAATACATATTCTTCTACATAGGTCTGGCAAATACCACGGGTGTTAAAGGCACCATAGGCAGCGGTTCCAATGTATTTTTTGCAATTTTTATAGCAAGTCTCATATTTCGTCAGGAGAAGCTTACCATCAAAAAGGTAATCGCCTGCATTATAGGTTTCGCAGGTATAATAGTAGTAAATTTAAATGGTCTTGACCTCAACATGAACCTCATGGGCGACGGATTTGTTCTTTTTTCGGCGGCATCCTACGCCACATCATCTGTGCTTATGAAGCGTTATTCACAGCATGAAGACCCGGTGATACTATCGGGATATCAGTTCATACTTGGCGGTATAGTTATGATTGCAGCAGGGCTTGCCTTTGGCGGCAGCATCAGACTTGGCTCAGCATCGGGCATGGGAGTACTTGTGTATCTGTCATTACTCTCAGCTGTGGCATACTCACTGTGGGGTATACTGCTAAAGCACAATCCTGTATCATCCGTCACGGTGTACAGCTTTATGATACCGGTGTTTGGAGTGCTGCTGTCATGGATACTGCTTACCGAAAAAAGCAATGTGAGTATAGCAAACCTCCTGGTAGCTTTGGTGCTCATATGCACAGGCATAATTACGCTGAATTTTAAAAAGTCTGAGCGATAAATCGAGTTTTAACTTATCAAGACGTCAAATCGAAAGGCTCGCCCTGTGCAAGGGGTACCTATTGATTTTCCTTTAATATAAACTCCAATTTCCAAAATTTATAAATACATTTCTATCGCTTCATTAAATATAAAAAAACATCACCTCTAATTAAATTTTTGCAAAAATTACCTGTTTAGAAAAGTGAATTTTAACGCAAATTAGAACCGACAAAACAAATGGAGGTGATATTAATGGCTAGCAACAAGCACGTAGTACCCGAAGCTAAGGAAGCTATGGAAAGATTCAAAATGGAAGCTGCTTCCGAAGTTGGTGTAAATTTGAAAAACGGTTACAACGGTGATTTAACATCTAAGCAGGCAGGCTCTATAGGTGGACAGATGGTTAAGAAGATGATTGAATCCTACGAAAATTCTATAAAATAAGGGTTTTCTTAATTTAGTAACATGAATGCAAAATCCCGAAACATAGGTCTTAACCGACTTGCGTTTTGGGATTTTTGCTTTGTGTGTATATTTTGTGTGATATGTCAAATACTATTACTGCAATAAAAATTGAAAGGAAAATGAATTATGAAAAAGCTTATAAGCATAACTCTATCTGCACTTCTGATGATGACATTCATGTGCTCCTGTGGTAACAACAACGAAGAAAACATAGGCGATGACGGCAAACTGCAAAATGAAGAAAACATCGATGATAAAAACAATGTAAATGACAAAGATAACGACACTAAAAATGATGCAAAAGACGGAAATATAATTGAAGATGCTGCAGACAATATAGAAAACGGCATGGACAATGCAGCAAACTCCGTAGACGACGCCCTCACCGATGACAAGGCAAACAACAACGACAACAATAAATAAATTTGAAAACTAACTAAAGCCTCCATTGCGTAAAGGGAGTGAGACCACTCTCCTTACACAATGGAGGCCTTGTACTAATTCATATACCATGAATTTCTTTTGCTTTTAATTTATCTGATTCCACCTGAGTTTTGAGGGTGTTTACATCCGGGAAATGTTTTTCCGGGCGGATAAGCTTAATAAACTCTACGCTGATTTTTTTGCCGTAGAGATTGCCCACGTTACCAAACACATGAGTCTCTGCCTTTATATTATTTCCCATATCCACTGTGGGATTTACCCCGACATTGGTTACAGCCTCATACCTTTCGCCGTCTGTGTGCAATACTGTGGCATACACTCCGTTTGCAGGGAGTATGGCATTGGCATCGGGATACAGATTCACCGTAGGGAAGCCCAGAGTCCTGCCCAGGTGCTTACCCTCACGCACGGTACCCGAGATAGTGTACGGTCTGCCGAGATACACCGCGGCGTCATCCACTCTGCCGCAGGATATAAGGGAGCGGATTTTAGTAGAACTGACGGGGTCATCTTTGCCATCAAAATCCGATATACAGATGGTGTCTATCACGGTAACACCTACTGAGTACTTTGTACATAGCTGTACAAGCTCACTGCTGCCTGCCATACGGCCTTTGCCGAAGCGGAAATTCTCTCCCACTACCACATGAGCGGCACCAAGCTCACCTATGAGTACATCACTTACGAACCGAGCGGCATCGAGAGACATAAACTCCTCATCCAGTGCTCTGAACACTACCTTATCCACACCCATCATGGTCAATATCTGCAGCTTTTCATCATCATTGGTTATAACAGACGCATCAGCTCTCTGCATTGAATATACCAGAGTTTGCATATTAAACTTTGAAGCAATATCGCAGGCAGTTGATATGAGCTTTGCGTGAGCCACATGTATGCCGTCAAATTTGCCCAGAATTACAACGTTTTTTTTCATCATATGAATGCCTTTACAATTTTAATTATATTTCCCTTTTCGCCCTTGAAAACCTCTGTAACACCCACAAAGTTGCCCTCGGGGTCATATGCTCTGTAGGTACCCAAGTCAACCGTCACTCGTGAAAGTGCACCGCTCAGGAGTCTTTGCTTTACTGCATCGGTAACCTTAACCTCAGGATAATGGGCAAACACCATATCTACACAGGACAGTACGCTTGATGCACCATTTACCGAAACCCGATTTTTGATTTGCTCCAGGGTAAGGGCGTGTTCTATACTGAAAACAGATGATTTGGTACGTGTGAGTGCGGTCATTACTGCTCCGCAGCCCAGGTACTCTCCTATATCAAAGCACAGAGAACGTATGTATGTACCCTTAGAGCAGAGGACTCTTATGGAAAATTCATCTCCGTCAAAGTCCAGAAGCTCACATTCGTATATGGTGATTTTCCTCTTCTTACGTTCTACCTCTATACCCTCTCGAGCCAGTTCATAGAGCTTCCTGCCGTTTTGCTTGATAGCACTGTACATGGGCGGCAGCTGCTCAATCTCACCGGTGAAATGCTCTATTGCAGCTTTGAGCTCGTCACGGCTGACATGTACATCACGATAAGTGAGCTCCTCGCCCCATATATCGTAGGTATCTGTAGTTATACCCAGCTTTACCTTAGCTATATACTCTTTATCGGAAAAGGTAAGCATATCACAGGCTTTGGTGCTTTTGCCCACGCATACGGGCAATACTCCCTCCGCATTCGGGTCCAAAGTACCTGTATGCCCTACCTTGCGTGTTCCCAGGGTTTTGCGGATTACATTCACCACGTCGTGAGAAGTGAAACCCTTTTCTTTATTTACAACTACTATGCCGTTTAATTCTTCCATAAGCTACATTACCTTTTCCAGTGCATCTATAATCATTTTTTCTGCTTCATCCTGAGAAGCATTAATGGTAACTCCTGCGGCACGGATATGTCCGCCGCCGCCCAGTGATGCCGCCACAGATGATACATCCACGTATTCATTGGAACGCAGGCTCGCTTTAATCTCACGCGGACCCTTTACCTTGATATACACTCCCACTTCCACGCCTATTATGGACCTGGGAAGCCCCGCTATATCATCGGCTTCTTCAAATGCCATCTTGTATCTTGACAGCATATCATTATCCACAACAGCAACACAAATTTTACCGTCGTTATAGAATTTTAAGTTTTCTATAACCTCGGCTCTCAGTTTCAGCTGTTCTATTCTTTTTCGCTCAAAGAGAGTACGCATCACAAAGGGTGCATCTATCCCCTTTGCCATCAGTTCGGAGGCTATAATATGAGTGCGTGCGGTAGTATTTGAATACTGAAAACTGCCCGTGTCGCTTGCTATTGCCGCATACAGACGCAGTGCTATATCTGCAGTAATCTCCACCTTGAGGTAATCTCTGATAAACACATACATTATCTCCCCTGCAGCTGCGGCAGAGGGGTCTATGCAGTTATATTGAGCGTATCCCTTGTTGGTACCGTGGTGGTCTATACAGCATCTTACAGGGGATTTGTCAAATACCTTTTCTTTCATGGAGCCCATCATATACTCAGCAGCCACATCAACAGCTATACAAACATCATAATCGTCTGCACCGGAAGCAAAGTAATCCTCATCTGCCAGAAATGACAATCTGCCAGGAATGGGGCTGTCAACGAAAATATGAGCCTTCTTGCCCATACAGCGCAAAGCTGTAATGAGCGCAGACGCAGAACCCAGACAGTCACTGTCCGGGTTTACGTGGATTATAATTGCTATACTGCTGTTTTGTTTGACCGCATCGGCAATCTTTAACATATCCATATTACTCGTCCTCACTCTTAATCTTATGAAGAAGGTCGTTGATATGCATGCCGTAATCAATAGAGGTATCCAGCACAAATGTGGGGTGTGGCACGCATCTTAAATCAAGTCTGCTGCCTATCTCTCTCTTGATATATCCGGTGGCGCTTTTGAGTGCTTCCATGGTGTTTTTCTTATCCTCGTCTGTTCCCAATACGGAAACATATACCTTGGCATACTTCAAGTCCTTGGTGACATCTGCCTCAACAATACTTGTCATGGCAGACATCCTGGGGTCTTTAATTGTGCGTATAACCGAGGAAAGCTCTCTCTTTATTTCTTCACGAATTCTTTCTACTCTGTTAAAAGCCATTTTTAATCATTCCTTACTGCTGTTTTACTTCTTCCATAATGAAGGATTCTATGATATCGCCTTCCTTGATATCGTTGAAGTTTTCTATACCGATACCACATTCGTAGCCTGTAGCCACTTCCTTGACGTCGTCTTTGAATCTCTTAAGACTGGAGAGGACACCCTCGTGTACTATGATACCGTCACGTACAATTCTGGTCTGAGAGTTTCTGGTAATCTTACCGTCAAGCACGTAACCGCCGGCAATGGTACCTACACCGCTTACCTTAAAGGTATTTCTTACCTCTGCGTGACCGAGTACATTCTCTACAAACTTAGGTGCCAGCATACCCTTCATGGCAGCTTCGATTTCTTCAATAGCATGATAGATGACTCTGTAGAGTCTGATATCTACGTCATTCTGCTTTGCAGAAGCGAGCGCACCGTTGTCGGGACGTACGTTAAAGCCTACTATGATAGCATTGGAAGCTGCAGCCAGCATAACATCTGATTCGCTGACACCGCCGACTCCACCGTGAATACAGCAAACCCTTACTTCCTCATTGGAAAGCTTGGTAAGAGACTGCTTAACTGCTTCCACAGAGCCCTGTACGTCTGCCTTAACTATGATATTGAGGTCTTTGACCTCGCCCTGCTTAATCTGGTCAAATAGTGCATCAAGAGATACCGCCGAACGAGATTTGATGTTGTCTTCCTTTATCTTTTCCTTACGTTTCTGAACTACTGCCTTAGCCTTACGTTCATCATCAACCGCATAGAGGGTATCACCGCCTTCGGGAACCTCGCTGAGACCTATAATCTCTACGGGCACAGAGGGGCCTGCTTTCTTGACCTTGTTGCCTCTGTCGTCCACCATGGCTCTTACTCTGCCCTCTGCGGTACCTGCTACAACTATGTCGCCTACCTTAAGGGTACCGTTTTGTACCAGAACTGTGGCAACAGGGCCTCTGCCCTTGTCAAGCTGAGCTTCGATTACTGTACCCTTGGCATTTCTGTTGGGGTTAGCCTTGAGCTCCTTCATCTCTGAAACCAGGATAACCATTTCCAGAAGCTCATCTATATTCTGATTGAACTTAGCGGAAATCGGTACACAGATAGTGTCACCGCCCCACTCCTCTGGCACGAGCTCGTATTCCATAAGCTCCTGCTTGATTCTGTCGGGGTTGGCACCCTCTTTGTCTATCTTATTGATAGCTACTATGATAGATACTCCTGCCGCCTTGGCATGGTTGATAGCCTCTACAGTCTGAGGCATGATACCGTCATCTGCCGCTACAACGAGGATAGCAACATCTGTAACCTGAGCACCTCTCATACGCATTGTGGTAAATGCTTCGTGACCGGGTGTATCCAGGAAGGTAATCTTCTTATCATTTACCCTGACTCTGTATGCACCTATATGCTGTGTGATACCGCCGGCTTCCTTGGCAATGACGTTGGTATTACGGATTGTATCCAGTAGCGAGGTCTTACCGTGGTCAACGTGACCCATAACAACTACTACGGGTGAACGGGGCTCCAAGTCCTCGGGAGCATCCTCTACATCATTAAAGAGTCTGTCCTCATCGGTTATTATAATCTCTTTGTTAATCACATAACCCAAATCCGTACCTACGAGAGCTGCTGTATCAAAGTCTATGGTCTGGCTGATAGCCGCCATGATACCAAGCTCAAAGAGCTTCTTAATAACTACAGTAGCCGCTACTCCCAGCTTGGAAGCGAAGTCACCCACCGAGATTTCATCAGGGATTTCCACCACTGCGGGTTCTTTTGCTTTTTCTTCGGCTTTTGCCTTCTTTTCCTTAGCTTGCTGTTGCTGCTCGGCTTTTTTGTCAAGCTTTTTGGAGGGCTGGGCATTTTTCTTGATTTTCTGCTTTTTCTCTGCCTTTTCCTCTATATCGATATCCACAAGCTTCTCAATCTTGTCTGTATCGAGTTTTGCCAGGTCTACGGTGTTTTGTCTGGTATCTACTACCTTTTGTTTATTTTCTTTTTTAATTTCTATTTCTTCGGGCTCAGCCTCCGGCTCCTCTGCGACCTGTGGCTGTGAATCGTCCTTTGCTTTTTTGGAAACCTTGGGTTTTTCAGCTTCCTGCTCCATATGGAGCTTAGTATAATAATCTTCTATGCTTGAACCGTCATCAAACTTATTGAGCAGTGCTGTGAGCACGACATCCGTCTCTTCAAGCTCCAATGTTGTCATATGATTCTTTACGGTGATACCGTATTTCTCTAACAGTTCTATAAGCACCTTGCTTGTCATTTTTATGTCCTTACCTAATTCATGTACTCTTGGTCCGGTCATAATTATTCACCCCCATTAAAATTTAACTGCAGCTTCTTTTCTATGCTATCCGCAAAGCCTTCATCAGTGATGCAGATTGCGGCATTGTAATGATTGCCTACGGCATGACCGAGGATATCTTTAGTACCCAGTATGTAGTACTTTACGTCATAGTACTTGCAGCTGTCTGTAATGCTTTTTGTAGTATTGTCACTTGCATCGGCGGCAATGATGACAAGGATTGCTTTGCCGAAACGAACAGAGTCTTTGACTGCGCTCTCTCCGCAGACTACCTTGCCTGCTTTCTTTGCAAGGCCTATAAGACCCAATGCCTTATCCATATTCATACCCCCTTGACAAGTTCTCTAAGTTCTGAATAAATCTGCACATGGACATTTGCTTTGAAACATCCGGCAAGTCTATTCTTTTTTTCTGCTTTGGCGATACACTCCTCGCTATGGCAGATATATGCTCCGCGTCCGGGAAGCCGACATGACTTATCTATGATAGCCTTGCCATCTTCCGTGCGAACTATTCTTATAAGTTCTCCTTTGGCACGGCTTACTCTGCAGCCGCAGCACATACGCATCGGATACGGGTTTTTGCTCATTGAGTTCACCTCTGAAATTACATCATATCGCTTTTGATGTCGATTTTGTAGCCTGTGAGTCTTGCAGCGAGACGTGCATTCTGACCCTCTTTACCTATAGCCAGTGAGAGCTGATGATGAGGAACAATTACATATGCTTCCTTGTTCTCCACATCCACCTCAAGGCTTATAACCTCTGCGGGATTTAAGCTTGCTGTGATAAACTCTGCAGGGTCATCGCTGTATTTGACTATATCAATCTTTTCACCGTTTAATTCATCCACTATACCCTGGACTCTGGTACCCTTGGCACCTATGCAGGAGCCTATGGGGTCGATATTGGGGTCATTGGAATACACAGCCAGCTTGCTCCTGGAGCCGGGCTCTCTGGAGATACTCTTAATCTCTACGATACCGTCGTGGATTTCGGGGATTTCCTCTTCAAAGAGCTTAACCACAAGTCCGGGTCTGGTTCTGGATACAGATACCACAGGTCCCTTGGTGGTACTCTTCACTTCGCTTACATACACCTTCATTCTCTTATGGAAGGTATATTCCTCTGTGGGTACCTGCTCACCGGGAGCGAGATATGCTTCGGTCTTACCGATATCGAGGTAGATGTTCTTCTTCTCTATACGCTGAACCACACCTGTTACTATATTATGCTCCTTTTCGGAAAATTCGTCAAAAATAAGTGCACGTTCTGCTTCTTTAATTCTCTGCATAACTACCTGCTTGGCAGTCTGAGCAGCAATTCTGCCGAAATCGGCAGGCTTCTCTTCAAGATTAACCACATCTCCCAGCTCATATGTGCCGCTGATAAGCTTAGCCTCATCAAGGGAAATCTGAGCAAGCTCATCGGATACGGTTTCTACTACTTCTTTTTGCTTGAATACCTTAATCTCACCGCTTTCACGGTCAATGTTTACGATTACATTGCTGTGATTGGTATTATAGTTTCTCTTATATGCCGATACCAAAGCTGCGTCAATTGCATCAAGCAGGATATCCTTGCCTATACTTTTGGTTTTTTCGATTTCGTCCAATGCGTTAAGAAATTCACTGTTCATTTTTATAATCATTCCTCTCTGATAGTTTATAATTTTATTTTAATTTAAAAAATTACCGCAAGTCGTACGAAAGACGTCTCGTCTCTGTTTATGCTGAGCTCGGTGCCGTCTGCTGTTACGGTGATAACACCGTCCTTTAAGCCGCCCAGTGTACCGCAAATGAGCTTGGAGCCGTTAATCTGCTTATACAAGCCTATCTCCACCTCTCTGCCTGCGAAACGAACATAGTCCTCCTCCTTTTTAAGGGGTCTGTCAAGTCCGGGAGAAGTAACCTCCAGCATATATGGTACATTGGTGGGGTCATTTTTGTCCAATGCTTCACTAAGTGCACGGCTGACATTCTCACACATGGTGATGGAAACATGAGATGATGGATTATCATCTACAGTATCCAGTGTCACTCGCATGACGTAGTCTGAGCCTTCCTTCTTGTACTCCACATCGTACACGGTGCAGCCCTGTGCCTCTGCTATGGGCAATGCCATATCGTATACAATCTGAGTTACCTTTGAGCCTGATGCCATATAAACACCTCTTTACATTTAAAATACCTGCATAACAATACGAAAGAGTGGGTTTGTCAACCCACTCCGCATGTTAGATGTTATGAAAATCGTTGATATCATATCAACATAACTTATTTTAACACATCTTAAAAGAAAAATCAAGTCTTTTTTTAGTAAATTTTGATAAATTTACTTTTTTATTGCAATTATAACGTTTTATTTCGAGTTAGATTGACAACTCAAAATAATTGTGTTAAAATATAATTGTAATTTTGAGATAAGAAGGTGTAAATATGAATAGAGCCGGAGAATATGTCACAAATTTAAGCGTAGAAGCTCAATACAAGTCATTTCGCCCTGCACCGCTGCCGGTAGAAATTAATACGGACGCAGAAATGATTTCCTTGCTTACAGATGCAACAAAAGCATTAGCTATATTAGATACGTTGTCAAGTTATATTCCGAATATGAATTTATTTGTATCTATGTATGTGCGTAAAGAAGCGTTATTGTCATCACAGATTGAGGGAACACAGGCAACTTTGGAAGATGTATTAGATCCTTTGATTGAGAAAAATGCAAATCAGAATGTTGTAGATGTAATTAATTATATAAAAGCAACCGAGTTTGCTCTTGAAAGGCTAAACTCACTCCCACTATGTAACAGACTTATAAAGGAAACTCACAAGGTTTTAATGAAGGATGTGCGAGGTCAGGAAAGGAATCCCGGAGAATTTCGATATTCTCAAAACTGGATTGGTGCTGCAGGCAGTACACTCAAAAATGCACGATATATACCGCCTAATCCCGAAGATATGAAACAGGCAATGTCTGATTTAGAAAAATATATGAATTCAGATGATGAATTGGATTTGCTGATTCAGGCAGCCTTAATTCATTATCAATTTGAAACAATACATCCGTTTTTAGATGGTAATGGCCGTGTAGGCAGATTGTTAATTACTCTTTTTTTAATGGAGAAAAAGAGATTAAATACTCCTGCTCTTTATATATCCTATTACCTCAAAAACAACCGAATTGAATATTATGACCGTATGAGTGAAGTGAGAAACAAGAACAATTACGAACAATGGATAAAATTCTTTCTTCGTGCAATCAAAGAATCCTCAGAAGATGCAATTGAAACAATTAATAAATTATCTGAATTACACGATAAGAATATTGCAATTATTGAGAAAATGGGCAGAGCCTCAAAAACCGCAAAGGAAATTTTTGATTATCTTGAAAAAAATCCTATTATAGACATCGGGAAAACATCTGAAGAATTATCACTTGCATTCAGTACCGTTTCTGCAGGTGTAAAACGACTCGAAGAATATGGAATACTTGTGCAGACAAATAACGCAAACCGTAACCGTGTATTTGCTTATGAAGATTATCTTGGGATTTTGAGAAAAGATACTTGATAAATTGCATTAAGTAAATTTTAAAATTGAAAACCGACTATAAGCCTCATCGTTTTAAATATGAAACAATGAGGCTAATGATATTATAGAAAACAGAGGACTATAGGCTTATAGTGATGGAATGAAAATTAAATCAACTAAAACCTACAACGACATCCTTAAATACATATAAAGATGAATAGTAAACAAAGCTGCAATATCGGTTAAAGGACTGATGTTGCAGTTTTCTTTTTGTGCAAAAGTGAAAATTTTATTAAAAGGATTGTAAAATCGTATCTGTTATGCTATAATGTTTATGCTAGATACTATAAAATCAATATACTGGGATTAGTATATTTTTCTCTACGAAGTGTACGCTATGTTAAAAGCGTACTACTCTGAAATGCTTTGTAGAGAAGTATATTGATTAGTGTCTAGCAGCCTATCATTCAGGGTTATGTGCGTTTTTAGTGCATCACTCTGCAATATGAGTGGTGCATTTTTTATTTTTGTTGGTTGCTAAACCAGAAAGGATGATTTTATGAAAAAAATTTTAGTGGTAATTTTAACAGGAATTATAGTGCTATCGAGCATAGGTGCCTTTGCTTCAGGTAAATATGAGGCGCTTGAAAGCCTTGGTAATTATGGAGACTTAGAGTATATTTACGATAATATGGAAGTAAGCTATGATTACAATGGTGAAAGAGTTTACCTGAACAAGGAACATATGACATATAAAGAATGTGAGGTTATGCTTCAAGTTCTTTCAGATGAAAAACTTTCATTTAAGGATATAAAAACAACCGAAGCTGTTGAACCAACAGATGATTTATTCCCTAAAAAGGGTTATGTTGAGTTTTTAGACGAAAATGACGGTAATTGGATTATTGCGTTTGACGAAAACGAAGTATATGCAAGATGTGTTGATCCTATAAATAAAACATTTAGACACGGTTTTTTCAGTTATAAACTTGACACAATGTATAATTCTTTTCGTGCTTTTTTGGATAACATTGTAAAAGGAGATACAAATGATATAGAAAATACTCCGAATAATCCTTCTGAGGATAAGCCGAGTGAACCGGAAACAGAAAAACACGAAAATCAAATAAATGTATATGACATGAAACAAATTTATTCAGCTTCATTCCCTCTTGGAAACTTTGGAAGTGATTTCTCATGGGGTATATGTTCATACACAAGAGAAAACGAAACTGAGCCGGTAACAGTAGCATATCTTACATTTGAAGATATGGAATTTTTAAGGGTTTTGACAGAAACTGAAATTAAAAATAATAAAATTGTCTTTGACAATAAAAGAGTTGCATACTTTGAAAAAGGTACGGACGGAATCGAATATGATATGAATTTCAGTCTGACTAATGATTTTGAACTGCAATTGAATGTAAATGATAACAAACAAGTTGAATATGCAGTTATGACATATAAAAATGTTTATTCGGGAGCATCACCCGAAACTGAAATTATAGATATGTCAAAATATCAACAAAGCGGACAGTTGCCTACAAACGGAAAAATATCTTTTGATAAAAAATACAATTCTATTGTTGATGATAATACTGACAATGAACTTGTTGAAACTTTACTAAAAAAAGAAAAAGATAGCCTTATGAACTTCGTATCACTTATGGAAGAAGATTCATATATTGCAATCAAGCTTTCAAAAACTGAAAATGACTATGGTGCAAGACACACTTATGTTGAAAAAAGCAACAAAACCGACTTGACTAATTTTATAAATGGTCTGTTTACAGAGATTGAAAAGCAAAAGACAGGCATGGGCTCTATGAGCTCAGATAAGTATTCGTATTGTGACTTCAAACTCCGATATAAAGAAAATAGCAAGTGGGTAACGAGTGACTTTGAAATACAAATATCAAATGATAGCGTATATATTACTAATCAAAGCAGTGGCAGTAATAGTGCTGTAGCCGTTTCTGTTAAAGATGCTTCTAAATTGATTGACTACATCTATGATTATTCAAAGAATAAATTTTTAACTTTTGAAAACAAAAATAGTGAAGATAATATTGAACCTGAACTGTACGGAACTATAAAGGGTTTAACCAAAACAGATGTCATAGACTTTGAATTTAAGCAGGCAATAGGAAGCAATGATTATGTAGCAAAACATATCGCAACACCCGGTAAAACAATAAAGGCGGTTTTTGAAAGATATAAAGAAAATAATTATAAATCTACATACATATTGAAACTTTCGGGTGATTTAGGCGAGGTGTCTTTGTGGAAAACAAATCAATCGTCGTTAATCGGAGATGAAGAAATTTATTCAAATAATATACCGATTTCATTTAGCACATATTGCAGAAGCGAAAGCGAAAAATTATTTAATTATGGTACATTGACTCCGTATGATAAATATGATTTGAAACTGATATTTAGAGATAATGATATTTATGAAGTATATTTCGATAATGCAAAATGCTCTAATCTTAAATATGCACAATTAACGGATGATAAAAAACTTGCAGAGGAATTTGTTGAAAAAGACAAAGAGGTTGTTCTGCGTGAAGCTCAGGAATGTGCTGATACACTTTATGACTTCGGTTTATTCAAAGGAACAGATAAAGGTTATGAGCTTGAAAAGAGCCTTACAAGAGAAGAAAGTGCAACTATCCTTGTAAGATTACTCGGCGAAG
The DNA here is from genome assembly GCA_017621495.1 of Clostridia bacterium. Taxonomy (GTDB): domain Bacteria; phylum Bacillota; class Clostridia; order UMGS1810; family UMGS1810; genus RGIG8748. The sequence continues at coordinate 42,187 of JAGATB010000010.1, forward strand.
AAGATAAAATAAGAACAGACGATTTTGACGAAGTATTTGTGGATGTTGACAAAGCTAGATGGTCTTATGCTTATGTAATGTATTGCTACAAAAACAACATCACAAAAGGCACCGGAGCAGATACATTCTCTCCCGATGTTCAAATTGATGCAAACCAATTTATTACTCTGATGATGCGTTTGCTCGGATATAGTGATGTTGAACCTGATACCGCACTTCAAAAGAGCGTTGAGTATAAACTGCTTCCACAAGAAAAGATTGACGAGCTGACAAAGAAAAAAGTATTTACAAGAAGTGATATGGTTCAGATAGTTTACAACAGTTTGAAAACACAGATGGACGATGAAACCGTATTTGCTGATTACTTGTTAGAAAAAGGTATTTTAACCGAAAAAGAAATCGAACAGATAAAATAATAATTTTGTAAAGCAAGGTGATTTTATGAAGAAAGTTATATTACCAATTTTTATAATTGTAGCAATAGTTTCGTCAGTTCTTTTAATAAATACTACATATCAAAAAAATCGCTTGCAGAAAAACATCGATGAAATGTTTACCAGCAGTTACTATGAAGTTATTTTAAACCTACTCAATATGGAGATAGAAGGTATAAGCGAAGATGCAATGCATATGTATCAATCCAAAAACACTAAGCACAGTTATAATTTAGAGCAACTATTTCAACATACTTCCTTTGTAAAAAATAATAATAGTGATTTAAAATATATAATTTCTGTAATAGCACAATCTTCAGGTTATAATGCCGTTACTAAAATAAATATGGATAAGGAATTGTATGATTATTTACATCAAGTCCCAACTGACTATTTTAACAATGATGAATTATTAAGTAAAGCAAAAATGGCTCTTGATAAAGCACTTATAGATTAAAGAGGAGGTTTGCATATGAGAAAAATATTATGCATTATAAGTGTAGTATCAATTTTGCTTACAATGTCAGTATCAGTATTTGCGGGAGATATACCTGAAAGTCTGTTAAGTGAAGATTACCTGAAGTTTTACCTACTGATACCCCGTTAGAACTTCCTGATGTACCCAAGAAGAATTATACAGGTTGGGTTGTAGGTGGAGTTGCAGTAGTATTTGTGATTGCCTTTGCTGTTGGTTATAGTGTTATCGGAAAAAGAAAAACGAAATAGTACAAAGCTTAAATGTTAACGATGTCGTGTAATGGACAACCGTCTACTGTACGACATCGTTTTTTGTTACACAAATGCAATTTGACATTATGAGGCATATGCTCCGCTTACCAAATTGACCATTTGTGTTGCTTGTTGGCACAAGAAATTAGTAAAACGTAGAGAATTTGAACAATTTATCAGCCGGAAACTTACAATTTAAAAGATAACTATTGATAAATTAAAGCCAATATGATATAATATTTTTTGTTACATTGGCTTTTTTCCTAAACGCGAAAAATGAGCAAAAATTGTTCGTATGATATCCATTTTTGTAAAAATGGCGAAGTGACTACATATAAAATGCTGAAAACACTAATAAATCAAGGAGATGTGATATATAATGAAATTAGGAATTGTAGGTTTGCCCAATGTTGGTAAAAGTACACTCTTTAATGCCATAACACAGGCAGGTGCGGAGTCTGCTAACTACCCCTTCTGTACCATAGAACCCAATGTGGGAGTGGTAGCAGTGCCGGATGAAAGGCTCGACAAGCTCCGTGATATGTACAACCCTCGCAAGTACACTCCTGCAACGGTGGAATTTGTGGATATAGCAGGCTTGGTTAAAGGTGCCAGCAAGGGCGAAGGTCTGGGTAATAAATTCCTGGCTCATATACGTGAGGTAGATGCTATATTGCACGTAGTGCGCTGCTTTGAGGACCCAAACATAGTACACGTAGACGGTAAGATAGGACCTGCCAGAGACATAGAGACCATAAACATGGAGCTTATATTTGCCGATATGGAAATGGTAGAAAAACGCATTGACAAGACCAAGAAAGCAATGAAGGGCGGAGACAAGAAGTATCAGGCAGAGCTTACAATGCTTGAAAGAATCTACGATGCACTGGAAAATGGCAAAAGTGCCCGAGCTTTGGACTACAGCAAGGAAGAAAAGGAAATACTAAAAGAAATATCCCTGCTTACCCTAAAGCCCGTAATCTACGCGGCAAATGTATCTGAGGACGATTTCGTAAACGGTATCGAGAGTAACGAGTTTGTAAAAGAGCTCAGCTCTATAGCTGCAGAAGAAGGCGCAGAGGTGCTCCCAATCTGTGCAAGGATAGAGGAAGAGATAGCCGAGCTTGACGAGGATGAAAAAGGTATGTTCCTTGAGGAACTGGGTATCAGCGAATCCGGACTTAACAGACTCATAAAGAAGAGCTATCACCTGCTGGGGCTCATAAGCTACCTCACCGCAGGCGAGCCGGAGGTAAGGGCATGGACCATCAAACAAGGCACCAAAGCACCCCAGGCAGCGGGCAAAATCCACACAGACTTTGAAAGAGGCTTCATCAGAGCCGAGGTGGTATCCTTTGATGACCTGATGGCGTGCGGTACATATGCCGCTGCAAGAGAAAAGGGTCTGGTACGTTTGGAAGGCAAGGAATATGTGATGAACGATGGCGATATAGTGCTTTTCCGTTTCAACGTTTAACAATCGCATGAACAATTTGCTAAAATTAACAAATTGTTCACGCATTTATGAAAAAATGAGATTTACCGAGAAAACAAGAGAAAAATCACTGTATTTTGGTGTAATCGCTTTTTTTGGAGTTTGCAAACAAAGGCATAAATGAGTAAGATATGTATTAAGTTTTAGCACTCAAATCAAAAGAGTGCTAAAACGACAAAATGTTAAATATTGTGCTAAATGCACATCGAAAGGAAGTAATAAAATGACAATCAAACCATTAGCAGACAGAGTTGTAATTCAGATGGTTGAATCCGAAGAGACAACCAAGAGCGGTATCGTGCTCCCCGGCAGTGCCAAAGAAAAACCCCAGGTAGCTGAGGTTGTAGCTGTAGGCCCCGGCGGCGTGGTTGACGGCAAGGAAATCAAGATGGAAGTTAAAATCGGTGATAAGGTGCTCATAAGCCAGTACGCAGGTACTACAGTTAAACTGGACGGTAAAGAGAACATCATCGTAAGACAGGGCGACATACTCGCTATAGTAGAATAATCAGGAGGTAATTAATCATGGCTAAACAGATTTTATTCGGCGAAGAAGCAAGACGCGCTCTGCAGTCCGGTGTAGACCAGCTGGCAGACGCTGTTAAGATTACACTGGGACCCAAGGGCAGAAACGTGGTTCTTGATAAGAAGTTCGGCTCTCCCCTCATCACCAACGACGGTGTAACAATTGCAAAGGATATAGAGCTTGAGGATGCATTTGAAAACATGGGTGCACAGCTTGTAAAGGAAGTTGCTACCAAGACAAACGACGTGGCAGGTGACGGTACTACTACCGCTACACTTCTGGCTCAGGCTATCATCAGAGAGGGTCTTAAGAATGTAACAGCAGGCGCTAACCCCATGATAGTTAAGAAAGGTATACAGAAAGCTGTAGACGCAGCTGTTAAGTATATACTGGAAAATGCCAAGAAGGTAAGCGGCAAGGAGGACATAGCAAGAGTTGCTTCCGTATCTGCAGCTAATGAATACATCGGTCAGCTTATAGCAGACGCTATGGAAAAGGTAACCGCAGATGGTGTTATCACAGTAGAAGAATCCAAGACAGCAGAGACATACTGCGACGTAGTAGAAGGTATGCAGTTCGACAGAGGATACATCTCCCCTTACATGGTGACAGACACAGAAAAGATGGAAGCTGTGCTCGATGATGCTTACATCCTTATCACAGACAAGAAAATATCAAACATTCAGGACGTACTCCCCGTACTTGAGCAGATAGTACAGCAGGGTAAGAAACTCCTGATAATCGCTGAAGATATCGAAGGTGAAGCTCTCACCACACTAGTTGTAAACAAGCTCCGCGGCACATTCACCTGTGTAGCTGTAAAGGCTCCCGGATTTGGCGACAGAAGAAAAGAAATGCTCCGTGATATAGCTATACTCACAGGCGGTCAGGTAATAAGCGACGAGCTGGGATTTGACCTTAAGGAAACCACAATCGATATGTTGGGTAGTGCTAAGCAGATAAAGGTGCAGAAAGAGCTCACAATCATAGTAGACGGTAACGGCTCTGCTGATGACATAAAAGACAGAATCAATGTAATCAAATCTCAGATAGAAGAAACCACAAGCGAATTTGACAGAGAAAAACTCCAGGAAAGACTGGCTAAGCTCTCCGGCGGTGTAGCAGTAATCAAGGTTGGTGCAGCTACCGAAACCGAAATGAAGGAAATGAAGCTCAGAATAGAGGATGCTCTGGCAGCTACAAAGGCTGCTGTAGAGGAAGGTATAATCGCGGGCGGCGGTACATCATATATCAATGCTATCCCCTCTGTAGAGACTCTGGTAGCAGCAACCGACGACCAGGATGAAAAGACCGGCATACAGATTATCCTCAAGGCACTTGAAGAGCCTGTTAAGCAGATTGCCAAGAATGCAGGTCTGGAAGGCTCCGTAATAGTAGATAAGATTAAAAACAGCCAGCCCGGCGTAGGCTTCAATGCTCTCATAGAAGAATACGTAAACATGGTAGAAAACGGTATAGTAGACCCTGCGAAGGTTACCAGAAGTGCTCTCCAGAACGCAGCAAGCGTAGCCAGCATGGTGCTCACCACAGAAAGCATCGTAGCAGATAAGGTAGACCCCAATGCAGCAGCTGCAATGCCTGCAGGCGGCGGAATGCCCGGCGGTATGGGAATGTATTAATACCCAAATAAAATTTTTGGGGGCTGTAAATAAAGTCATGAAAGACGGGGACGGCAGGTAATTTTGTCATGTAAAACCTTGGTTTTATGTGACAAAATAGCTCCGTCCCCTTGGATGTTGTGACTTTATTTACAGCCCCTGTTTTTTGTTAAAGATGGAATACGATATACGGTGTATCTCTCCCTCAGTCACTTCGTGACAGCTTCCTCATCATAGGAAGCCGGATGTTCTCTTATGAGGGAGAGATAGCTTATCTCAAATGGGAAGCTTAGTTAGTTTTGTTCCGGTATTGACTTAGCAAGTGCACGATTGGTGTACTTACGCTCGGTAGTTACATCACACAGCACATTGATAAAATCGGGTATCAGATATTTCTCATCTTCACTTTGGAGTTCTATCTCCAGATATGCCTGTCTGTCCCAAAATGGGAACACGTCTATTTCCAGTGTATGCCCCTCATATGGCAGGCAGTAGCGGGTTTTGCATATAATATTCAAGTCCGGGTCCGCCTTATGCTTAAGACACTCATACTCTTCTTTGGATATAAGTCGTTCCTCCTCTACTCGTGTCATATCGGTGATATGATATTTCATGGTGTGGTAGTACTTAATACTGCCGTCAGCACTGCGTTTGCGGATGCGTTCCGATCTGCCGCCTTCGGACAGGAGATATATCTGCTCTATATGGGAGTATTCACAATCGGGAAGTGATTTTAAATACTCTGTGTCCGGATAACGAATAATAAATTTTTTCTCAATTTCTAAATTCTTTGGCATTTGTATACCTCGATTATCTTATAAAATTCGTCCTTACCTGTTCTTCTTGTTCGGGAAGCTTAATTCCTGCTTTCTCTCCGGCTTCCTTGAGTTTCAAAAACCACGCCATATTTCTGCCCAGAGCACGCATTACACTCATGCCTTCCTCGTCTTTGAGCACATCTTCTGCCTTGGAGCCGTGAACCATGTTCCAATATTTAGATGAGATAACAGGCATCTGAGATATAGTAAAATACTTATTTATCTGTTCAAAAGCTGCCGTAGTGCCACCACGTCTTGCAGATACCACAGCCGCCGCAGGCTTGAATGCAAATGCACCCTTACCCGAGTAGAATGCTCTGCCCATAAACGACGTAAGCGCACCGGAAGCTGCCGCATAATGTACAGGCGAACCGAATATAAATCCGTCTGCCTCCTTAGCCTTGACTACAAACTCATTAACGGTATCATTGATTACGCATCTGCCTATTTTGCTGCAGGCACCGCATGCACGGCAAGCATATATATCGGTACCGGTATTAAAAATTTCTGTTTCTATGCCCTGCTCATTTAAAGTCTTGGCAACTTCGTTAAGAGCAGTATATGTGCAGCCGTTTTGATGTGGGCTACCGTTTACTAATAATACTTTCATAGATAATTCACCTCTCTCTACAGTTTATTATATATTCTCCAGAGATTTATTTAAGAACAGTTTTGTTCTCTCAGACTTAGGATTGTCAAATACTTCCTCGGGAGTGCCCATCTCACATATTACTCCATCTGCCATAAACATTACCTTATCGGAAACATTCTTGGCAAACTCCATTTCGTGAGTTACTATTATCATGGTACTGTCAGCACTTTTTAAGCCTTTGATAACCTTGAGCACCTCGCCGGTAAGCTCCGGGTCCAGAGCACTGGTAGGCTCGTCAAAGCAAAGGATATCCGGATTAAGTGCAAGTGCACGAGCTATAGCCACTCGCTGCTGCTGACCACCGGAAAGCTGACATGGATAGAAATCAGTCTTGTCGGATAGTCCTACCCTCTCTATGAGTTTGCGGGCATTCGCCTCTATATTCTCCGGTGTATCCAATTTAAGAAGCGATGGTGCCAGGGTAATATTCTTTAGCACCGTATACTGAGGAAACAGATTAAAAGACTGGAACACCAGCCCGAAATGCAGTGTAGCCTTGCGTATATTGGCATCGGACATTTTGTCTGCATTACCGCCCTCATAAAGTATCTTATCATTGAGCTTGATTGTGCCCTCCTCGGCAAACTCCAGGAAGTTAAGGCAGCGCAAAAGCGTGGTCTTGCCGCTTCCGGAGGAGCCAATTATAGAAAGCACCTCACCCTTCTCCAATGAAAAATCTATTCCTTTTAACACATCGGTCTTGCCGAAGCTTTTAACTAAATTTTTTACTTCTAATATTGGCATAGCTTTAACTCCTGAAATAACTCATTTTCTTCTCTATGTATCCGAAAAGCAGTGTGAGTGCTCCGCAGAACACCAAGTAGTACGCTGCCGTATAAAACAACGGCCAGAGAAGTCCGTCGGATTTAATGAACTTCTGCGCATTCCATATAATTTCGTAAACCATTACTATTCTGGCAAGGGAAGTGTCCTTTACCAGAGTTATGATTTCGTTGCTCATGGGGGGAACTATACGTTTGATAACCTGCAGCAGGATTACCTTGAAGAAAATCTGGCTCTTGGTCATACCCAAAACCTGCCCTGCCTCGTACTGTCCTCGGCTGATTGACTCTATACCTCCGCGGTATATCTCCGAGAAATAGCACGCATAATTGATAACAAACGCCAGCATCACTGCGAAGAACCTGTCAAATACATGCCAGGTGGAGAGCCACTCAATGAGAAATCCGCTTCCTCCGTCGGCAATAGCTTTGGTAGCCCATGTACCCACAAGTCCCGGTCCGTAAAATATTACTATAAGCTGCAGCATAAGCGGAGTGCCGCGGATAATCCACACAAAGCCCTTCACAAACCACTTAAGGGGCTGAAATCTGCTCATAGAGCCAAAGCTTATAATCAATCCCAGAGGCAATGCAAAAAGCAATGTGAGACCAAATATCTGCAGGGTTACATAGAATCCTTCAAGTAATTTTAATGAAACTTCTAAAAACATTGTTTATACCTCATAACACCAAGCAAAGGGACTGTTTATATAGTCACAGCCCCTTTAGCTCAAAATTGCAATAATATTCCGATTATTTCTTAAGCATAGCATTTGCCATGGTAAGGTCAATGATGCACGCATCGCATGCACCGCTCTTAACTTCCAGGAGTGCATCGGTCTGTGTACCTACTTCCAGCAAATCTTCAAAACCGCTGTCCTTAGCTGCGGAAGCACCTGCAGAACCGGACTCTGCTGCAAAGGAGAGCTCCTTCATAGACTCAGCATCCTTATAATCTGCAGCCTTTTTAGCATCCATTACTACCACCTGAGCATTCTTTACATACGCTTTGGAGCAGCTTGTATTTTTGAGTACTTCGTCTGAAATTGTCATACCGTTCCAAATGCAGTCTATAGCCTTGGATTCAAGAGCCATAAACTTGCTGTCCCAGTCGATTTCTACGAATTCTGCTTCTACTCCGAGCTTCTCACATACAATCTGAGCAAACTCAGTATCAAAACCTGTCCATTCGTCATTCTTGTCTTTGTAGTTCATGGGCTCGTAATCTGTGATACCTATAACGAGCTTGCCGTTTGCCTTGATTGCTTCCAAGTCTTTGAGTGTAGCTTTCTCTTCCTCAGCAGGCTCGGAGTCAGCTAATGTGAGCTCATACTTCTCTGCAAGCTCAGGCAGCGTGCCGTCTTCTGTAAGCTCTGCCATAAGCTTATTGACTTCTGCTGTGAGGTCAGAGCCTTTTCTGAAGCCTATACCGTATTCTTCACTGGTAAGCTCCATTGCAATGTCAAGTCCGTCATAGCTTGTTTCGGCTTTCTTTTCACCCTCGTTGTTTCCGGCGCCGTCCTTATTGCCGCATGCAGCAAATGAGAACACCATAACGAGTGCCAATAATAATGCAAGTAATTTTTTCATTGTAAATTCCTCCCGAAATTTCTTTTTATTTACATTAAGTATATTATACTTTATTATGCTAAAGTTGTAAAGTGTTTTTTATAAAATTTTTTTGAAATTTTTAATTTTTGGATATTGTGACAAAAAACACGAAGCTGTAAATAAAGTCTTGACAGACGGAGACGGCAGGTAATTTTGTCATGTAAAACCTTGATTTTATGTGACAAAACAGCTCCGTCCACCGGGATGTTGTGACTTTATTTACAGCCCCTCAGATATTAATTCTTTTTCATTTTTACTACAATCATGCCGGCAAGGGATACCAATACGAGGAGATACTGAGGCATTGTGGGTTTAGCCACATTGTCCAGAAGGATTTCTGTTGCTTCCTCTGCGTCGTCTGCATCATCTATATCGTCCTCATCTATGCCGATTTCGTCAAAGAAGTCCTCCATATCGCTGTCATCTATCTCGCCGAAATCGCCGAATGCGCTAAAGGGTGAACGCATACCGTTCATCTCATTTCGAACCATATTGCCAAAGCTTGAATTAAAGCTGATAGTGGTCAAAACAAGTAATAATGTAAGCACAAAGCTCATGGTCATGGCTATGAATGCTCTGCGAGGCTTGTCATTGCCCTTTAAGCCTTTAACTATGTAGGTGATAAGCATAATCACCGCTACAAGACCGGCTATAGCTGCGGTTATAGCTACAAGTCCTGTAAGGAAGCCTGCACTGATACCGCCTTCGGTAGCAAGGTAAATCCAGAATATAGGTACCATGATACCTCTCATGATAAAGTTAACACCCTCTGTATGCTCTACTGCCCATCCGAAAAGTCCGCCGACGGGATTAAAGAATGCCAGCATGGAGAGCAATATGGTAGCTGCGGCAAGGATTATGCCTATAATATTGCTTCCGGTGCTCTGTGAAGGAGCATACTGCTGATTATAGTTTACGCTCTGTGGCTGATACTCCTGATACTGCTGTACAGGCTGTGGCTCATACACGGGCTGCTGTTCATATACAGGCTGCTGCTCATACACGGGCTGCATCTCCGGCTGGGGCGCAGGCTGTGAATCCGGAGCATATACGGGCTGTGCTTCGGGAGCAGGAGTGCTCTCCTCGTTAGGAGCATTCTGAGCCATATAAGCCGCCATATCTGCTGATGAAAATGCCACCGTGGGCTCGTCATCGCTTACTTCCATCGGTGCAACGGGTGCCTGATATACCGGCTCCGCTTGCGGTGCAGGCTGCTCAGCAGGCTGTGGAATCGGCTGTGGCTGTTGGACAGCGGTTGTTACTTTAGAACCGCAATGTGTACAAAAAGCAGCTGTATCGGAAATCTGCTTTCCGCATTTGGTACAAAACATATTAAATTCCCCTTTCATTTTCGGGTCGATGTGGGCATCGACCCATACAATTTTATAATAAATATTTTACCATTAATCGGGAATTGTGTCAATATATTTTACCTCAAATTATAATTGATATTGCTGTATATATAATCCTCGGAGGCTATCCTACCGAAGGAAAATATGCCGTAACCGTAGCTTCGGTCTCTGCCGATAGAGCCGAGTTTCTCGGTATATATATTTAAAAGCAGCCGTATTTCCTCAGGGGTGAGACGTCTGCCATAGCGCAGATAGCCCTTTGCCTGCAGGAGCGCAACAGCACCTGTTATGATTGGACACGCCATAGAAGTGCCGCTCAAGGTGGCATAACCGCCATTAAGATATGTCGAATATATATCTATACCGGCGGCACAGATTTCCGCAGCCTTGCCTCTGGAACTGAAATCTGCAATATTTTTATTGATATCCACCGCCGACACAGCCACCGTCTCAGGGAAGTCTGCAGGATAACCTATAGTGTTATCCCCCAGCTCACCCTCATTACCTGCGGCACATACTATACTTATGCCTCGGCTGTGAGCCTCCCATATGAGAGAACGGTATTTAGCAGACGTATACATGGAAGAAAATGACATATTAATAACATCTACCTTCTTATCCTCCAGCCAACGGACGCTTTTTTCTATAGCGGGGTACGTGGTCTTGCCGTCTGCGCCGAACGCCTTGGCAATATACAGCTGTGCTTTGGGCGCTACTCCCACTATACCCACACCGTTTCGCTCGGCAGCTACTATGCCTGCAATATGGGTACCGTGGCCATTTTCGTCTTCATAATTATCTGAGCTCCCACCGGTAAAATCAGCACAATCTTTTATTCTGTTTTTAAGCTCTATATGGTCGGAGTCCACTCCGGTATCTATAATCCCTACCTTGACACCCTCACCCATGGTCTCACTCCACTCCAAGGGAGCACCTACCATACGGACACCGTAATCAATTACCTCTCTGTTACTGACTGATGCAATGCTTATAACCTTGCAACGGGTTATCTCAAATTCATGCATAATAAAAACACCTCCGCAATGCATACTTCATTTTATGCAGTGCGGGGGTGTTTTGTTTACTTTATAATGAGGATTAATCCTCGTCTTCCATATCCTCTTCATCGAGATCCAGCTCAATGTGCTCGCCGCAAGCGGGGCAAACTATATCATCATCTGTATCAAAGAAATCTTCGTCCAGACAGATAGTCTCACCGCAGGAAGGACAATCAAGCTCGTAATATTCGAGATCGTCCATATCATCGTAATCACCGCAGTCACCGCCGCAGCAATCGCAATCTCCGTCACATTCATCTGCAAACTCACTCTCAATTGCTGCCAGGTCTTCATCTATGATGTCCACCTGCTCTGCAATCTCGTCCTGATAATCATAAAGGTCATCTATGGATGCATCAATTTCATCAAGAACATCAAGAATACAGCCAAAAATTCTGCCTTCCTTGCTGGTATCGTCATAATCGAGACCATCCATTAAACCTCTTAAATACGCAATCTGTTTTGAAATGTTTTCCATAATAATATTCTCCTTAAGGATAAATTATGCTCTTTCCATGTATTCGCCTGTTCTTGTATCAACACGGATTACATCACCCTGGTCGATAAAGAGGGGAACCATAATCTGAGCACCTGTTTCAAGTGTGCAGGGCTTGGTAGCGCCTGTAGAAGTATCTCCCTTGAAGCCGGGTTCTGTCTCTGTAACAGTGAGCTCTACAAATGTGGGGGGCTCAATGTCAAATACATTACCCTTGTAAGAAAGGATCTTGCACTCGTCGTTTTCTTTGACAAACTTCATCTTTGCTTCGATGAGGTCTGCGTTGATGGGCATCATGTCAAATGTTTCCATATCCATGAAGTAGTAAAGGCTGCCGTCTACGTAAGAATACTGCATGTTTCTTCTCTCGATGAAAGCTTCCTCAAATTTCTCTGTGGGTCTGAAAGTTTTTTCAATAACAGAACCTGTGATTACATTCTTAATCTTTGTTCTCACGAAAGCTGCGCCCTTACCGGGTTTAACGTGCTGGAATTCTACAATCTGCCATACGCCGCCCTCAAACTCAAAAGTTCTGCCGTTTCTGAAATCTCCTGCTGTAATCATTATTAATTACCTCCGATTAGTCATTTTTATACATAATACTATTGTACTAGATAATAAGCAATTTTTCAAGTGCTTTTTTAAAAAAATACCATTTTTTTCTACAATTCTATAAGTTTTTTGTCAGAATGTGTAAGATTTACTATATTATGACCATCAATTACCACCAAATCTTCTATTCTGACACCGCAAAATCCGCTTAAATATATACCCGGCTCTACAGTTACTACATTTCCGCTCATGAGCGGTTTATCATTTTTGGGTGACAGACTAGGCTGCTCGTGAATGTCCAGCCCTACCCCATGCCCCAGAGAATGACCAAAAGCACCCGGATAAAGCTCATCGATTATCCTCTGAGCATTGTTATGAACATCACATGGTATCACACCCCGGCAGAGCATATCCAATGATGACATCTGAGCTCTCAGGACCGTGTCATACACCCGCTTCATTTCATCTGTAGCTTTACCTACGCATACGGTGCGTGTCATATCACTTGAGTACCCCTTGTATACACAGCCGAAATCCAGCACTACAAACTCACCGGCTTGTATAAGCCTATCATCAGGCTCTGCATGAGGCATAGCTCCGTGCGCACCGGTGGCAACTATGGTATCAAAGCTTAATCGCTCTGCCCCGTTTCTGCGCATATAGAACTCTATCTCCAGGGCTATATCACGTTCGCTCACACCGGGCTTTATAAAGTCCAGTATATGACTGAATGCCTTATCGCCTATGCTTTCGGCAATGCGAATTGCCGCAATCTCTTCCTGCTCCTTTACCGAGCGCATCTCAAGAAGGGTCTTGCCTATAGGGATAAGCTTTTGGAAAACATTAGTAAATGCCGCATATTGACTAAAGCTGATACTTACATCTTCAAAGCCCGTGCGTACAAATCCGCCAAAGGCATCCTTGGCATTTAGTTTGGAGCTTTGGTATATTTCAAAGCCGCGTGTCTGGAGCGCTGCCTGCTCCGTATAACGGAAATCTGTGACTATATAGTCTTTTTTTTGACTAATTACTATATAACCTTCCCCTGTGAACGAGCTGATATAACGCATATTTTGGGGGTCGGTTATAACCAGACTGTCCAATGAATTTTCTTGCATATATTGTTTTAGTTTTGTCAGTCTTTTATTCATTGATTATCATTCCTTAATTCTCACATCATGCTGTATGATTCAGCACTTATTGCAGGATTTGCATAAATGCTTTACCGGGCACTCATCGCACTTGGGCTTCCTCGCCGTACACACTGCTCTGCCGTGATATACTATCTGATGGCAAAATCTGCCGGATGACTCCGGATTTAATATCTTTCTAAGGGCGGTTTCTATCTTCACGGGGTCCTTTTCACTTACCAATCCGAAGCGGTTGGTAAGACGTATGCAATGAGTATCCACCACTATTGACGGCAATGAAAACACATCACCCAATATAAGGTTTGCTGTCTTTCTGCCTACACCTGCCAGAGCTGTAAGCTCCTCCATAGTGTTTGGCAGCTTGCCTCCGTGACGCTGTATAATCTGTTTGGAGGATTCTATGATATTCTTTGCCTTATTATGATAAAATCCGCAGGACTTGATATAGCCTTTGAGTTCCTCCAAGTCAGCCTCTGCAAAATCCTCCACACTCTTATACCTATTAAAAAGTGCAGGAGTTACCAGGTTGACTCTTGCATCTGTACACTGTGCCGACAACTGAACCGCCACAAGAAGCTCATGCTCTGTGGTATAATCAAGAGAGCACACTGCATCGGCATATACCACGTCAAATACCTTCTGTATTTCGGCTGCACGTTCTTTCTTTGTCATGATTTATCACTCAACCTTTAATGTAACCTCAACGGTTTCAATATCTTTTTCCGGCTTTACATTCTGTGGCAAAGCCTCAAGCTTGACCTTGATTTTGTCTTTGTCCTGGGCAAAGCTTACATCTATCTTTTCTGTTTTGATTTTTTCAATGGACGACAGGGCATTCTTGCCTCCGAGCACATTGATGCTTGCAGGGCTTACGGAAGCCACGCTTACCTTCTTGCCCTCATAGGTTTCGCCTGATGTTAGCTCCGCTGTTATGTCCACCTCTTTAAGCTTGAGAATATTGCATTTAAGCTCTACATAGGATATATTTTTGCTTATGCGTTCATCGGTGATTTCATTATTCTTTTTGTCAAGCAACACAATCTTGTACCTGCCGCTTATGCTTTCGCTTTTTCCGGTGATATCAACGTATATTCTGGCTTTTTTTACGGTTTTTATAATGCTTTTGGCACCTGTAAGACGGATTTTATCAGCAGCATATTCTATAGTGTCGTATACATATCCGTCAGCCGGAGTTCCCTTGGTTTCAACCGTAATGTCCTTTTCTTCTGTTACAACCTTGTCTACATTTACACCCACATTGTATGGGTCCTTTGATACAACCTCAACGCCGGACACATCAAAGGAAACATTAATAGGCAGCTTGTAGGTACCGTCGGAATCTACGTCAGACATATTTACGCTGCAGGATATATTGTCTCTGGTTACCTTGGCAAGCTGGCTTCTCCTGCCCTTTATCTTAACATTGACCGTATCGGCACCGGCAGAGAGCACAGTAAGCTTGCCGTTGTCAAAATCCTCTGAATAGCGGCTATAGGTTATGGGGATATTCTTTATGGTGGTCTCAAAGGTAGGATTTATCTGATAGACCACATATATCCATATGATAACCGCGCTGAGAATTGATGCTGCAATTGTAAACCAGTTGGATTTAAGCAGATTTTTCATTTTTTCTTCACCGCCCAATCCACAATTTTATTTATAAATGGCAATTTCTGAGCTGCTTTGTCCGCTGAATTGTCGTCATTACCGATTTCTTTTATAATAAGATTTTTAAGCTCTCCGGAGGAAATATTTCGTCTCAAATCGCCATCTATGGCAACGGATATTTTGCCTGTCTCCTCCGACACAACTACCGACACACAATCTGCAATCTCCGAAACACCGATTGCAGCTCTATGCCTGGTACCCAATTCCTTTGAAAAGCTGTTGTTCTGAGTAAGGGGCAAAAAGCATGCCGCAGCCTTAATCATATTGTCACCGATTATAGATGCGCCGTCATGCAGGGGTGTATTGGACATAAATATGTTTATAAGAAGCTGTGGTGATATCTGTGCATTGAGCATAGTGCCGGATTTCATGATATCTCCCAGCTTGGTATTTCTCTCCAGGATTATAAGTGCTCCTATGCGTCTTTCTGACATATAGCCTGCCGCTTCACTCACTGCATCTGCCATAGACTCCACCGCATCTGCCGTACCGAAAATCTGACTGCCGGCGGTGATATTGCCTATCTTCTCCAGTGAACGTCTTATCTCCGGCTGGAACATGATGATAATAGCCAGTACACCTACCTGAAGTGTGCTTGACAAAAGGTAGCTTATGGCATTTAAATCCAGCCAGTCTGCAAGCTGTGCCGCCACAATAAGAGCTATGATACCCTTGACAAGCTGAGCTGCTCTGGTCTCTTTAACAAGCCTGATACCGCCGTAAATCACGAAAGCAACAATCAATATGTCGATTACATCTCTGAATCTGACAAGTCGTAAATTCTGTATAAGAAAAGTCCATACTTCTCCCATAAATCAATCATCTCCCCTCTTAAAATCTCTATGTATAAATGCCTCATATAACATTATACCACAAGCTACGGAAACATTCAAGGACTCTGCACCGCCTGTCATGGGAATTGTTACTCTATGAGTACAGTATTTTTCAATTTGCGGGCAAATACCGTTTGCTTCATTGCCCATGACTATCACGCATTTGTCCGAATATTCAAAATCCGCAGATGATGACGCCCCATCCGGGAAAGTGCCTATAATCCTAAAACCCTTTTCATAAAACACAGGCAATGTGCCGTCATCGAAATACAGCTTAATATTAAAAATACCCGACATGGTAGAACGAAGCACCTTGGGATTAAATACATCTACACAACCGCTTGACAATATAATACCGTCTGCTCCAAAGGCATCTGCACTGCGTATTATAGTGCCCATATTACCGGGGTCTGCTACGGAATCAAGATAAAGATAACAACCCTTGGTAAAATCAATTTCATCCAAATCCGAATCTATGTAATCCGCAACGGCAAGTATGCCCTGGGAATTAACAGTGGACTTAAGCTCATCAAAAAGCTTATCCGGGAGCGAATATATTCTGACACCTCCGAAATCCTCGCACAGAGCCTCACCGAAGCTGTCGCTTACAAATATATATTGCAGCTTCGCCCTGCCGTTAGCGGCATCACGTACTATACGCTCGCCTTCTATTATAAATGAACCGGTTTTTTTTCGTCCGCTCCTTGTAAGGAGCTTTTTTGTCTGTTTAAATAAAGTATTGGAAGAACTCTCTATTCTAATCATATCTGCACCTATCTCAATTTTGCAAGCTTTTTGTTGGAACCCATAACAATCATAACATTCCCCTCTGCAAACACAAAATCTGCGTGAGGCTCTGCATTTATTTCATTACCTGTTTTTACAGCCAGGATATTTATGCCGTATTTGGCACGTATGGCAAGCTCGGATATGGTCTTACCCTGCCAATTTGAAGGAACCTCAAGCTCCGCTATACTGTAATCGGGAGAAAGCTCTATGAAATCTATAAAATCGCCTCTCTCCATAGCTTGGGCCATTTTTACCCCCATATCATGCTCGGGACGAATTACCTTATCAACACCGATTTTGGTGAGGACCTTGCCATGAAGCTCATTTTGAGCTTTGGCAATTATATATCCTGCACCAAGCTCTTTTAGCGTCATTGCTGTCATCATGCTCATGCCTATATCCTCCGAAGCAGCTATGATTACTATATCAAAATTACGAGCTCCTACGCTTTTGAGGACATTTTCATCACAAATATCCCCTACTATGGCATGAGTTACGCTATCGGATAATTCATTTATTATATCAGCATTGCGATCTATTACCAGGACCTCGTTGCCCAAAGAATACAGGGTAGTGGCAACGGAGCTTCCGAATCTTCCCATTCCGAGAACCAATATTGATTTCATTTAACTTCCTCCTAACCTACTGAAATATGCGCATCTGCATATTGATACAAATCATCGCTTTTATCCGCCTTCTCTGCCAGTGCCATACTAAATGTAAGTATGCCTATCCTGCCAAAATACATAAGAAGTATTATAAGCAGTCTTGAGACGGTACCAAGTGATGGTGTAACTGAGCACGTGAGCCCTACCGTAGCAAAAGCAGATACCACTTCAAACAACACCTCATCAAGTCTCAAAGAGGGCTCAAGTACACAGATAGCAACCAGAGATACAATCACCACAGCTATAGCAAGCATAACTACAGAAACAGACCTGCGGATGAGTTCCGGCTTTATCCTGCGTTTAAAGACATTGGTATGCTGTCTGCCCCGCACTACCGACACCGATGACATGACAAGCACGGCAAAGGTCACAGTCTTGATACCGCCTGCAGTAGAACCAGGTGAGCCCCCTATAAACATAAGTATAACCGATATCAGCTTGGTTGGCAAGTAGAAATTTGCCTGCGGTATGGTTTCAAATCCTGCGGTACGGCATGTGACCGATTGAAACATCGAAGCCATAAGCGCCTCTGCTGTGGTCATAGAACCTATGGTTGCGGGGTTGTTATACTCAAACAAGAATATTAAAAGCGTGCCTCCAAATATGAGTATAAGAGTAACCGTAAGTACAATCTTGGTCTGCGTGTGAAACCTGTGCCATGAACGCTCTTTAACAATATCTGTCCACACGTAAAATCCCAGACCGCCCATTATAATTAAAAACATTACGGTAAAATTTACTACAGGGTCATGTCTGTACATACCAAGGGAACCGGCATCACCCGTACCGCCAAGGATATCAAATCCTGCGTTACAAAATGCACTTATTGAATGAAATATACCCTTTGCCATAGCTTCCGGTAAAGGATAATCCACTGAAAATCTCAGTGTAAGCACTACGGCACCTAAAACTTCAAATATGAATGTGCCTTTTATCACATTGCTTGTAAGCTTTACCACGCCGTTAAGATTTTCACGGTTTAAGGCTTCAGCCATTATCATACGTTCCTTAAGGGTAATCTTTCTGCGGAGCACAAATGACAACAAAGCGGCAACGGTCATAAATCCCAGACCACCGATTTGTATAAGACAAATTATGATACCCTTACCAATGGCGGACCAGTACAAACCGGTATTGAGCACATTTAGTCCGGTGACACACACTGCACTTGTAGCTGTAAAGAGTGCATTAATAAATCCCGGTTCCGAGCCATCTAAAGAGGCAAAAGATGTATTTAGCAGCATCGCCCCCAAAAGTATCAATATAATAAACCCTGCGGAAACCACCCTCACAGGAGAAATTCTGTGTTGCCTTTTCAATTCACAACCCCCTTAAGCTGACAAAATTTTTTCTGCATAAAAACACCAAAACCACTATATTTGCGCAGAAATATAGTGGTTATGAGCATTATTTTAACTATTAGTTAAGAGCAGCATTAGCTTTTTCTACCAACTCGGTAAAAGCAGCGGGATCTGCAATAGCAATCTCTGAAAGCATCTTTCTGTTCATGTTGATTTCTGCTTTCTTAAGACCATTCATGAACTTGGAATATGTTGTGCCGTTTAATTTGCAAGCAGCACTGATTCTGGTAATCCAAAGTCTTCTGAAATCTCTCTTCTTCTGCTTTCTGCCGATGTATGCATAAGACAAGGACTTCATAACCGCCTGTTTAGCAGTTCTGAACAACTTACTCTTAGCACCTCTGTATCCCTTAGCGAGCTTTAAAACTCTCTTATGTCTCTTTCTTGTAGCCATAGCGCCTTTTACTCTAGCCATTTAAAACGCCTCCCTAAATTTTATTTATAAAGTATCAGTCTCTTGATTGTAGCTGCATTAGCTTTTGCAGCGTACGCCTGCTTTCTAAGTGCTCTCTTTCTCTTAGTTGACTTCTTGGTTAAAATGTGTCTTCTGAAAGCCTGATTGAGCTTTACCTTACCCTTTTTTGTAAGATTGAATCTCTTTGCAGCACCTCTGTGAGTTTTAATTTTAGGCATTGCATTTACACTCCTTCCGATTTTTAACGTATTAAAATTATTTGGGTGCGACCACCATGGTCATATTTCTGCCTTCAAGCTTGGCCGCTTTTTCAACGGTACCGGATTCGCTGATAGTCTCGGCAAACTTATTAAGTAAGTCCATACCGAGCTGTGAGTGATGAAGCTCACGTCCTCTGAATCTGACGGTAACCTTGACTTTATCACCGGATTTTAAGAACTTGACTGTCTGATTAACCTTTGTGTTGAAGTCATGAACATCTATAGAGGGCGTAATACGAACCTCCTTGATATTGACAACACGCTGATTCTTTCTGGCTTCCTTCTCTCTCTTGCCCTGCTCGAACTTATACTTGCCGTAATCCATAAGCTTACATGCAGGCGGCTTAGCCTGCGGTGCTATAAGCACAAGGTCAAGGCCTTTGTTCTCTGCCTTTGCTTTGGCGTCTGCCAAGGAAAGGATACCGAGCTGAGAACCATCGGAATCGATGAGTCTGACTTCCTTTTCTCTGATTTCATCATTAATCAACATTTCTTTACTACTGATGACAAAGCACCTCCAAAATAAATATCGTGTGCAAAACCACTTTCACAAAAAATAAAAGTGGGCGAAATCCACCCACTTATACAGTCAAGATAAGTTATTAACCTTACCGATACCTTAAAACCGTAAGGTGAGAAGTGGACTTCTGCTTTGCTTTACTTGAATATATTACCACTATTTGATTGATTTGTCAAGTGTTTTTTTGAATTTTTTTATTTTTATCCGTTTTTCCTGTATTGGCTGGGGGTTAGCCCTGTCTCTCTTTTAAATGCGGTGCTGAAGTAGTGCTGATTGGAGAAGCCCAGATTATCGGCTATTTCCGTTACAGGTTCGCCGGACAGGAGCATCTGCTTGGCAATGGAGATTTTGTTCTTCAATATATATTCATGTATCCCGAGACCATTGTATTTATCAAAAATCTTTTTAAGATATGCGGAGCTGACATTGCACCGTCTGGAAAGCTGCTCCACTGTAATCCTCTCGCTCACAGACTCGTCTATTATCCTGAGGGCTGCCGCATATATGGAGGTCTCCATGGTTTTAACAAGCTGAGTGGGAGCGGCATTGGACTGTGAAAGAGAAATCAAAAAATTCTCCGTGATATTTCTTAAAGTATTTAAAGCATACGGTATGCAGCTCATCTTATCGAGGTATGCGGTGGGCAGAAACTCCCCTTTTTGCCTTTCGCCGCCGGATTTAAGAAATGCCACTATATCCATAAGGCTACGCTTGTGGTCGGGATTTAAGAAAAATACCTTACCCTCAAAAGCTTTCATGAATTCACCCTCTGTTTTAAATGACATAATAAACAAATCCGAGGGGGTGTCCGGCATTACCCTGAGACTGTGAAATTCCATGGGCTTGTGGAAAATAATCTGATTCTCCGTTAAATTGAGAACTCTGTCATCCGCAGAAACGCAGGCACTGCCCTTTATGCAATAGATAATTTCCCAAAAGTCATGAGCTTCTCCCGGAAAAAAGTATTCATGCCTGCACATTCTTACAAATGCAGAATAAAATGCACAAATTTTAAAGTTATCGTCAGCTTCATACGCTGTCCACACTGATTATCACCCTTTCCATAGCCAAAAACGAATATTTTGTAGCTAAAAAAGTATTTAAATTTGAATTTACACATGCTACAATAAAGTATAACAAATTTTTGACCAAATGTAAAGAAAAAATTTATGGGAGGAAATATGATGAAAAAGTTAAAAGCTATTGTAATAGGTGCCGGCAGCAGAGGTATGACATATTCAAAGGTAATGAAAACTCTTCCGGAGCAATTTGAAATTGTAGCCGTAGCAGAACCTATGAAGCACAAGAGAAACTATTTAAAGGAGCAATTCAATCTGCCTGAGGACAGATGCTTTGAAAGCTGGGAGCCCCTTTTGGAGCTTGGCAAAATTGCAGACTTTGCCTTGATTGCAACTATGGACAGAATGCATTATGAGCCTGCTATGAAAGCCATGGAGTTAAAATACGACTTACTCCTGGAAAAGCCCATAGCCCCCACACCCGAGGAATGCACCGGTATAGCAAAAGCCGCAAAAGAAAACGGTGTAAAGGTGGTAATATGTCACGTATTGAGATACACAGACTTCTTCCTTAAATTAAAGGAAATAATACAAAGCGGAGAAATAGGCAAGGTCATGTCAATAAATCATGAGGAATGTGTAGGCAACGTACATCAGAGCCACAGCTTCGTAAGGGGTAACTGGGGCAACAGCACAGAAAGCTCCCCCATGCTTTTGCAGAAATCCTGCCACGACCTGGATATACTGCAATGGTTACTGGACAAAAAATGCAAGAAAATCCAGTCCTTCGGTACACTGTCATACTTTACCGAGGCAAACGCTCCCGAGGGTGCTCCGGAAAGATGTATTGACGGTTGTCCCCATGCAGATACATGCCCCTACAATGCAATTAAACTCTATCTGGAAAGTAATGACAATAACTGGTTCAGACCAACTGCCACACACAGCATAGAAAGAGATAACTACATACCTACAGATGCAGACGTAGAAAAGGCACTGCGTACTACTCAATACGGTAAATGCGTATACAAGTGCAACAACGACGTGGTAGACCATCAGGTTGTAAATATGCTCTTTGAGGACGATATAACAGTATCATTTACCATGAACGCATTTAACAAGGGCGGAAGATTTATACACATAATGGGTACCAAAGGCGAGCTCAAAGCAGCTATGGACGGCGGCAGCCCCATGACAGTATATAATTTTGAAACAAAGGAAACCAGAACCATAGATTTGTCCGGCAAGGATGGTGTACTGGGCGGTCACGGCGGCGGTGACGAAGGCATAGTATGGGCACTGTATGACTACTTCACAGGAAACAGCGCAGGCAACTCAATGTCAGAAGCCTCTGTATCTTGTAAAAACCATATGCTGGTATTTGCTGCAGAAAAGTCAAGAGCAGAAGGTACAGTAGTGGATATTGATGAATTTATGAAAGAGTTTGAGATGTAAATTGGAGTTTATATCAGTAACTTAGATAGAGGAAAACATCCGCCCTGCGTAAAGGAGCATACCCTACGCCGACCACGATGTCTGTTTTGCTATCTGTAATTTTCGTCTAAGCGATTTTCGGGGTCGAGCTGAATCGTT
>JAGATB010000002.1 GCA_017621495.1 Clostridia bacterium
AGCGATTTTCGAGGGGAAACGGGCAGGACATTAATTCAGTTCCATTATTGTCCTGCCCGTTTAGAGCTGCACCAGTGAGCAATTGCGAACGATTCAGCTCGACCCCGAAAATCGCTTAGACGAAAATTACAGATAGCAAAATAGCACTCGTGGTCGGAGTAGGGTATGCTCCTTTACGCAGGGCGGATGTTTTCCTCTATCTAAGTTAGTAAGTTAAACTCTAATTTATCTGTCCAACACAATATTTTTTCAAAAATTTCAGTAGGATTTATTTTTCGAAAATTACTTGTAATTTATTAGCTTTTGTGTTATAATAATCGTGCTACTACTTTTAACCAATGCCAAAAGGCAGAAATCTAAGTGAATAAACCTTTGCACAGGAGGTACGCTATATGTAAAAAGCGTACACTCTTGTTTCATCATACTCTTGTGTTTAGGTTTAGATGTATGGTTAAAAGTGTGTAGCAACCTTCAGAAACTTGAGTCACTGCGTTTTTTTGCGTAGTTTCTCTTGAAAAGAGGGGCTACGCATTTTTTATTTATTCTAATCACAAAGGAGAATTGAAATGAACAAAAGATTAAAAATTGCCTGTATTATTATAGCCGTAATTGCACTTATAGCCGCAGTGCGCTATTTTGCACCCGTCCGCAGTATAAAGGTGAGTGATTTATCAAAGGAAGAAATTTATGTGGGTGAACACAAAACATATATCATAGATATATCCGGCGGCGCATTTACAACCATCGGAAGCTTCCGCGTGGTCTCGGACAATCCGGAAATAGCAGATATAAAGTTCAGAATGGCAGGTCTTAATGTAATAAGATACCCTGCAATATCAATTACACCGAAATCCGAAGGCAAAGTTAAATTTTACATAGAAACCAAAGATGGGAAGGTCAAATCAAACACAACTGCAATCACAGTTAGAAAATAAAAAGACAACAGGGGATCTCTTAACAAACACAGAAAATTGTAACTTTTTTGTAACTTTTACAGCTGTAGATTTGACAAAAGTATATTTTTAGTGTATAATTGCATTTGTATTGTGATTTTTTCAATACAAAAAACTATGGAGGAAAGCCTCTTTAGAGGCATACATATCAAATGTTTAAAAAATTAGCAATGGTCACGGCGGGGTGCATATGTACACTTGCTTTTACCGCTGTGGCAAGCGCAGATGTTGTATCTGTGGGCAGGGTTAATGCCGATGCACTCAATGTGCGTCCGATTCCTTCTACGGATTCGGTTTCTATGGGACTGCTCCCTACAGACAGCGAAGTAATCATCCTTGGTACCGAGAATAATTGGCATAAGATAGTATACGGTGATTCTACAGCTTATGTAAGTGCAGATTACGTTATAGTTACTGCATCGGGTGTTGAATACACTGCTCCAGTTATAGAGCCGGTTGCCGTACCCGTACAGCCTGCACCTGTAGTTACTGACCCCAATGTACCTATTTACGTAGGTTCGGTAGTGCCCGGTGAGGTGCTAGTAGAGACAGCTAAGCAGTTTATAGGCACACCTTATGTATATGGTGGTATGTCACCCGAGGGATTTGACTGTTCCGGATTTGTAAAATACTGCTACAGCCTTATGGGTGTGGAGCTCAATCGTGTAGCTGCCGACCAGGCATTAAACGGTGTGGAGGTTCCTGTTTCTGAGATGCTCCCCGGAGATATACTTTGCTTCTCGTCATCTGTGGGCGGTGAATACATAGGTCACTCCGGCATATATGTGGGCGGCGGATACTTTATCCACTCTCCCAGAACCGGATACACTGTAGAGATAGTGCCCCTTGCCACTACTTCGTACGGTATGAGAATTAAAAATGTAAGACGTATATTTTGACACACCAACGGCATTGGCTGACGCTGATGCCGTTGGTTTTTTATACGAATGAGGTAATTTGCTGAAATATTTTGTTAAAATCGCCATTTTTCGTTTTTAATGATTGACTAAGAGTGGATTTTGCGATATACTATTGTAATAATATAAACTTGAATCGTTATACTTAATTTTGAAAGGGGATATTTTATGGTAGAAAAATTTGCTTACGAAGGACTTACATTTGATGACGTACTCCTGATACCTCAGGAATCAGATGTACTTCCCAATGCTGTAGACATGAGAACAAACCTTACACAGAGCATACAGCTCAACATTCCTCTCATGAGCTCTGCTATGGATACCGTTACCGAATCGGCTATGGCTATAGCTATAGCGAGAGAGGGTGGTATAGGTATCATCCACAAGAATATGACTATCGAGCAGCAGGCCACAGAAGTGGACAAGGTTAAGAGAAGCGAACACGGCGTTATAGTAGACCCATTCCGCCTTTCTGAAAATCATACCCTTGCAGAAGCTGATGCACTCATGGGTAAATACAAAATCAGCGGTGTACCGATTACAGAAGAAGATGGTAAATTGAAGGGTATCATCACAAATCGTGACCTCCGTTTCGAGACAGATTTCTCCAAGAAAATCAAGGAAGCCATGACATGTGAAAACCTTGTTACAGCTCCCGAGGGTACTACCTTGGATGAAGCACAGCAGATATTAAGAAGTGCCAAGATAGAGAAGCTCCCCATAGTGGACGGCAATGGTTATCTTAAAGGCCTTATTACTATAAAGGATATAGAAAAATCCGTTAAATACCCCAATGCTGCCAAGGACTCCAACGGCAGACTCCTTGCAGGTGCTGCAATCGGTATTACAGATGACGTGCTTGATCGTGTGGCTGCACTGGTTGATGCTAAGGTTGACGTATTGGTGCTTGACTCTGCTCACGGACACTCCATGAATATCATGAAGTGCCTTAAGAGGGTGAAGGAAGCATATCCTCACATTCAGGTTATAGCAGGTAACATAGCTACCGCCGAAGCTGCAGAAGCTCTCATTCAGGCAGGTGCAGATGCTATCAAGGTTGGTATAGGCCCCGGTTCTATCTGTACTACACGTGTTGTTGCAGGTGTGGGTGTGCCTCAGGTTACAGCTATTTATAATGCATATCAGGCAGCTAAGAAGTATAACATCCCCGTAATCGCAGACGGTGGTATCAAATACAGCGGAGACCTGCCCAAGGCAATTGCAGCAGGTGCAGATGTTATCATGGTTGGTTCACTTCTGGCAGGATGTGAAGAGAGTCCCGGAGATACAGAAATCTACGAAGGCAGACAGTTCAAGGTATACCGTGGTATGGGTTCTATCGCTGCTATGGAAATGGGCAGCAAGGACCGCTACTTCCAGAACGGTACCAAGAAGCTCGTTCCCGAGGGTGTAGAGGGACGTGTTCCCTACAAGGGTGTAGTGGCAGATACCATTTATCAGCTTATGGGCGGTTTGCGCTCCAGCATGGGTTACTGCGGTACGGCTACCATACCTGAACTTAAGCAAAGAGGTAAATTTGTGAGAATTACCGCTGCCGGCTTACGTGAGAGTCATCCCCACGATATATCAATCACCAAGGAAGCTCCTAACTACAGCAGAAATTTCTAATATTACAAAGGACATTTTTATAAATCGAAACGGCAGTTTGCACTATACGCAAGCTGCCGTTTGGTTTAAGATAATATCAAAATACTTGAACATTGGTAAATTTTGTGATAAAATATACATATCAAATTTGTATGCAGGATGTGATAATATGCAGGAAATAAGGGAATTATATGAAAAAACGGAACACGAAATTTTGTCTCCTATGGCGTTTAAGGTTACAGACACTCGCGGACGTCTTCGTTCTGAGAGCAAATGTGTCATACGCACGGATTTTGCCAGAGACAGAGACCGCATCATACACTCCAAGGCTTTCAGACGTTTAAAGCATAAGACACAGGTCTTTATTTCCGCATACAATGACCACTTCCGCACACGTCTCACTCATACACTGGAGGTATCGCAGATTGCCAGGACTATCTGCAGAGCTTTGAGATTAAACGAGGACCTTGCCGAGGCTATTGCTATGGGACATGACTTAGGGCACACTCCCTTTGGACATTCGGGAGAGAGAGCCCTTGATGAATTGTGCCCCAGAGGTTTCAAACACTATGAACAGAGTCTCAGAGTAGTGGATTTCCTGGAAAAAGATGGCAAAGGTATGAACCTTACCTACGAGGTACGCAATGGTATATTAAATCACTCCGGTGCCAATGTTGCCGATACAGCCGAGGGCACGGTAATAAAATATGCCGACAGGTTCGCTTATATTAATCACGATATAGACGATGCCCTCAGAGCCGGCGTAATCAATAAATCAGACCTGCCCTCAGAGCTTGTGGCTGCATTGGGAGATACACACTCCGGCAGAATTAATGCCATGATAGCAGACATAGTGTCTGCCAGCAGTGAAGCAGGCAGGGTATGCATGAGCCGTCAAACTGAGCGGGATATGATGTCTTTAAGACAGTTTATGTTTAGTGCAGTATATGAGAAGCTTGCGGTTAAGGATTACCAATCATTTATGGTTATAGAGAAGCTCTATGGGTATTTTCGCTCCAATCTGTCCAAGTTACCTGAAGAATACGCAAGGCTGCTCTATGATTGGGATGCGGATACCGTAGTGTGTGACTATATATCCGGCATGACGGATAACTACTGTGTGGAGCTCTTTAACGATTTATTTATGCCAAATCCGAAATTTTAAAAAAGGGTTTTTTTGTTTTTTGTCGAATATAACACAGTAGGAGGATGATTATGCCTTTATATCCTGAATACTTAATACGAGAAGTGGCTGACAAAAACGACATCCGCGATGTTATTTCACAATACGTTACACTAAAGAAGGCAGGCAGCTCATATGTAGGACTTTGTCCGTTTCACAATGAGAAGACGCCTTCATTTTCTGTATCACCCCAAAAGGGAATATTCCATTGTTTTGGTTGCGGTGAGGGTGGCAATGTCATCCATTTTCTTATGAAAATTGAAAATATGCCTTTTATAGAAGCTGTGGAGAAGCTCGCAGAGCGTGCCGGTATTACTTTGCCCAAGCCGGACGAGAAGGATAGCGCACGTCATGCTCAGATGGCTCAGGAAAGAGATACCATCTACGAGATGAACATGGCGGCGGCAGAGTTCTTTTATGAGAATCTCAAGCACGGCAAGCAGGCTGTAGAGTATCTTAAGAAGCGTTCTTTAAGCGGTGCTGATGCCAAGAGGTTCTTTTTGGGCTACTCCAAGGACAGTTGGGATGCGCTTTTTAATCATTTAAAGCAAAAAGGTTATGCAGAGAGTGATATTTTAAAGGCTGGTCTCATAAAGTCAAGTGAGAACGGTAAATACTATGATGCCTTTCGCAATAGGGTTATGTTTCCTATTTTTGATACCAGAAACCGTGTGATAGGCTTCGGCGGCAGAGTGCTGGATGACAGCAAGCCAAAGTATCTTAATTCGCCGGATTCGCCGGTGTTCAGCAAGAGCCGCAATCTGTATTTCCTTAATGCTGCTAGGCGTTCGGGTAAGGAATTCGTAATCCTTGTGGAGGGTTATATGGATGTAATAGCTCTTGCCAAGAACGGATATATAAATACCGTGGCCACACTGGGTACTGCACTTACCACATCTCAGGCAAAGATTCTGGCATCCGAGTTTAAGGAAGTGGTAATCTGCTATGACAGTGACGGTGCCGGCAGGAATGCCACCACCAGAGCAATAGGTATCTTAAGAGAGCACGATGTCAAGATATCCGTGCTTAATCTAAAGGATAAAAAAGACCCCGATGAATACATCAATGCATTTGGTATCACACGGTTTAGTAACTGTATTTCAAAGAGAAAAACCGATATGATGTATTTAATCGATACTTTGGAGCAAGACTATGATGTGACAGATAATTCCCAGAAGGTCAGCTTCATAGGAGAAATCCTCAACTATATGAAGCTTATACTTAATCCCGTAGAGCTGGATGTATATGTGGAGGAGGTATCTTCCAGGACCAAGGTTTCCTCCAATGCCATTTATTCTCAGCTCGGTATAGTAAAGGCAGTAAATACCACACCGTCGTCAAGCACAGAGACTCCGGACATTACCATGATAGCACAGCGCAAAACCGTCATGTCATCGGATGCGGCTCTGGAGCGTACCAGAGAGCTTATGCTGGCTCTGCTCCTGGCAAATAAATCTGTGTACAAACGTAAAAAACAGAGTATAACTCCTTCACTTTTTGAAAGTGAGGTTCACCGAAAGCTTCTGAGCTATATACTCGCTTTTTATGAAATTGACAAGGCTATAGACCCCACTCAGGTCATAGATTTCTTTACCGAGGAGTCAGAGATACGTGAGGTATCACGCATACTGTCTCTGGACAATAAAACAGACGACGCGGACAAAGCCTTTGATGATTATCTTAAGGTCATAAACGAGCGTATGAACAGAAAAAATATCTTAAGTCAGTTAAACGGTGATAATCCGGATAAAATAGAAAAGTTAAACAAATTTATCAAAAACCAATGATGCCTTAATTTAAATAATTAGGGAAAGGAGCAATATTGTGGATATAAAAGAAGGAAAGAATTTTACAGATAAGAAGGCCGCCATACTTGACCTGGTAGAAACAGGTAAGAAGAAGGGTGTCCTTTCATACAAGGAAATTGAAAACGCCCTTAGCGAATTCGAACTTGAAGTGAAGGATATAGAGAAGGTCTACGAAAATCTCGAAACCATGGGTATAGAGCTGGTCAATGACATGGACAAGGAGCTGGCAGAAATCCAGGCAAACGAGGAGGAGATAGACCTTACTATCCCGGAGGGTATAGGCCTTGATGACCCTGTGCGTATGTATCTCAAGGAGATAGGTAAGGTACCCCTGCTTTCACCGGACGAGGAGCACCGTCTGGCAGAGCGTATGCATGTAGGCGATGAAAGAGCAAAAAAACGTCTTGCCGAGGCAAACTTAAGGCTCGTAGTAAGTATCGCCAAGAGATACGTGGGCAGAGGTATGCTCTTTTTGGATTTAATCCAGGAGGGTAATCTGGGTCTTATAAAGGCTGTGGAGAAGTTTGACTACACCAAGGGATATAAGTTCTCTACTTATGCCACATGGTGGATCAGACAGGCAATCACCAGAGCCATTGCCGACCAGGCAAGGACCATACGTATACCTGTGCATATGGTGGAAACCATCAATAAACTCATACGTGTGTCTCGTCAGCTTCTGCAGGAGCTGGGTAGAGAGCCTCACGTAGATGAAATTTCCAAGGAAATGAATATGAGCGAGGACAGAGTTCGTGAGATTATGAAGATAGCTCAGGAGCCTGTATCTCTCGAAACACCTATTGGTGAAGAAGAAGACAGCATCCTGGGTGACTTCATACCCGACAGCGACGCTCCCGCTCCGTCGGAAATGGCGGCATTTACACTGCTTAAAGAACAGCTTATAGATGTGCTTGACACTTTGACACCCAGAGAAGCAAAGGTTCTTAAACTGCGTTTCGGTCTGGATGACGGCAGAAGCCGTACTCTCGAAGAGGTAGGTAAGGAATTTAATGTTACCAGAGAGCGTATCCGTCAGATTGAAGCAAAAGCACTGAGAAAATTAAGGCACCCCAGCCGCAGCAAGAAACTAAAGGATTTCCTTGAGTAATCATGAAATCAGATACTCTGCATAGGCTTGCCCTGCTGCTGTTTGCCATAGCCGCTACTGCAGCTATCGGATACACACTAATCGGCAGTCATGCTCCCGGTGAGGTAAATGTACAAAGACCCCTCCCTGCAGAAAGGATATGGATAGAGATATCCGGTGAGGTAGTTAATCCGGGCAAGTACAAGGTTAATAAGCATGCACGTATATGTGATGTCATATATGCTGCAGGCGGTGTTACAGCCCGGGCAGATACAGGAGCGCTGGTGCTTGATGCCATAGTCAGTGAAGGTACCGTAATCAAGGTACCGGCAGTAAATGAAGAGTCAAATTATGATGTGATACCGAGGATAAACATAAATACAGCAGATGCAGACAGTCTTATGCTCATACCGGGCATAGGAGAGAAATTAGCCGACAGGATAATAGATTACCGCAAGGAAAACGGTAAATTTGCCGCAGCCGAAGATTTGATGAAAGTAGACGGCATAGGCGAGACTTCATTTCAAAAAATTAAGGAATATATTATAACGGAGGAACTCCCAAAATGAAAATATTGATTGTAGATGATGAAAAGCTTCTTGTAAAAGGTATGAAATTCAACTTTGAACAGGACGGTTATACGGTTGAGACCGCATATGACGGCGAAGAAGCACTAAAGCTGGCTCACGACAAAAACCTGGACATTATCATATTAGACCTTATGCTTCCCAAAATTGACGGTTTATCTGTATGTCAGAAAATTAGAGAATTTTCCAGCATACCGATTATCATGGTAACAGCCAAGACTGAGGATATGGACAAAATCATGGGTCTTGAGTACGGTGCCGATGACTACATAACCAAACCCTTTAATATACTTGAGCTTAAGGCGAGAGTAAAGGCTATCATGCGCCGTATTACTCCCGTTGCCAAAGAGGGTGACCGTTCTAAGATAAGAATGGGTACCGTAGAGCTTGATTATAATCAGCGCACGGTTACCATAGAGGGCTCCACTGTAGACCTTACCAGTAAGGAGTTTGATCTTATGGATTTGCTGGTGTGCAATCCGGGCAAGGTATACTCCAGAGAGAATCTACTTGACCTCATATGGGGTTATGACTATCCGGGCGATGCCAGAACCGTTGACGTGCACGTGCGCAGACTTCGTGAGAAGATAGAGCCTAACAGTGCAGAGCCCGTATATCTGCTGACTAAGTGGGGAGCTGGTTATTATTTCAAAGATATTACATAATATAAAAAAGAACGTTGCAAAAAAAATCACACTAAAGTTTGCGCTTACATACCTGGCGGTGGTATTTCCGTGTATGCTGGCGCTTAGTGCTGTTATAGGTACGTGCACTATCGTAAGGACAGGCGGCAGATTTGCATCTGCAAGCAAGGTCCTGGCTCTTATCGCCGATTCGGCATTCTTTTCAATTGTCATAACCATAGTGTCCGGCGTGATGATTGTGAGCTTTGTCGGCAAGATAAAGAAGCGCCTTACTGATTATACCTCGTCTATAAAGGATATGTCAGACGGTAAAATAGGTGAAAAGCTGGAAATCACCGGCAATGATGAGATTTCAAAGCTGGGTAAGGCATTTAATGATATGAGTGAGAAGTACTCTATCATAGAGGCACAGCGTACGGAGTTTGTCTCCAATGCTTCTCATGAACTCAAGACTCCCTTAAGCTCCATCAAGCTGATGGCGGATTCCATAATTCAGACCCCGGAGATAGAGATGGACTATGTGAGGGAATTTCTCACGGATATGAATGAAGAGGTAGAGAGACTCAACAGAATAGTAAATAAGCTCCTGTATATAACCAAAATGGATACTCTCACCGAGAATATGTCGGGTACACTGGAGCTTATCAACCTGAAAGATGTGGTTATGGGTATAAATAAAAACCTCATACCCATAGCAGAGAAGGAGAGTAAGCAGCTTATATTAAATGCTGATGATGATATTCTTATTATGGCGAATAAGGATATTTTGTGGCAGGCTGTGTACAATATAATTGACAATGCTCTGAAATACACAAGTGAGCAGGGCAAGGTAGAGGTTACATTAATCAAGGAGACCAAGAGAGCCATAATAGTGGTAAAAGATGACGGAGTGGGTATAGCGTCTGAGGATGTCCATAGAATATTTGACAGATTTTACCGCGTAGACAAGGCACGCAGCCGAGAGACGGGCGGTACCGGACTGGGACTCTCCATAGCACATTCCGCTATAGAGTTCCACAACGGATCCATAGAGGTTACAAGTAGGCCGGGAGAAGGCAGTGAGTTTAAGATAATCTTGCCTCTCGTTGACTGGCTTTGATTAGAAAATAGCTATGATTAGAAAGGTAAGGGGTTTTGATGAGACGAATTCTTTTGGTAATGTTGGCAGTGATTGTTCTTTGTCTCGGAGGCTGCAAGGAGCAAAAAAAAGAAGTTATTAATCCCGATACGAAGATTGAAAATCCTACAGACTCATCTGCGGATAAGCAGTCTATGCAGGAGTATGTGCTTTATTATACCGATTCTCAGGCAGAAAAGCTATATCCCGTAACTAACGAAGCTATCCCGGAAAATGCAGATGACCCGCTGTTTGTCATGAGA
This sequence comes from Clostridia bacterium, assembly GCA_017621495.1. Taxonomy (GTDB): domain Bacteria; phylum Bacillota; class Clostridia; order UMGS1810; family UMGS1810; genus RGIG8748. The sequence goes on from JAGATB010000002.1 coordinate 10,168, forward strand.
GAGCTTATGAAGACAGGCGGCTCTAACGATGGCAAGCTAATTAATGTAATACCGCCTCAAACCATCCTCAATTCATGTGAACTCTCCGACGGAATCTGCAGGGTGGATTTGAGTGAAGAATTTTTGAGCATTGAAGGCAGTGCCACCCAGAAAATGGCTGTGTATTCCATAGTAAATACTCTTTGCCGTGTAAAGGGTGTATACTCTGTGCAGTTTGTTATAGATGGTGAGCTGGTGGAGATTTTCGGCAATTATCTCTTTGATGAGCCATTTGAGGCAGATATGTCTTTGGTAGGAGAATAAAGAGGTACACATTATGCATAAATCCAATCTTCCCATAGGTGTATTTGATTCCGGCGTTGGCGGTGTCAGCGTTTTAAGAGAGCTTGTACGCCTCATGCCAAATGAAAATTATATATACCTGGGTGATTCTGCCCATGCTCCATACGGCACCAAGAGTCATGATGAGATATTTGCACATGCGGTGGAGTGTGCAGATTACCTCGTATCAAAGGATATCAAGGCACTGGTGATTGCCTGTAATACAGCCACCAGTGTGTGTATAGATGCCCTGAGGCGTAAGTATCCCCAAATACCTGTAGTAGGTATAGAACCGGCTCTCAAACCTGCTGTCAAAGCCAAGCAAGGCTCCAATGTGGTAGTAATGGCGACTCCGCTGACACTTAAGGAGACCAAATTTGCCAAGCTGTGCAGGGATTATGAAGACGAAGCAAATATAATCCCCCTACCGTGTCCGGGACTGATGGAGCTGGTAGAACAGGGATTCACTAAAGGGGAAAAGGCAGAGCTCTTTCTCGCAGAATGTTTTGAAGATATAGATACCATGAGTGTAGACGCAGTGGTGCTGGGTTGTACACACTATCCATTTGTGAGGGAGACTGTAGAGAAGCTGATGCCCAATGCACATATATTTGACGGAGGCGAGGGTACAGCAAGACAGGTAAAACGTCTTTTGGAGGAAAACGGTGCATTAAGTAAGGATTGTGATCAAGGAATCGTAGTATTTGAAAACACCCTGGGAAATGATGATATAAATGCCCTTGCACGAAAGCTTTTGACATTTTAATAAAATAGTGATATAATATGTAAAAAGAATAAAAAACGGGAGCTTGTATTACAGGCTGAGAGGAAGGTGAGACCTTCGACCGAGAACCTGATTTGGATAATGCCAACGTAGGGATGCCTGAAGTGCAAGCTTTGGGAATTACAAAGTATAATTGGAGGTTACCAAGTCGGTAGCTTCCTTTTTTTGTTTGCAGATTTTTTGGAGGTGAAGGAAATGGTAAAAATAAATGGGGAACAGCTGGGTATTGATGGATACAGCATGACTGAATACCTTTTATCTGCCGGATACGATATAAAGCGTGTCGCAGTTGAACTGAACGGCAATATCCTCCCCAAAGCGGATTACGACGAAACATTATTGAAGGACGGCGACAGCCTTGAGGTTGTAAGCTTTGTAGGGGGTGGTTGATATGATACCCGCAAAAGATGAATGGCAAAGAGCCTTAATCTACAGGCACGGCACAGAATTTCAAAAGAGGATTTCATCTTCTGTTGTTGCAGTATGCGGTCTCGGAGGCTTAGGCTCCAACATTGCCATGGCACTTGCAAGAGCCGGCATCGGTAAGCTTATACTTATAGATTTTGACAGGGTGGATATAACCAATCTTCACCGTCAGCAGTATAAAGCAAATCAGATAGGTTTATACAAAACCGAAGCCTTGATGCATAATCTCATAGAAATAAATCCATATCTTGAAATGCAGCTGCATACCGTGTGCATTGATGAAACTAATACCAAGGAATTGCTGACAGATGCAGATATTATATGTGAAGCCTTTGACAATCCGGAGGCAAAAGCAAATCTTGTGAACTTTGTTCTGGAGAAGATGCCCCGCAAATATATCGTAGCTGCGTCCGGCATGGCGGGTATTGGCAGCGGTAATACCATTAAGACAAAAAAGCTATCAAGACGATTTTATCTTTGCGGTGATGAAAAAAGTGAGGTGTCTGAAAAATCAGGACTTCTATCATCAAGAGTCATGCTTTGCGCAGCTCATCAGGCGCATACGGTGCTCAGAATTATAGCAGAAGAATTTGAAGTATAGAAAGAAGGAAATACAGATGAATAATGACAAACTTATCATTGGCGGTCACGAATTTAATTCACGTTTTATTTTAGGCTCGGGCAAATATTCCCTTAATTTGATTGAAGCAGCTGTGAAAGTCGCAGGTGCAGAGATTATAACACTTGCCGTCCGCCGTGCAAATACCAAAGAGCAAGAGAATATCTTGGATTACATACCAAATGGTGTTACGCTGCTGCCAAATACCAGCGGTGCCAGAAATGCAGAGGAAGCGGTGAGGATAGCCAAACTTGCCCGTGAGCTTGGATGCGGTAATTTCGTAAAGATAGAAATTATGAGAGATACCAAGTATCTGCTCCCGGATAATCAGGAAACAATCAAAGCAACCGAAGTCCTTGCAAATGACGGCTTTGTGGTAATGCCGTATATGTATCCTGATTTAAACGTTGCCCGTGACCTGAAAAATGCCGGAGCTGCAACTATTATGCCACTTGCTTCTCCAATCGGTTCAAACAAAGGTCTTGCCACCAGGGATTTCATTCAGATTTTAATAGATGAGATAGACTTACCTATTATCGTGGACGCAGGAATCGGCAAACCTTCTCAGGCATGTGAAGCTATGGAGATGGGTGCGGCGGCAATTATGGCAAACACAGCTCTTGCCACAGCCGGAAATCTGCCCCTTATGGCAGCGGCATTTCGCCAAGCAATCGAGGCAGGACGAAATGCGTACCTTGCAGGACTTGGCAGAGTCCTCACCAGAGGAGCTTCTGCCTCCGATCCGCTTACGGGATTTTTGCGTGATTAGGGGGGATTTGTGATGGAAAATCAGTTTTTGGTAGACTCGGAGCATTTATCTCCCCAAGCATTGGAGAGAAAACACCGTCTTGAAACCGACCCTGCCTCACGAAAAAATCACATGGAGTATATGCCCGGCATGGAAGAAATCAAGTCCGATGTCTGTAAAAATGTGCTGGAGCATATGACGTCATATGACTATTCAAAATATACCTCAAAGGATGTAAAGGCAGCCCTGGAGCATGAAAACTGCACCATAGAAGATTTCAAGGCACTCCTTTCTCCTGCGGCAGAGTCGTTTTTGGAGCAGATGGCACAGAGAGCAAGTTTAGAAACAAGTAAGCATTTCGGCAATACTGTGTACCTTTTTACTCCTCTTTACATAGCCAATTACTGTGAGAATTACTGTGTGTATTGCGGTTTTAACTGCTATAACCACATAAATCGTATGAAGCTGTCTGCAGAGCAGATTGATAAGGAAATGAAGGTTATAGCTGACAGCGGGATGGAAGAAATTCTCATTCTCACAGGTGAAAGCCGTGCCCAAAGCGATATTAAATATATCGGCGAAGCCTGCAGGTTGGCAAGTAAGTACTTCCGCATGGTAGGACTTGAAATATATCCTGTTAATACAGATGAATATAAGTATTTACACGAGTGCGGAGCAGATTACGTAACCGTATTTCAGGAAACATATGATACAGAAAAATACGAACAGCTACATCTTTGGGGTCATAAACGTGTGTGGCCCTATCGTTTTGACGCCCAGGAGCGTGCACTTATGGCAGGTATGCGTGGTGTGGCATTTTCGGCACTTTTGGGTCTTTCTGATTTCAGAAAGGACGCCCTGGCAAGTGCCCTGCATGTGTATTTCCTACAAAGAAAATACCCCCATGCAGAAATGTCCCTTTCTTGCCCGAGGCTCAGACCCATCATCAATAACGACAAGATAAACCCTCTTGATGTCCATGAAAAACAACTTTGTCAGATAATCTGTGCATACCGCATCTTTTTGCCCTTTGTGGGGATAACGGTTTCATCTCGTGAGAGTGCAGAGTTTAGAAACGGTATAGTAAGGATTGCCGCTACAAAGGTCTCTGCCGGGGTTTCTACCGGCATCGGCGACCACGAGAGCAAATACAGCGGTGGAGAGCCGAGCGGGATGCATGGTGACGAACAATTTGAAATTGACGATAATCGCAGTCTTGATAAGATGTATAAGGACATAGCAGATGAGGGTCTGCAGCCTGTATTAAATGATTATCTTTATGTATGAGGAGAGAACAATGAAAAATCTTGATTTAGGATTATACTTTATAACAGACAGTACTAATTACAGCGAAGAGGAATTTCTCTTTCGTGTAGAGCAGGCAATTATAGGCGGAGCCACATTGATACAGCTTCGTGAAAAGGAAAAAACAACCCGTGAATATATCCACCTTGCCGAAAAGGTTCACACCATAACTTTAAAACACCATGTGCCTCTTATCATAGATGACCGTGTCGATGTGGCGCTTGCCATAGATGCAGAAGGGGTACATCTGGGAGCTGACGATATGCCTGTTGCTGCTGCAAGGAAGATTATGGGTGCAGACAAAATTGTGGGGGCTACAGCCAAAACAGCAGCTTGGGCATTGGATGTATATAAGCAAGGTGCAGATTACCTCGGTGTGGGAGCAATTTATCCAACTACTACCAAGGTCAAAACTGTACTTACCTCCACCGATACTCTCAGAGGTATTTGCAATGCTGTACCGATCCCTGTCAATGCCATAGGAGGGCTCAATAAGTACAATATAGATGTTTTGAAAGGTATACCCATCGCCGGAATATGTGTGGTATCGGCTATTATGAAAGCCGATAATCCTAAGCAGGCAGCAATTGAGCTTAAAGCAAGGGCAAAGGAATTAGGTATATTAAATTAAAGGAGCAAAACCAATGAAAGCAGCATTATCAATCGCAGGCAGCGATTCCGGCGGAGGTGCAGGTATACAGGCAGATATTAAAACAATGACGATGAATGGTGTTTATGCCATGAGTGCGATTACTGCATTAACTGCACAAAACACAACCGGCGTAAGAGCAATTTCAGAATCAACACCTGAATTTTTGAAACAACAAATTGATGCAGTATTTGAGGATATATTTCCCGATGCTGTTAAGATAGGTATGGTATCATCAAGCGAACTTATATGCACAATAGCAGAGAGATTAACATACCATAATGCCAAAAACATAGTAGTAGACCCTGTCATGGTGGCTACAAGCGGCTCATCACTTATGAAGGGCGATGCAGTTAAGACTCTTGCAGAGAAGCTTTTCACCATTGCAGCCGTGATTACACCAAACATTCCCGAAGCACAGGTTCTGTCAGGATTTATCATTAAAAGTAAAGATGATATGAAAAGAGCGGCAAAAGTCATTGGAGATTTATACAGCTGTGCCGTTCTATTAAAAGGCGGTCATAACATATATGATGCAGATGATCTTCTTTATTCAAAAGGAGAATTCCATTGGTTCAGCGCAAAGCGTATTGACAATCCGAACACACATGGTACCGGATGCACACTGTCAAGTGCTATAGCAGCTAATCTTGCCAAAGGCTTTGACCTGACAGAATCTGTTCACAGAGCCAAGGAATATATATCTGGAGCCCTGTCTGCCATGCTTGATTTAGGGAAGGGGTCCGGACCGTTGAAGCATAATTTTGAACACGTGTCTTATTTTACTGAGGAAAAAATATCTGATTGAAAGGGGTAGAAAAATGAGAAATTATACAACACAAATGAATGCCGCCAAAAGAGGTATCATAACACCGGAAATGAAGGCTGTAGCAGAAAAGGAATACAAATCACCGGAGGAAATAAGAGATTTGGTAGCGAGAGGTCAGGTGGCGATATGTGCCAATAAACTGCATACCTGCATAGAACCAAATGGTGTAGGCTCTATGCTCCGTACCAAAATCAATGTAAACCTCGGTGTGTCAAAGGACTGCAAGGACTACGACATTGAAATGCAAAAGGTGATGGCTGCAGTAAATATGGGAGCAGAAGCCATTATGGATTTGTCTTCTCACGGTAACACACAGCCCTTCAGAAGGAAGCTCACAAGCGAATGTCCGGCTATGATTGGCACAGTCCCGGTTTATGACAGCGTAATACATTATCAGAGAGATTTAGACACCCTTACCGCCAAGGACTTTATCGATGTAATCAGACTTCACGCTTCAGATGGGGTGGACTTTGTAACTCTGCATTGCGGGATTACAAGAAAGACAATTGACCAGATTAAAAATCACAAGAGAAAAATGAACATAGTCTCCCGGGGCGGCTCACTGGTATTTGCATGGATGACTATGACCGGGGAGGAAAACCCCTTCTATGAATATTATGATGATATCCTTGATATCTGCCGTGAATATGATGTTACCATCTCACTGGGTGATGCATGTCGCCCGGGGTGTCTTGCAGATGCAAGCGATGTTTGCCAGATAGAGGAGCTTGTAAGGCTGGGTGAGCTTACCAAAAGAGCCCGGGAAAAAGATGTACAGGTTATGGTAGAGGGGCCCGGACATATGCCACTCGACCAGATTGAAGCAAATATGAAGATGCAGCAGACTATATGTATGGGTGCACCTTTCTATGTATTGGGACCTATCGTTACAGATATAGCACCCGGTTATGACCATATCACATCTGCAATCGGCGGAGCAATAGCAGCATCGGCAGGTGCGGCATTTCTCTGCTATGTTACGCCTGCAGAGCACCTCGCACTTCCAAATGTGGATGATGTAAAGCAGGGCATCATAGCGTCAAAAATAGCGGCTCATGCGGCAGATATCGCAAAGCATATTCCTCACGCAAGAGACATTGATGATAAAATGGCAGACGTCAGAAGAAATTTCGATTGGGCTGCCCAGTGGCAATGCAGCCTCGACCCTGAAACAGCAAAGAAAATCCGTGATGACAGGAAGCCGGAAATAGAAGAAAGCTGCTCCATGTGCGGTAAGTTCTGTGCTGTAAGAAGTATGAACAAGGCATTAAACGGAGAACATATTGATATTCTATAATGTTGTAATATCAGTGTTTAGAGCGAGGTTTGTGCACATATTTACAGAACCACCACTCCGCCCGGAGTAAAGGAGTATACACGTAGCCGACATAGAGGGCTGTTTTTGGTAGCTGTTTTTGAGTATAAGCGATTTTCGAGTGGAAACGGGCAGGACACATTAATTCAGTTCCCTTATTGTCCTGCTCGTTTAGAGCTGCGCCAGTGAGCAATTGCGAACGATTCAGCTCGACCCCGAAAATCGCTTATACGAAAATTACAGATAGAAAAATAGCACTCGTGGTCGGCGTAGGGTATGCTCCTTTACGCAGGGCAGATGTTTTCCTCTATCTCAGTAAATTAAACTCAAATTAACACCCATAATTACACCCGCAACCAAATTATCTTCATTTAGCCCATATTAACATTTTTATTAAATTCCAAATTAACCCTTGAAATTTTCAGTAAAAAGGAATACAATATATATTGAAATTTTTAAATTAAAAGGAGACCGAAATGTATCTTATAGCAGGACTGGGTAATCCCGAAAAAAAATACGAAGCCACAAGGCACAATATTGGTTTTGAGACAATAGACCTTCTTGCGCATAAAATGGGTATAAGCTTAAATAAAATAAAACATAAGGCTGTATTCGGCGACGGTATGATATCCGGTGAAAAGGTAATCATAGCCAAGCCTCAGACTTACATGAACCTCAGCGGAGAGAGTATCAGAGACATTGTTAATTTTTATAAAATCCCTGTGGAAAATGTGATAATAGTTTGTGATGATATAAATCTTGAGATTGGGCGTATACGTATCCGCCCCAAAGGTAGTGACGGTGGTCACAACGGCCTTAAATCTATAATATATCAGCTTGCAAGCGACGGCTTCGTTCGTATACGTATGGGGGTAGGAGCTCCAAAGGGTGAGCATTATAATCTGGCAGACTATGTGTTGGGTAAATTCTCCAAGGAGGAGATAGAAATCCTCACTCCCACAGCCAACAGAGTGGTAGATGCCGTGGAATTAATTATCCGAAAAGATACCGCCGCCGCTATGAACAAGTTTAACGGAGCAGCAATATGAACACATTTAAATTTTTGCTCGATGGTATGGTGGAGTTTGATACCATAGCAGAGCACATCAAAAATGGCAGGGGTTATGTACATACCCTGGGAGTGTCCGGAAGTCAAAAGAATCACCTGATATATTCTCTCGGAGAGCACCACACAGGCAAATGTCTGGTGATAGCCTCTGATGAAAAGGAAGCGGGAAGGGTAGCCGGCGAGCTGTCGTTCCTCTCTTCTGATGCGGTTTTATACTTTCCGCCACGTGAGTACCTATTCTATGATGTGGATGTCTCCAACCGCAAGGCGGAGTTTAACAGGCTCAAAGCCCTCAGCAGACTGGGAAGTGCCAAATATGTGGTTACCACCATATCTGCCTTAGCATCATACACCTTGCCTGCAGACTATTATAATCACCACACAATTGTCATCACACCCGAATCAGCAGTGGATATGGATATGATGACAGAGAACCTTGTGCTCATGGGCTACAGCCGTGTGAGTACAGTGGAGGGCGTGGGTCAGTTTTCGGTGAGAGGTTCTATTATAGATATATTTTCACCTGCCTGTGAACTTCCTTACAGGATAGAGCTTTGGGGTGATGATGTAGACTCTATGCGTACCTTTAATCCCGATACACAGCTCTCTGAGGACAGTGTGGATGAGGCTGTAATCACCCCTGCGGCAGAGCTTATGTATACAAGCCGGCAGGCTGCAGATACCTCGGAGCAAATCCGTAAATTAAAGAATGAAAACCTAAACCGTGATGCCGAGAAGCTCATTCACAGTCATTACTTTCATTCAAATGATAAATACATGCCGTATTTTTATGATGAGGTTCCCACTTTGCTTGATTATCTTGGTGATGATACACTTTGCATACTTGACGAGCCAAAGGAGATTAAAAAGAAGTTTGATTTCTGGTACAATGAGCAAAACGATATAATCACCACACTTATGGATAAAGGCTTATTCCCCAAAAGGGCAGGAGATTACTTTACCACATATACAGATATTATCATGCGTACCTCCCGGTGGGCAGGCGTGTCTATGAGTGCTCTCTCTCACACTGCACCGGAGGTCCGTCCAAGTAAGCTTATATCTTTCACTGCCAAGATACTGAGGGCGTATACAGATAACATAGACTATCTCGTAGATGATATAGAGTACTGGAAGAAGCAGTCATATCGCGTTACGGTGCTATTGGGTTCAGAGGCCAAGATACGCAATTTAATCGATATTTTGTCAGACAGAGGTATAGTAGCATCGTATGTGCAAAATCCCGACCGCACACCGGATTTTGGCGAGATAATGATTATTAAAGGCACTTTGGAAAGGGGATTTGAGTACCCTTCCGTTAAGACCGTAGTAGTAACCGACGGAGAACCATCGGCAAAGAAAAAACCACAGAGGAAGCCCAAAGATGCCAAGGATGCGATAAAGAGCTTTGATGAAATATCAATCGGAGATTACGTGGTGCACCGCAGTCACGGTGTGGGTCAGTACGTGGGTATTAATCAGCTCACCGTACAGGGAGTTACCAGAGATTATATCAAGCTCAAATACAAGGGCACAGACTGCCTGTATGTACCCGTAAATCAGCTTGATTTGCTGTATAAATACTCTTCAAATGAAGAGGTTAAGGTCACCCTCAACAGCCTTGGCGGCAATAAATGGCAAAAGACCGTAACCAAGGTCAAAGAGAGCGTAGCTAAGCTCGCCGAAGATATGATAAAGCTATATGCTGCCAGAAGTCAGATAAAAGGTCACGTGTTTTCCAAGGATACCGACTGGCAGAAGCAGTTCGAGGGAGATTTCCTTTATGATGAAACTCCGGATCAGCTCCGCTGTATAGATGAAGTCAAGGCAGATATGGAAAACGGCAAATGCATGGACAGACTTCTCTGCGGAGATGTAGGCTACGGCAAGACGGAGGTAGCCCTCAGGGCGGCATTTAAGTGTGTGATGGATGGCTTGCAGGTTGCGTATCTGGTGCCTACCACCTTGCTGGCTTCTCAGCATTACAATACCTTCCTGTCCAGGATGAAGGAATACTGCATAAATGTGGAAATGCTCAGCCGTTTCCGTACCAAAAAACAGCAGGAACAAATAATCTCCAAGCTGAAAACCGGTGAAGTAGACGTGGTTATAGGTACTCACAGACTGCTGCAAAAGGATGTAGAGTTCAAAAACCTGGGTATGCTTATAATCGATGAAGAACAGCGTTTCGGTGTAAGACACAAGGATAAGCTCAAAGAAATCAAGAAAAATGTAGATGTGCTTACCCTAAGTGCCACTCCCATACCCAGAACGTTAAATATGGCTATGATAGGCATACGTGATTTAAGTGTTATAGCATCTCCGCCCGGTGACCGTTCACCGGTGCAGACCTTTGTAATGGAGTATAATCCCATAGTTATACAAAACGCCATCGAGAGAGAGCTCGCTCGTGGCGGACAGGTATATTATCTTTATAACAGGGTAGAGAGTATAGAACGTACAGCCGCCAAGCTTCAGGAGTTGGTGCCTGAGGCACGCATAAGAGTAGCTCACGGCAAAATGAGCGAAAATGAGCTTGAAAATATAATGCTTGATTTGATAGAGGGTGAGATAGATGTGCTGGTATGCACCACTATCATAGAAACCGGTCTCGACGTACCCAATGCCAACACAATCATACTGGAAAATGCCGATTGTCTGGGATTATCTCAGCTGTATCAGCTCAAAGGCAGGGTAGGCCGGTCAAACAGATTGTCCTACGCATATTTTACTTACCACGAAGGCAAGGTGCTTGACCAGACAGCTCAGAAGCGACTGCAGGCTATTAAGGAATTTACAGAATTCGGAGCCGGATTTAAGATAGCTCTGCGTGATTTGGAAATCCGCGGTGCAGGCAATATCCTGGGCAGAGAGCAGCACGGCAATATGAATCTGGTAGGATACGATATGTATTGCCTTCTTTTGGAGCAGGCAGTCAAAGAGCTCAAGGGTGAGCAAATCAGCGAGAAATGCGACACCGCAATTGATTTAAAGCTCAGTGCATATATACCCGAGAAATCCATACCTGACGAAAAGCAGAGAATAGATATGTACCGCAGGATAGCTACCATATCCTCCGAGGATGATAAAGCCGAGGTGCAGTCGGAGTATATAGACCGTTTCGGAGATATACCTTCGAGTGTGGATAATCTCATGGAAATGGCGGTTATCAAATCAATCTCCTCCGAGATTTTCGTGTCGGATATTACCCAAAAGGATGATATGGTAGTATTTACCTTTGACCGTGTGGTGAGCACCAAGGCGATAGTTGAGATTATGGGAGACTACAAAGGCAGGATGATGTTTTCCTCGGGTACAACCTCATATCTCAGTTATAAATATGACAATGACATACTCAAAAATATTAAGATTATATTACAAAGAGTGCAAAATACAATACATGAAGAACAGTTTTGATGTATAATCTATTTGTGTTATTGTATGGTAAAACAGATTTGTACGTGGGAGGTTTAAGACATGAAAAAGATACTTAGATTCGTATCGGTTATTTGTGCCGTGGCACTCCTCGGAGGTTGCGGGCTTGTGACCGATGTTGAGGAGAAGAAGCAAGACAAAAAAAGCGAAATCGTGGCTACTGTGGATGAGCTGGATTACAATGTAGAGAGATTTAATCTTCACTTCTACAGTGCTCAGGACGAAATATTAAAAGAAGCAGGATACCAGGATGCTTCCGCTATTCCCAAGGATTTCTGGGAGCAAAAGGTAGACGGCAAGACCAATCTTGACAGAGCCAAGGATAAAGCTCTGCAGACCCTCATAGAGGATGCGCTCATGTATCAGAATGCATTGGCAAATGGTATTAAAATCACCTCTGAGGAGAAGTCAACAATAGCTAATCAGATGTCATATTTAAAGCAGGATAAGGCATCGCTGGCTCAGTTTGACCAGATTGGCATAAGTGAGAAGGAGCTGGAGAATTACTACACAGAGATGTTTCATATGCAGCACCTTATACCCAAACTTATAGAAAAAGGCGATATTAAGGTAGATGAAAAAGAGGTACTTGCTACCCTTAATGAGACATATGTTAAGGCAAAGCATATTTTGATTTCTACCGTAGATACAGCTACACAGCAGCCGTTGCCCGACTCTCAGGTTGCTGAAGCAGAGAAGAAAGCACAGCAAATCTTAAATAGGATAAATGCAGGTGAGGATTTTGATGCTTTGATGAAGGCAGAGAGTGAGGATCCCGGTCTTGCAAGTGCTCCCGAGGGATATGTATTTACCGCAGGAGAGATGGTACCCCAGTTTGAAGAAGCTTCATTTGCTTTGTCAGAGGGTCAGGTGAGCGGATTAGTGCACACCGACTATGGTATCCATATCATAAAGAGAGTAGCGCTCGACCTTTATGGCGAGGAAGAAGCAGCTGCATTGGAAGCTGTAGAAAATCAGCTTGCTATGCCGGAGTATGAGAAGCTCCTTAAGACCTGGAAGTCAAAAGCAGATATCAAAACCTATGACAAAGTTCTCGACAAGATTAAACCGACCATTACAAACAGCAAGGAATAAAATATAAATTTAAGAGTTATTTTGGTGATTAACATCGAAATAGCTCTGTTTTTTTGCCAAAAATCCGCTCATCAGACGCACACTTCTACAAAATATTCTCTTATTTGGTGTTACAATATATATACTAAAGATATATTGGGGAGAGTTACAAATGAGCGATACTGTTAAAACCATTACGACCGCAAGAGAGCTGAGAAATAAGCTTTCTGTAAATATAAGCATAGCCGATGCGGCATATATAGCCTTGTGCTATATTATGTCAGGGTGCGAGATGTTCCTGCAGAGGACACCCTTTGCCTTAAGTGTATATGCTGCATCCTTCGGCACGGATAAGTGGCTTGTGTTCTTTATATCCGCGGCACTGGGACTGGTGAGGTTTCGGTTTGATTTTCAAGCGATATTATACATACTTGCCATGGCTGTGTCCACTTTTTTTATGGGTTTTTTTAAGAATAATATTCGTTTCAGAGCTGTCAGCACAGGGGTGAGCCTTTTTGCGGTGATGCTCTGCTACAATATAGCTACGGAGTTCTATATGTACGATGCATTGCTCGCTGCTGTGGAGGGAGCATTATGCTTTGGCGGTGCCTATGTGTTTCATACAGCCTTGCCACTTATATTAAACGGCAAGGAGAGAAGATGTGTATTTGATACTGAAATTGTGTCGGTGTATGTGCTTTTTGCACTTTTGGTGAGATGCATTTCTGATTTGCCACTTTTGTTTGGTATGGATTTATCTGTTATTCTTGCGGTGGTGATGCTGTTTATCATCAATATGGAGGGAGAAGTGGCATCCGGTGCAGCTATGGGAATAGTATTCGGTATTGTTACCACAGGCAGAAGCGATTCCATGACAAGCTCCGTAGGTGCATTTGCACTGGCTTCACTGTGCTCCGGACTTTTCAAACGGTTTGGTAAGTGGGGTGTGGTGTTGGGGTTTATCCTTGCCAATACTGCTATGACAGCATTTTTAAGCGGAGAAGTATTGCCATTTGATATTTTTGAGCTGATATTTGCTTCGATTATCTTTGCTATGCTGCCAAACACACTTACTAAGTACGTATCATCATTTCCTGCCAAGACTGTGCATGCGGCTACAGAGGCATTTTTGGAGCAGGACAAGATGCAGAGAGTTATATCCGACAGGTTGTCTAAGCTTTCCCGTTCATATAAGTCTCTGGCGGTGTCATATGAGAGGTGCTTTGAAAATAAGAATATGTCAAAGCAGTATATAATTCATATGCTGGATACCGCTTCATCAAAAATCTGTCCCGGATGCGGGCTCAAATACAACTGCTGGGAGAGAGGATACAAGGATAGCTACAAGGCAATGCTGGATATGTTGGAGACTGCTGAGAAGAAGGGTGCTATAGATGTGTCAGATGTGCCGGAGGTTCTGTCTCAAAAATGCATAAAGCTAGACAACTTTGTCAGTGCATTTAACCGCATGTATGAGGTCTATAAAGTAGAGAAGCTCTGGCAGCAGAAGCTCAACGAAAGCCGTATGCTGGTTTCGGGTCAGCTTTCCGGAGTGGGGCGTTCCATAGACAAGCTCGCCGATGACTTTGATATGTGCCTTGATATTGCCGCAGAAAAAGAGCTTAAAACATATCTTGACCGAGAGGGTATGGGAGTAACGGATGTCACATTCCTTAAGGGACACGCAGAAGATTTCACCGTGGAAATTATTTTTAATAAATGGTATATTACCAAAAAAGACGAACAGCGAATTATAAGTATTATAAAAGAGATTACAGAGACAGATACCACAGTGACGAGTACGAGACATCTCAAGGAGGGTATATCTATGACATTTACCCCCTGCAGTGTATACAGTATTTCCGTGGGCAATGCCTCTGCCTGCCGCAGTGGAGAAGAGGTATCGGGTGATAGTTTCATAGTGTGCCGTAACTCCTACGGTGAGACGGTAGCTGCCATAAGTGACGGTATGGGTACAGGGGCTAAGGCATCTGTGGAGAGCGTAACTGCCACAGAGCTCTTAAACAGCTTTATGTCAGCAGGTATGGATGTGGAGACATCATTGGAGCTTATAAATTCATCGCTCTTGCTGCGTTCATCCGGTGACAGCTTCGCTACCATGGACGTATGCACAGTAAGACCCTCCGACGGTCAGATACGTTTCTCAAAAAGCGGTGCGGCACCCGGATATATAAAGAATGAATACGGTGTGTCACGTATAGAGTGTGACTCACTCCCCTTTGGAGTGCTGGAGGATTACGGAGATATAAATACTGAGATATATACGGTGGAGAAGTCAGCATTGATTGTGATGATGTCCGACGGCGTTTCCGATGTATTTAATATGCAAAGTGAAGATTATATGGTAAAAAAACTTGAGGAAATCGAAACAGTAAATCCACAGATAATAGCATCAATTTTGCTTAAACACGCACTGGAGCTTTCGGGAGGCAAAGCAGATGACGATATGACTGTCCTGGTGCTCAGCGTGTGGAAAAATTAGACTGATTTTGATATGTGTTTTACTTTTTTTAAAGTTAAGGGGCTGTAAACTTTGATATACAAGGGACAAAACGTAGGGGCGATTCAAGAATCGCCCGCGGGACATTCGTGAATGTCCCCTACAAAATTTTTTGTCCCTAACTTGACAAAATCATAAATAAAGTCATGATAGGTTGGTACGGCAGATAATTGCGTCTCCGTGGATGTTGTGACTTTATTTACAGACCCTCAGTCTGTGTGTATTTTATGCAGTTACAATCTTGCTTGCATCCTGGAGTCCCAGGTATTCAATTGCTTCTTCACGCATTTTGTACTTTAATATTTTTCCTGCTGCATTCATGGGGAATGAATCCACAAAGCGGAAGTATCTGGGTACTTTGTGCTTTGCCATGTTTTCCATGGAGTATTTCCTCAAATCTTCTTCTGTTATGGTTGCACCCTCCTTGGGAATTACGCAAGCCATTGCTTCTTCACCGTATTGCTTGTCGGGTACACCTATTACCTGTACATCTTTTACATCCGGATGTGTGTAGAGGAAATCCTCAATTTCCTTTGGATAGAGGTTCTCGCCGCCGCGGATAATCATATCTTTGATACGGCCGGTAATCTTGTAGTAGCCTTCCGGGGTACGTCTTGCAAGGTCGCCTGAGTGGAGCCAGCCTTCTTGGTCTATGGCTACAGCAGTTGCTTCGGGCATCTTGTAGTAGCCTTTCATTATATTATATCCTCTTGCTACGAATTCGCCGTCTACATTGTCGGGGAGCTCTTCACCGGTTTCGGGGTCTACTATCTTACATTCCACACCGAATATGGGGGCGCCTACTGTGTTTACACGGGTTTCTATTGAGTCTGTTGTCTTGCTCATAGTGGTAGCAGGAGATGCTTCTGTCTGCCCATATGTGATGCAGATTTCAGGCATGTTCATCTTTTCTATAACTTCCTGCATAGTCTGTATGGGGCAGGGTGAGCCTGCCATAATACCTGTTCTCATGTGTGAGAAGTCTGTCTTATCAAAATCCTCGTGACCGAGCATTGCTATAAACATAGTAGGTACACCGTGGAAACAGGTTATCTTTTCTTTGGTTATGCAGTCAAGCCCCTTCTTGGGGGAGAATGCAGGTATGGGCGACATTGTAACACCGTGAGTCATGGAGGCAGTCATAGCCAATACCATGCCGAAGCAGTGGAACATGGGCACCTGAATCATCATCCTGTCTGCTGTAGAGAGATCCATGCAGTCTCCGATTGCTTTACCGTTATTTGCTACGTTGTAGTGGGTGAGCATTACACCCTTGGGGAAGCCCGTAGTACCGGATGTGTACTGGATATTGCATACGTCATGCTTGTTTATGGACATCTGACGACGGAGAACTTCTTCATAGGGGACGTTGTTTTTGTAGCTGAGAGCCTCTTCCCATGTAAGTGCTCCGGGCATTTCACAGTCGTATGTGATGATATTTCTCAGGAAGGGGAGCTTCTTAGAGTGAAGCGGCTTTCCTTTTTCGTGAGCTGCAAGCTCGGGGCAGAGCTTTTGCATGATATCTATATAGTTAGAGTCCTTGTAGCCGTCTACCATTACCAGAGTATGGGTGTCGGATTGTCTCAAAAGGTACTCGGCTTCGTAGATTTTATATGCAGTGTTCACCGTTACCAGAACAGCACCGATTTTTACGGAAGCCCAGAATGTGATGTACCAGGCAGGTACATTTGTAGCCCAGATTGCTACATGGTCACCTCTGCGCACACCCAGGGCAATGAGTGTTCTGGCAAAGTCGTCTACATCCTCTCTGAATTGTGTATAAGTCCTGGTATAATCAAGGGTAGTATATCTGAAAGCATACTGGTCCGGGAACTCCTCACATATGCGATCAAGCACCTGGGGGAAGGTAAGGTCAATTAAGTTGTTCTTCTTCCAGATATATTTACCTGTACCTCTCATATTGTCGTAGAGCACACCTCTGGCAGTGTTGGCTTCACGATAATTGGACATATAGTTTACAAACTGCGGGAACACTATACCTGCATCATAGAGGTCTTCTGCCCATACCTTGAGCCACTCAAAGGTGATATATCCTTCATAGTTGATGGAACGCAGTGCAAACATTATGCTCTCTATGGGGATATCGCCTTCACCGAGCATTCTGTATGTAACGTTACCGTTTTCATCAATTACAGAATCTTTGATGTGAATGTACTTTATATAAGCACCGAGGTTTGTGAGGGTCTGTTCGGGTGTCTCACCAAAAAATCTGTAAGGGTGGTGTACATCCCACAGTGCTGCCACGTTGTCGCTTGCGATTTCATTCAGGAGGTTTTTGAGCCTCTCGGTGTCTGCGTATACACCGTTTGTCTCTACCAGGAGAGTTATACCCATTTCCTCTGCTTTGGGGACGAGGGCTTTTATCTCACTTGCTATAACCGCATCGTCTATCTCGTCCATCGGTGCCGCCTTCAAATCGCCCAGTATTCTTACGAAGGGGGTGTTGATTTTCGCAGCAACCTCTATATATTTCTCGATTTCAGCAATGTTATCTTCATGTTTGTCTGTATATTTCAGAGCACAACCGGTAGAAAGACAGGGGATTTCCAGATGGAGTGCATTTAGCTTGGCAATGGTGCTCTCACACTTTTCCGGAGAAAATGGTGAAGAGGTTCTTTCGTCGCCAATGTCACGAACCTCAATTCCGTCAAAGCCCAGGTCTTTAGCCATGGCTCTGATATCTTTCCAGCTGTAGTTAGGACAGCCTAAGGTAGAAAAAGCAATTTTCATAGTGTTTTTCCTTTCTGATTTAAAAATAAAAAATCCTGCAATCGGTTTTATCCGTATGCAGGAGATATCTTTGGATACAATATTACAATACACTTATACAATTGTGCATTAAATTAAGGATATCCATCAATACCCTCTCCTGATAACGGTGAGAAACCCGGTCTCGTTTACTTGCGCTAAGGCTTTCAGCTCGACTGCTCCTGGGTGAGTTCGCAATTATCCGTGAACGTTGTTTCGCAGCAACCAACAACTCTCTGAGCATCACAAGATAGTGCTTTGTCCCAATCATTGCATTTAATATGTTACAATTTTACCATAAAAAAATTAATTTGTCTATAGTAAATTGGTATCCAAAACAACCAAAATATCTTTTTTAAAAATTAATTTGAATATGAATTTTGTATAAAAATCACAAAAATGCGTTTTTAAGACAAAAATTTTGAAAATTTTGTAAAAACACTGTTCAAATTTAAGATTTTGTGGTATTATATATTATGATAAAATAGATTAAAATGTGCTTTTATGTAAAATAAGCATTTGGAGGAGGGTAAGAAATGTCGGATTGCAAATTTGAAATACTTTCACCTGCCGGCAGCTTCGATACTCTCGTATGCGCCGTCAATAACGGTGCGGATGCTGTTTATATCGGCGGACAGAGCTTTAGTGCACGTAAAAATGCAGTTAATTTTTCTAATGAAGAAATACTCTCTGCGGTAAGGTATGCCCACCTGCACAATGCCAAGGTATATGTTACGTTAAATACTCTCGTAGCTGACTCGGAGCTTAAAGAGGCATATGATTTTACGGCGTTTTGTTACAGGGCAGGTGTAGATGCGCTTATTATTCAGGATTTGGGCATACTTCATATGGTGAGGTCGTACTTCCCGGATTTTGAAATTCACGCCAGCACACAGATGACTGTTCATAATGCAGCCGGTGCACGCCTTGCCAAGGAGATGGGCTTCAAAAGAGTGGTGCTTTCAAGAGAGCTTAGCTTTGAGGAGATAAAGAAGATTTCCCGGAGTGTGGATATAGAGCTTGAGGTGTTCGTTCACGGAGCTTTGTGTATGAGCTACAGCGGTCAGTGCCTGATGAGCAGCTTTCTCGGTGCCAGAAGCGGCAACCGCGGTGCCTGTGCTCAGCCCTGCAGACTGCCGTATACACTTCTCGACAAATCCGGCAAAGATGTGTCCGGCAGGGATAAATACCTGCTGAGTCTTAAAGATTTGTGCCTTGTGGATGAGATTGATACCTTGCGTGAATGTAAAGTCACATCTCTGAAAATTGAAGGCAGGATGAAAAGCAGTGACTACGTAAGCATAGTTACGTCTATATACAATAAATACAGAAACGGTGGTAAGGTATCCGGTGAGGATTTGTCTATCCTCAAAAATATCTTCAGTCGGAGCGGTTTTACCAAAGGTTATCTGAATGCAGACACCGGCAGACACATGCTTAACTATAATCAAAACAACGATAAGGTATACAGCAACATCTCGGAGTCGGTGAAGTCTCTGGCAGATGAACTTAAATCAATAACACCGCCTAAAATTCCATTCACCGCCAAGGCTTGCGTAAGCATGGCGAAGCCAATGGAGCTTACAGTTTGTGCTATGGGAAAGACAGTAAATGTTACAGGTAGCATACCTGCCCAAGAAGCTGTATCTGTACCGCTTACCGAAGAGAGGATAATTTCACAGCTTGCCAAAACAGGTGCTACGGAATTTGAATTGGGTGATGCAGCTATAACCTTAGATGAGGGTGTCAGCCTGCCTGTTAAAGAAATAAATGAGCTGAGACGCAGTGCCCTTTCTATGCTGACGGATGCTGTGTGCCTTCCGGAGCGCTTGGGAGTGAATGGGCAATTTCAGCCCTGCATAGGCAGTGCAGGATTTGACGGTAAGGTATCATTCAATGCTGAAGTGATGACCTTGGAGCAGGCGCATGCCGCAGCAATGGCAGGCTTTGATAAGGTATTGGTGCCATATAGCCTGTATGAGAAACATAAAGCTGAGCTTGACGGCTTGCCTGCACTTGCAGCAGTTATATTGCCGCCGATTGTCAGAGATATGAATCCTGTGGATGATGATATACTGCCTTGTGAGGTGTATGCATCCAACATATCGCAGATTAATTATGCCTCAGGGCATACTGTGACAGCCGATTTCAGGATAAATACATTTAATTCATATGCTGTAAAACTGCTTAAGGAGCAGGGTGTGCACAGTGTGTGCTTGTCTCCGGAGCTTAATCTCAGACAGATACACCTTCTTACATCTTCGCTGCCGGCAGAGCTTATAGTATACGGCAGGATTCCTCTCATGACTGTACAGAACTGTGTGGTAAAATCAGCTCATGGCAGATGCTCATGTACAGATGATGTTTATTACTTAAGAGACAGGAAGGGAGTTAAGTTTCCGGTCTTTACTCACAAGGGCTCATGTACCAATACCATATATAATTCTACACCCGTTTATATGGCGGACAGACTTTCGGAGCTTCCACGGGAGGGTATTTGTGCATACAGATTTATATTTACCACAGAGACACCCGACCACATAGAAAGTATAATTTTTAATTATAAAAACAGCCTGAAATACGACGGTGACTTTACCAGAGGTCACTATTACAGAGGAGTATAAGGAGATATGAAATTATGAATGAAATTGAAGTAAAAATCAAATTTTTGGAGAACAATACAGAGAAGAAGCCTCCCTTTTATGCAACCAAAGGCTCTGCAGGTATGGATCTTACGGCTTGTATAGATGAAGACATAGTGCTAAAACCTCTTGAGAGAAAGCTCATACCTACAGGCATTGCAATAAAGCTTCCTTCTGAAGATTACGGTGCATTCCTTTTCGCAAGGAGTGGTCTGGCAACTAAAAAGGGCATAACTCTATCTAATTGTGTAGGAGTAGTAGACAGCGATTACACGGGTGAAATCAAGGTGGGTCTCATCAACTTAAGTAACGAAGACTATATCCTTACAAAGGGCGAACGCATAGCACAGATGGTAATTCTCCCCGTGGCTCAGGCTAAGTTTACAGTGGTTGATGAATTGGAGACTACCGAGAGAGGAAGCGGAGGCTTTGGCTCCACAGGTGCGTTCTGATGAGGAAAGTAGTATTGGCATCCAAGTCTCCCAGACGCAGGGAGCTTCTGGAAAATATAGGTCTTAAGTTTAGTGTCATAGTAACCGACACAGACGAATCACAGGTTTCCAAAGAGCTGGAGCCCGGGCTTTATGTGCGCGAGCTTTCGTTGCTTAAGGCTACGGCAGCTGCACGGTTTGCAGAGAAAAATTCATTTGTGATAGGTGCAGATACCATAGTGGTTTTTGAGGGTGAAATCCTCGGTAAACCCAAGGACAAGGATGAAGCGGCATATATGCTCAGAAAGCTTTCCGGCAGGGTACACTCGGTGTATACCGGTATCACTGTCACAGATACGAATAATATGCATTCCGTATCTGAGTATGAAAAAACCGACGTAAGCTTCAGGGAGCTTTCCGACAGGGAAATCAATCATTATATAAATCACTACAATGTTCTGGACAAAGCAGGAGCATACGGTATACAGGAATTTGCAAGTGCTTTTGTGAATTCCATACATGGTGACTACTTTAATATAGTAGGGCTTCCTGTATGCAGACTTTGTACACTTGTTTCAAAAGAATACGGAGAGGAATTGGTATAATGGCAAAGAGAGATATAGGAATTGACCTTGGTACCGCAAATACCCTTGTATATCTTAAATCAAAGGGTATTGTAATAAATGAGCCCAGTGTCGTTGCTATCAATAAGGATACCGGAGAGGTAATAGCAGTAGGCAGTGATGCCAAGGATATGATAGGCAGAACCCCTGAGAACATAGTGGCTGTACGCCCATTGAAAGACGGAGTTATAGCCGATTTTGACGTAACTCAGGTTATGCTGAAGTCATTCATGGCACAAGCTTTGGAAAAGAGCGGCTTCACACGTCCCAGAGTGGTGATATGTGTACCGTCCGGTGTTACGGATGTAGAAAAGATGGCTGTAGAAGAAGCTACACTACAGGCAGGTGCCAGAGAAGCATACCTTATAGAGGAACCCATGGCAGCTGCATTCGGAGCCAAACTCCCGGTAGAAGAAGCCACCGGCAGCATGATATGCGACATAGGCGGAGGCACCAGCGAGGTGGCAGTGATTTCATTTGGGGGTATAGTGAACAGCAAATCTTTGCGTATGGCAGGGGATGAAATGAATGAAGCCATAGTTAACTATGTACGCAGAGAGTATAATGTGCTCATAGGCGAAGCCACTGCAGAAAGAATAAAGATAGAAATAGGCTCCGCAGCCCCACTTGAGCAGGAGGAGTCCACAGAAGTAAGTGGTAGAGATCTGTCCACAGGTCTGCCTAAGTATATAACCGTAACTTCAATTGATGTAAGGGAAGCGATTAGCGAGTGTATCTCAGCTATAGTTGATGCCATAAAGCTCACATTGGAGGATACACCTCCGGAGCTGTCTGCGGATATTATGGACAGAGGTATAGTGCTTACCGGCGGCGGTGCACTTATAAGAGGTCTGGACCTTGTGATAAACAAGGAGACCGGTATGCCCGTTACTATAGCAGATGACCCTCTGGCAAGTGTAGCGGCTGGGGCCGGACTGGTAATAAACGAAATTGAAACGTTAAAGGGTGCTCTCATAAAGTAGACACCTTGAAAGGAAAGACTTGTTGATGTATTTTTTTCAAAAAAACAAATACAAAATAATGCTTGTTGCCTCCACTGCTGTTCTGGTGGTGTGTATAATAGTAGGTTCTGCTATAAACCGCAGAAAAGCAGGCGGTGCCTCGGATGCATTGGGTACTGTATTTACACCCCTCCAGAGTGGGGTAACGGGGGCTTCTGATTCGGTGAGCGGATTTTTTAATTATTTGACAAATATGAAGGGCTACGAGAAGGAAAATGAAAAGCTCCGTGAAAAGATAGCTTCCCTGGAGGATGAACTCAGGAAGACCGATAATCTGAAATCCGAGAATGAACGTCTTAGAAAAATGCTGGACTTGAAAGAAAATGAAAAAGACTATAAAACCGTAGCCGCAGATGTGGTGGCATTTGAGATGGATAATTTCTCCAAGTCATATACCATAAACAAAGGCATCAAGGACGGTATTACACAAAGCTGTGCGGTTATAACCCCCTACGGACTTGTGGGCTATGTTTCCGAGGTAGGTCGCAACTGGGCTAAGGTGTGTCCTATTGTAGACAGTAAGGTTTCTGTGAGTGCAAGTATCATGCGTGTAGGCAATACCGCCATAGTACAGGGTGATATAGGTCTCATGGAGGATGGTCTGTGCAAGATGACATACGTATCCAAGGAGACAGGGCTTGAAGTAGGAGACTCCATAGAAACCTCCGGTTCCGGAGGAGTGATTCCTGCCGGTATATATATAGGTAAAGTTACAGAAATCAAAAACGATGTAACCGGTGTATCGCAGGAGGCTGTCATAAAGCCCGGAGTGGATTTTTCGGATGTAAATGAGGTAATGGTAATCAAGGATAATTAGTTTGGAGTTTGGATATATGAATTACGTGTTATCATATTTGACGCTTGCTGTATTGTTTGTACTGCAGACTACACTCGGCAGGTACATAGATATATGCGGTATAGCACCTGATATTATATTTGTGTATGTATTGTGCTATTCCATGTACAACTACCCGGTAAGGGCGGCGGTGCTCAGCATAATCGCAGGTATCATTGTTGATTTGTATTCGAGCACCCATGTGGGACTAAATGCCCTCTTATACATGTATATAGGGCTGGCTGTTTCCAATTTTGCAAGCACCCTCATGAAGAAAAACGTCTGGACGGTGGCTCTGGGGGTAGTGGTGCTTTCGATTTTGTACCACACAGTGGTTTTAATTACCCAATATGTCATAGCAGGCCACAGCGGATTTGTGTATCCGTTTGTACGCATAGCACTGCCTACGGCTGTTTATGACGGTGTGGTATCACTGGTGCTTTCCTTGTGGGCACAGTGGCTTAGTATGGATAAGATAAGGGGATTGTAGAAGTGTCAGGCAGAATCAAAGACAAAAATTTCATAATGTTTTTTGTGGTATCTATGCTGCTTGCGGCGATTTTGGTAAAGCTGCTGGTGCTTCAGGTGGCGGACGGTGACGAATATCTGGAGCAGTCTCGCAGTAAGCTCACCAATTCAATGTCGGTACCGGCTCCCAGAGGTATCATATATGACCGCAACGGCAGACCGCTTATAACAAACCGTGTAGGTTTTTCTGTTCAGGTGGTGTATAGTGACGGCTCAAATGATATGGTTAATGATATATTGCTCAGTACCCTCAATGTATTGGAGGAAAACGGCGATGAATACGTTGATTCGCTCCCTATATCGGCAGAGAATTATAAATTCACTTACAAAGATGATGATAACCTTACCGCTGTTGAGAAGCAGAATAATTTCAAGAAAAAGTATGATATATCGTCTTCGGCAGATGGCAGGTCAACTCTTAAAAAGCTTGCCCAAAGATATGATTTGGACGAGCGTTACAGCTATGAGCAAATGCGAAAAATAGTGGGAATACGCTATGAACTTGAGATAAGAGGTCTTGCCTATGGTTCTCCGGTAACTATAGCAAGCGACGTGAGTATGGAGACTGTATCTGTTATCAAAGAGAACAGTTCATATTATTCCATTATAAATGTGATAACATCGCCTTTCCGTAAATATGTATACGGCTCACTGGGCTCTCATATGCTGGGAAGAGTAGGTGTCATTTATCAGGAGGAATACGAGCTTTTGAAGGACCGCAACTACGGCATGAATGATATAGTAGGTAAAGATGGTCTGGAGAAGTTTTTAGAACCATATATCAAAGGAACCGACGGCAAGATAAACAAATCCAGAGACATAAGCTCAGATACCTATGCACCTGATGAAATAGCTGCAATACCGGGCAATGACGCTATACTAACTATTGACTATGAATTGCAGAGTGTAGCGGAAGATGTGCTCAAAGACACCATAGACCAAATTAAGAAAAAGGGTCAAAGCTCCGATGACAAGGCAGGTGCAGATGCAGGCGGCGGAGCGGTTGTGGTTATGGATGTACGCAACGGAGAAATTCTTGCCATGGCAAGCTATCCGGATTTTGACCCGGCTAAATTTGATGAGGACTATGACAAACTGATAAAGGATAACGGCAAGCCCATGTTTAACCGTGCTATCAGCGGAACTTACCCTCCCGGATCGGTGTTTAAGATAATCACCGCCATTGCCGCATTGGAGGAGGGAGAAATCGGCGTAAAGGATACCATAGTAGATGAAGGCAAATATGAGCACTACGGTCAGACCTTTAACTGCTGGATATGGACACAGAGCGGTCAGACGCATGGTGCACAGGATGTAGAAGCAGCTATAGGAAACTCATGTAACTATTACTTCTATGAAGTTGGTAAGCGACTGGGTGAAAAGAGAATATATGACTATGCAAGCAAGGTAGGCCTGGGCAAAAAAACCGGTATAGAAATAGATGGAGAATCAGCAGGCATACTTGCCAATGAAAAATATAAGGACGATACCTTTGACCAGGTGTGGTTTCCCGGTGATACACTGCAGATGGCTATAGGTCAGTCGTTTAACGTATTCACACCACTTCAGATTACCAATTATATAGCAACCATAGCAAACGGCGGTACTTTGTACAGACCCCACCTTACACGCAGTATACGCAATTCGCAAACCGGTAAAGTGGTAAAGACCTTTGAACCGGAGGTTATCGGTAGCATAGAAATGAGTGATGAGACCTACAAGGCGGTAACACGCGGTATGTATCTGGGAAGCCGTGAGGGTACTTCATCGGCTGTGTTTGCGGATTTTCCCATAAACGTGTGCTCTAAGACGGGTTCGGCTCAGGTAAACACCGGTAGTGCCAACGGTGTGTTTGCATCCTTCGCACCCTATGAGGACCCGCAGATTGCAGTGGCTGTAGTTATAGAAAATGCCGGTGCCGGCTCTGCTTTGGCACCTATTGCAAGGAAGATTTATGAGAGATATTTTGACATAGATACTGTGTATGAACCTGACAAAATTAACAAAAGAAATAAATTATCTCAATAAATTAAAAAATATTATAAAAAAATGTAGCCAAATTGAATTTTTTGTGTTAAAATAATGTATTGGGAGGAAAAAATGGCTGAAGTTATAGCTTTTGTATCTCCAAAGGGAGGCTGCGGTGCTACCTTTGCCTGCGCAGGCTTGTGGCACGCTTTGGCAGAGGGCGGCTCAAGTGTCCTTGCTTTGGATTTCTGCTTTGATAAATGTACTCTTGATTTTGCTTTGGGTTTTCAAAGCGATTACGTATACACACTCTCTGATGTATTAAACGGTGTCTGTGATTTACAGGAGGCTCTGGTACATGACGGAGTGCACCGTAATTCGGGATTTCTGCGTGGAGATTATGAATATGACGTTTTGGATTTCGCGGCGGTTTCGTCGCTTGTTGAGTCATCGGATTATGAATACGTGCTTATTGATTTGCAGGCAGATGCTCAAATAATTCAACAGGTGCTTAGCTTTACCCATAAACTCGTATATGTAACAGAGCCCTCCTTATCTGCAGTAAAGCTGTGTGAAAATATGGCAAGCAGATTGGATTTTGAAAACAGCTTTATTATAGTAAACAAGATTGTTCCTTCATTTGTAAAGAGTGGTATACATCTTACAGTAGATGATATTGTTGATATTGTCTCTTATCCGCTTCTGGGTCTGATACCATGGAGTCCCGGAGCAGAAATTATGTTAAAGCAAGGCATGTCAAAGGAAATTGATGATGCGGATATAAATATCGTATTTGCCAATATGGTATCCAGGATTAAGGGGGAGCACACCCCTGCCTATGATATCAGGAAGGTATATGATTGTTTTAAACTCAGTAGAAAATTTGCTCTCAGGAGCGATTGACTTATATAAAATTTGACGAAGGGAAGGAAACTAAATGAACATTGCATTGATAGCTCATGATAAGAAAAAAGAACTTATGGTGCAGTTTTGCATCGCCTATAAGGGTATTTTTGCCAAACACAGTCTCGTGGCTACCGGTACTACCGGCGGTCTTATAACTGATGCCACAGGACTTGAAGTACATAAGTTTTTGGCAGGTTCCCAGGGCGGAGACCAGCAGATAGGTGCCAGAATTGCCTATAATGAGATAGACTTGGTGCTGTTTTTCCGCGACCCTATGACATCAAAGTCTTATGAGCCTGATGTACTAAATGTGTTGAGACTTTGCGACATACACAATATCCCTGTAGCTACGAACATTGCTACTGCAGAGGTGCTTATATTGGGTCTGGAGAGAGGATATCTTGATTGGAGAGATATCGTAAATCCCAAGCCCAAAAAAGAGGATTAAACCGGAGAAATTTACCACTTTATTAAAACATCATAGCTATAAAATCAATTTGAATTTTAAATATGGTATTATCTTACAAGTTTTTATGGCGTTTATTGACACCAAGCCATGAAAAATGTTAAAATATTTGTATGTTTTTAGAAATTTGCGGAGGTGTTTTCTTTTGAAAAAAGTAGCAGTAATCATGGGCAGTGACAGTGATTTGCCCGTAGTTGAAAAGGCTATTGATACTCTCAAAGAGTATGGTGTACCCTTTGAGGTTCATGTATATTCGGCACATCGTACACCTGAGCAGGTAAGGGATTTTGTATCGGGTGCTGCAGACAACGGCTTTGGTGTAATTATAGCGGCTGCCGGTATGGCGGCACACCTTGCTGGAGCAGTTGCGGCCAATACCGTGCTTCCGGTTATAGGCATACCCGTAAGTGCCAAGAAGCTTGACGGCATGGATGCTCTCCTTGCTACAGTGCAGATGCCTTCCGGTATACCTGTGGCTACAGTTGCAATTGACGGTGCTAAGAATGCTGCTATTCTTGCGGCTCAGATTATAGCGGTTTCGGATGCAGAGCTTACCGAAAAGCTGAAGGCCGACAGGAAACAGGCGGCGGATATCGTGCTGTCAAAAAATGCAAAAATAGAACAGACCTACAACAGATAAATGCTGTAAATAAGCGGAACCCAATTCCGCTTATTTGTATTTTTAACTTACAAATCCGGCTCGATAAGAGCCTGTGAATATAATATTAAAATATCAGAGAAAGAGGAGAATTAATAGTGAAAAGTTACAGTGACAGTTACAAGGCTGCCGGCGTTGATATAACAGCAGGATACCGTGCGGTAGAACTTATGAAAAAACACATAGCCACCACAATGACCAAGGGCTCCATGTCCGACATCGGAGGCTTCGGCGGACTCTTTGAGCTTGACATTACAGGTATGACAAATCCGGTGCTCGTAAGCGGTACCGACGGAGTAGGAACCAAGCTTAAGCTTGCGTTTATCATGGACAAGCATGACACAGTAGGTATAGACTGTGTTGCTATGTGCGTAAATGACATTATCTGCTGCGGTGCCAAGCCCTTGTTTTTCTTGGATTACATAGCATGCGGCAAGAATGTGCCGGAGAAAATTGCAGATATAGTTAAAGGTATAGCAGACGGCTGTGTACAGTCCGGAGCTGCATTAATCGGCGGTGAAACAGCAGAGATGCCCGGCTTCTACCCTGTGGATGAATATGACCTTGCAGGATTCAGCGTAGGTATAGTTGATAAGAGCAAGGTACTTGACAATAAGACCATAAAAGAAGGCGACGTGATAATTGCGCTTCCCTCCAGTGGTGTGCACTCCAATGGCTTTTCTCTTGTGCGTAAGGTGTTTGATGTGGATAACGCAGATATCAAGACACCGGTTGAAGAGCTTGGCGGCAAATCGATAGGCGAGACGCTTCTCACACCTACCAAGATTTATGTAAAGCCCATGTGTGCTCTTTTTGAAGAGGTTACCGTAAAGGCTGTATCTCATATCACAGGCGGCGGCTTCTATGAAAATATCCCCAGGAGTATTCCGGATGGCTTTACCGCTAAGATAGACAAGAGTGCAGTAAAGGTACTGCCTATATTTGAGCTTATTGCCAAGGTGGGCAATATACCGGAAAGAGATATGTTCAACACATTCAACATGGGTGTGGGCATGAGTATAGTTGTATCCAAGGAAGATGCTGATAAGGCACTTACCGTACTTAAGGCAAACGGTGAAGACGCATACATTATAGGTGAAATCATCGAAGGTGAGGAAAGCGTGATTTTATGCTAAAAGCTAAGGTTTGCGTGCTTGTTTCCGGCGGTGGTACCAATCTGCAGGCTATAATAGATGCCGTCAAAAGCGGTATTATAAACTCTGCGGAGGTTTCTGTCGTGGTTGCATCCAATCCATCTGCTTATGCTTTGGAAAGAGCCAAGAATAACGGTATACCCACAGAGGTTGTACATAAGAAGGCAATGCCCTCTCAGGAAGCTTTCGAGCAGGCTATAATTGATATTATAGAAAAGTATGAAATTGATTTTATAGTCCTTGCAGGATTTATGTGCATACTATCGGAGAATTTCACCAAGAGATACCCGGAGAGGATTATAAATGTACACCCGTCACTTATACCGTCGTTCTGCGGCAAGGGCTTCTATGGACTCAAAGTTCACGAAGCAGCGCTCAGCTACGGTGTTAAGGTTACCGGTGCTACGGTGCATTTTGTAAATGAGATTCCGGACGGCGGCAGGATTATAATGCAGAAGGCAGTTGATATTGAAGACACAGACACCCCCGAAACGCTCCAGAAAAGAGTTATGGAAAATGCAGAATGGATTATCCTACCTCAATCGGTAGAAAAAGTAGCGCAATCCATAATTGAATTAAAAAAGTAAATACGCAGGTTGCTCTGTGATGACCTGTTTATAAAGGAGACCGATTATGAATATATATGAAATCAATAACATGGGCTCTCTCATAAAGGACAATTCCTATGTGGGCAGAGGTATAGTGATAGGCAAATCTCAAAATGCCGAAAATGCAGTTTTTGCATATTTCATCATGGGCAGAAGTGAAAACAGCCGTAACCGTGTATTTACCGAGAACGGTGAAGAGGTTACCATTTATCCCTTCGATGCTTCCAAGGTAGAAGACCCATCCCTCATCATCTATTCACCGGTAAGAAAGATTGGCAATTCTCTGATAGTTACCAATGGTGACCAGACAGATACAATCTACGACTTCATTAAGGACGGCAAGAGCTTTGAAGAAGCTTTGGAGACCAGGGAGTTTGAGCCGGATGCACCTAATTTCACACCCAGGATAAGCGGTGTTATGAACTTTGCGGATGATGACTTTACATACAAGATGAGTATATTAAAGAGTGCAGACCCCGAGGGCAGCGCATGCAACAGATACACCTTCTCTTATAAGTCTCTTGCAGGTCTGGGACACTTTATCCACACTTATAACTGTGACGGTAATCCCATACCCACATTTACAGGTGAACCCGAAAGAGTATCAATCCCCGATGACATAGATGAATTTACAACCAACATCTGGGAGAACTTAAATGCCGACAATAAGATTTCAATTTATGTAAGATATGTAAATCTTAAAGACGGTACCGTTACCAACAGGATGATTAATAAAAATAAGTAATAGGAGAAAGAGCTATGAAAGAATTTGAATTAAAGTACGGTTGTAACCCCAATCAGAAGCCTGCCAGAATCTTTATGCATGACGGTACAGAGCTTCCTATAGAGATTTTGAACGGTAAGCCCGGCTTCATAAATTTCCTTGATGCATTCAACAGCTGGCAGCTGGTAAAGGAGATTAAAGATGCACTGGGTATGTGTGCTGCTACCTCGTTTAAGCATGTAAGCCCCACTTCCGCAGCGGTAGGTATCAAAATGGATGACAAGCTTAAGAAGGCTTGTTTCGTAGATGACGTGGAGGGTCTTGATGAGTCTGCTATAGCTACTGCATATGCCAGAGCCAGAGGTACAGACAGAATGTCTTCCTTCGGTGACTGGATTGCACTCTCCGATAAGTGTGATGTAACTACAGCTAAGCTTATAGCAAGGGAAGTATCCGATGGTGTCATAGCACCGGATTATGAACCCGAAGCATTGGAAATCTTAAAGGGCAAGAGAAAGGGCAGCTATAATATAGTAAAAATTGACCCTGATTTTGTGCCTGCAGAGGTTGAGCACAAGCAGGTATACGGCATCACCTTTGAGCAGGGAAGAAACAACTACAAGATAGATGAATCCATACTCACAGAGCTTGTTACAGACAACAAAGAGCTCCCCGATGAAGCAAAAAGAGATTTAATTATAGCACTTATCACACTTAAGTACACCCAGTCCAACTCCGTCTGCTATGCCAAGGACGGTCAGGCAATCGGTGTAGGCGCAGGACAGCAGTCCAGAATTCACTGTACCAGACTTGCAGGTACCAAGGCGGATAACTGGCACTTAAGACAGAGCGACAAGGTGCTTAACCTGCCTTTCTTAGATACGGTTAAGAGACCGGACAGAGACAACGCCATAGATGTATATATATCCGACGATAGCGAGGACTTGCTCGCAGAGGGCGAGTGGCAGAAGCTCTTCAAGACCAAGCCGGAAGAATTCACCAAGGAAGAGAAGAAGGCATACCTTGCAACTATCAAGGGTGTGGCTCTGGGTTCTGACGCATTCTTCCCCTTTGGCGATAATATCATAAGAGCGGCAAAGAGCGGTGTAAGCTATGTGGCACAGCCCGGCGGCTCAATCCGTGACGATAATGTTATAGAAGAGTGCAACAAGAGGGGCATAGCTATGGCTATGACAGGAATGAGATTATTCCATCACTAAAATTAATCGCAGGGGACGCCATACCGGACGTCCCGTGCTGCTTATGTCACATTTTCAGAAAGGAAATCTACGACTATGAATATAATGGTTATTGGCGGAGGCGGCAGAGAGCACGCCATAATTAAGAAAATCAAAGAAAATCCCAAAGCAGATAAGATATATGCGCTCCCTGGCAATGGCGGTATAGCCGCAGATGCCGAGTGTGTGAATATAGGTGCCAAGGATATAGATGCAATAGTTGAATTTGCAAAGGCAAATTCCATTGACTTTGCTGTTGTGGCACCGGATGATCCATTGGTGCTTGGTGCAGTTGACGCATTAAACGAAATCGGTATCAAGTGCTTCGGACCCCGCAAAAATGCTGCTATCATAGAGGGAAGCAAGGTGTTTTCCAAGAATCTTATGAAAAAGTACGGCATCCCCACAGCGGAGTATGAAGTGTTTACTGATATGGAAGCGGCACTTAAATATCTGGATACAGCAAGCATACCGGTGGTTGTAAAGGCTGACGGACTTGCCCTGGGCAAGGGTGTCATCATAGCAATGACACGTGATGAAGCTAAGGATGCAGTCAAATCCATGATGGAGGACAAGGTTTTCGGCGAGAGCGGCAGTCAGGTAGTAATTGAAGAATTCCTTACAGGACCTGAAGTATCTGTACTCAGCTTTACAGACGGCAAGACTCTGGTGCCCATGGTTTCCTCCATGGATCACAAGAGAGCCAAAGACAATGATGAAGGTCTCAATACCGGCGGTATGGGTACTATAGCTCCAAATCCTTATTATACAGATGAGGTAGCTGCCAAGTGTATGGAGGAGATATTTATTCCTACCATGAATGCCATGAATGCAGAGGGCAGAACC
The DNA here is from genome assembly GCA_017621495.1 of Clostridia bacterium. Lineage (GTDB taxonomy): Bacteria > Bacillota > Clostridia > UMGS1810 > UMGS1810 > RGIG8748. The sequence continues at coordinate 42,681 of JAGATB010000002.1, forward strand.
TTTGCCGGATGTCTCTATTTCGGACTTATGCTTACACCAAAGGGACCCAAGGTAATAGAGTACAACTGCCGTTTCGGTGATCCTGAAACCCAGGTTGTGCTGCCGCTTTTGGACACCGACCTTTTGGATATTATGATGAGTGTTGCAGAGGGTACTTTATCTCAAATACAGGTGCGTTTCAAGGATGAATGTGCTTGCTGCGTGGTAATGGCTTCCGACGGATATCCTCAGAAGTATGATTCGGGATTTGAGATTAAGATGCCTTCAGATAAAAATATCTATGTGGCAGGTGCCAAGCTTTCGGAGGGCAAGCTCCTTACTGCCGGCGGCAGAGTTCTCGGTGTTACGGAGACAGCTCCTACACTCAAAGAAGCTATAGCCAAATCATATGAAACAGTAAAGCAGGTAAGCTTTGACAATGCCTATTATCGTAATGACATAGGCAAGAGAGCATTGGAGGGAATTAAATAATATGGTATACAGAGTATATGTAGAAAAGAAAAAACATCTTGCTCATGAGGCTGCTTCGCTGAAGAGTGATATCAAGAGCTTTTTAAGCATCAAGGGCATAGATGATGTAAGAATTATTAACAGGTATGATGTTGAAAACATTACCCCGGAGTTGTTTGAATACTGTAAGAATACAGTTTTCTCAGAGCCCCAGCTTGATGATGTATCTGCAGATTTCAGTGCAGAGGGTGCGGCTGCAGTGTTTGCAGTGGAATTTCTCCCCGGTCAGTTTGACCAGAGAGCTAACTCTGCATCCGAGTGTATTCAGCTTATATCTCAGGGCGAAAGACCCCTCGTAAAGACTGCAAAGGTATATGTGTTGACAGGTACTCTAACCCAAGAAGAAATCGCAGAAATCAAGAAATATGTTATAAACCCCGTAGAGGCAAGAGAGGCTTCGTTGGAAAGCTGTGAAACCTTGGCAATGAAGTATGATGTGCCCTCCGAGGTTAAAACACTTGACGGATTTATAGCTCTGGACAAGGCAGGGCTTGAAGCATTCTTAAACGAGAACGGTCTTGCTATGGATATAGACGACCTTATGTTCTGCCAGCAGTATTTTATCTCAGAAAAGAGAGACCCCACTATCACCGAAATCAAGATGATAGATACATACTGGTCAGATCACTGCCGTCATACTACATTCTTGACAACCATTGATTCGGTTAAGTTTGAGGATGATACTGTTAAAGCTGCTTATGATGAATATATCAGTGTAAGAGATTCTCTGGGCAGAACCAAGCCTATAAACCTTATGGATATGGCTACTATAGCAGTTAAGCATCTGAGAAAGTCCGGCAAGCTGGACAAGCTGGACGAATCCGAGGAAATTAATGCTTGTACAGTAAAAATAGATGTAGAGATGGACGGCAAACCGGAGAAGTGGCTCTTGCTGTTTAAGAATGAAACTCATAATCACCCCACGGAAATCGAACCCTTCGGTGGTGCGGCTACCTGCATAGGCGGTGCTATTCGTGACCCGCTTTCCGGACGTTCATATGTATATGCGGCTATGCGTGTAACCGGTGCGGCAGACCCCTTAAAGCCCGTATCGGAAACTATGGAGGGTAAGCTGCCCCAGCGCAAGATTGTAACAACAGCTGCAAACGGATATTCCTCCTATGGTAATCAGATAGGTCTTGCCACGGGTGTGGTAGATGAAATATATCATGACGGCTATGTTGCCAAGAGAATGGAGATTGGTGCGGTTATAGCCGCGGCTCCTGCAGAAAATGTACGCCGTGAGAGACCTGCTCCCGGAGATATCATAATTCTCCTTGGCGGCAGAACCGGCCGTGATGGCTGCGGCGGTGCTACAGGCTCCTCCAAGTCACACACATTGGAATCCTTAGAGAGCTGCGGTGCAGAGGTGCAGAAGGGTAACGCTCCCGAAGAAAGAAAGCTCCAGAGATTATTTAGAAATGCAGAAGCTTCTAAGCTTATCAAGCGTTGCAATGACTTTGGTGCCGGCGGCGTATCGGTTGCCATTGGTGAGTTGGCAGACGGCCTTGTAGTAGACTTAAATACCGTTCCCAAGAAGTATGAAGGTCTCGACGGTACAGAGCTGGCTATATCCGAGTCACAGGAGAGAATGGCAGTGGTAGTGGAAGCCAAGGATGCCGAACGCTTCATTGAACTTGCCAATGGTGAAAACTTAGAGGCTACCAAGGTAGCAGTAGTGCAGGAGACACCGTATTTCGTAATGCACTGGAATGATAAGAAAATCGTTAACCTCTCCAGAGAGTTCCTCAACTCAAACGGTGCACAGAAGCATATAAATATAGAAGTGGCAAAGGCTGAGAACTTTGATAAGAAGGTATGCGGCAGCTTTGCGGATAATATGAAAGAGCTTGCAGGTGACCTCAATGTATGCTCCAAGAGGGGTCTGTCCGAAAGATTTGACTCCACAATAGGCAAGGGTACAGTACTTATGCCTTTCGGCGGCAAATATCAGAGAACACCTATTCAGGCTATGGTAAACAAGATTTCATCGGAAGACAAGCACACCGATGACTGCTCCGTGATGAGCTGGGGTTACAACCCGTTTATTACGGAAAAGAGCCCCTACCACGGTGCATATCTTGCAGTTGTTGAGTCCGTATGTAAGCTTGTAGCGGCAGGTGCTTCCTTTGAGGATGTGTATCTCACATTCCAGGAATACTTTGAAAAGCCCAAGACAGATCCCAAACGTTGGGGTAAGCCCGCTGCGGCACTTCTGGGTGCATTCAAAGCACAGATGGAGCTGGAAATCGGCTCTATAGGCGGTAAGGACTCTATGAGTGGTTCATTTGAAGATATAGATGTTCCGCCTACATTGGTTTCTTTCGCTGTTACCACCGATAAGATGGGCAACATAGTTACCAACGAGTTCAAAAAATCCGGCAGCAAGGTTTACCTTGTTAAGCCTGAATATAATGAAGCTGGACTCCCCGATACAGCTTCTCTTAAGGGAGTATTCTCCAAGGTTACTGCTCTTTGCAGAGCAGGTAAGGTGCTCTCTATGTACACACCCACATACGGCGGTGTAGCAGAGGCTGTGCTTAAGATGGCAATGGGCAACGGCTTGGGATTCAGCTTCGCAGATATATCCATGGATGAAATCTTTGGCTACAACTACGGTGCATTCCTTATAGAAGCAACCGAAGCTATAGACGGTGCTGTACTCGTAGGTGAAGTAACCGAAAAAGCAGAAATCGCATATGCAGGAGATTCATTATCTATGGAAGCTCTCTGTGATATATATGAATCCAAGCTGGAAAAGGTATATAAATGCAACAACGTGGCAACAGAGGATAAGGCAGCTCCTGTATTTAATTACCAAGCTTCCGAGAGAAAAGCCCCTGCGATTAAATGTGCTAAGCCCAAGGTGCTTATACCGGTATTCCCCGGTACTAACTGCGAATTTGACACAGCTACAGCTATGAATGATGCAGGTGCCGAGAGTAATATATTCGTTATAAATAACTTAAGCGCCAAGAGTATATCCGAGTCCGTTGATAACTTTGCCAAGGCTATCAGAGAGAGCCAGGTTATCTTTATCCCCGGTGGTTTCTCAGGCGGTGACGAACCCGACGGCTCTGCAAAGCTCATCACAGCTTTCTTCCGCAATGATGCTGTCAAGGAAGCAGTTACAGAGCTTTTGGAAACACGTGACGGACTTATGTGCGGTATATGCAACGGCTTCCAGGCACTTATAAAGCTTGGTCTGGTACCTTACGGTAAGATTGTGGATACAGATGAAAACTGCCCCACACTCACCTTCAATACAATAGGACGTCACCAGTCCAAGATTGTAAGAACCAGAATCGCTTCCAATAAATCCCCCTGGCTGGCAAATACCAATCCCGGTGAGGTTTACAATGTGCCCATATCTCACGGTGAGGGTAGATTCCTGGCAAGCGAAGAGCTCATAAAGAGTCTGGCAGAGAATGGTCAGATAGTAACTCAGTATGCTGACCTTGCAGGTAATCCCACATATGACATTCAGTATAACCCCAACGGCTCCATATGTGCAGTAGAGGGTATTACGTCACCTGACGGCAGAGTGCTCGGTAAGATGGGTCATACAGAAAGATATTCAAACGGACTTTACAAAAATGTAGAGGGTAATTATGATATGGGTATCTTTGATGCATGTGTCAAGTACTTCAAATAATATGTAAGTATTGTGAAAGGCAGTCTCATAACCGGCTGCCTTTCGTATTTTGTGATAATAAATCCAAGATTTTAAGAAATTTTTTCATTATATAGTCCAAAATAATGTTGCTTTGAATGAAACATTAAAATAACAAGCAGTTTTTGATTTTTTACATTAAAAAATTTTTTTAATTGTATTTTAATGTAAAAAATCGCTTGTGGTTATTTACTTTAGTAACTTTATATGATATAATATAAATACAAATTATTCCATATAAGGAGGTTTAGACAATGAAAAAGATAGTTAGTTTAATAGGTGTTATAGCAATTTTGCTTACAATGTCAGTATCAGTATTTGCGGGAGATGTACCTGAAAGTTTGATATATGAAGATACAGCGAAAGTTTTTCTTGGTACTGTTGAAAACCATTCAAGAAAAGATATTCCGTCTGCTCCATATACTGAAATTGATTCCATTGAGGTTGTTCCTACTGAAAAGATTAAGGGAGACGTTGAAATAGGTGTAAAACAAACATTTACAAGGTGTTATAGTACAATAGAATTCAAACCTGATGTTGAATACCTATTTGGGTGGTTTGATAATGAAAATGTTTATATTTACGAAATTGAATCAAGAGAGGGTAATCAATTCAAATTGGTTGGTTCAGACGGGGCTAATATGACAAAGCGTTTAGAAGACGGTTTGAATAATGGCTTATATGAAAAGGCTGAACAAGACAGATTGGCTAAAATTGAACAATCAACACAACCTGATACTTCAAGTACTTCCGTAATTGGTGGTGCAGACGAGCCAACAGATATAGTAGTTAAATCTAATGTTAATGTTTGGTTGATTGTTGGTGTAGGTGCTTTAGTTCTGTTATTGGTTATAGTGTTTATCATTAGAAAGATAAAAAAATGATTTTTTAAGAGTGCGGAAAATTCCGCACTCTTTTCCTTTAATATCTTGATTTAGTTCCTATTCCCATAATTCATAGAGATTTTGGGAATATTTTTATATGTTAGGTGCTTTGTCATTTCAATGTCTGTAATTAAAAAATTAGGAAAATTGAAATTGCAATCATTTGAAAGTGCCAAAATCTTATAGATTTCGGGAAGATTTTAAGGTGTTTAGTCAAAAGCGTTGGTTTTACTCCCGAATTTTTCAACCCCCATATTTTTTATAAATTTTATATGGTTTTTGATATGATTTTTTTAAAATTTTCCTGCTTAATACATGTAAATTTCAAAAAGTGTTGAAAATGACAAATCACTCCCGATTTTGAAAGTTTGTAAAAATCAAGAAATTAGTTCCTATTCTTCGTCTTCGTCAAAATCCGTATAAAGACCTGTTTTATCTAAAATATGTAATCTGTCAAGGTCAACTATATCTCCACCTCTTGAATAGGTTATATCGTTTTCAGACAAGCAATTATCTTTCATATACTTTACATCCTCAGAATAGATAGAATAAACCTTGTCGTCTTGTATCAGTTCATATACAATCTCGTCAACATTTGGTAGTTCTTTCAAAGCGCAGTATAGTTTCCAATGTGACATTGTAGAATATCCCCTGACTCTGTATTTTTTAGCCTTTGCCCTTAATTTTGTTTCGTTAGTGTTTTTCAGGTATTTCAGTTTATCAAAGGATACAACCCTATCTTCTTCGTCAAATTTGAAAAACTTGTTATCTAAAACCCTTCTTGCTTTTCTTGTTTCTTCGTCAATTATTGCTAAATATCTGCCTGTTGGTTGAGGTGCAATAAAGAATGATTTACTAACAATAGCTTTTAGAGTATATGCTGATTTGGTTTGTAATAACTGTATTAAAACACTTTCCGCATCTTTTAAGGATGCAAGTGTAGTTCCATAGTCAGTTTTCCAATTATATATAAAGGTATATGCTCCAACATAATCAGGTAAATACTTTGTTGCTACTCCTGTCATTATCTTGTCAATGTTAAGTTTCAGGTAGTTATGAAATGAGTTCACTCTTGACAGATTTAATCCGTATTGCTTTTTGAGTTTGCAGAATTCATTAAAAGGCATACTTTCTGTAAATTCTATGTAATCTATAAGACCTGAATCATACAGTTTTTTCATAATATCCCTTTTAGTTACATATAAATTTTCAATTTCGTCTGCAATTTCATTGGGTATGGTTGTACTGTCTGTATCGTATTTTCGCCAATTTATGATATATCCGTAGTCAATAAGAGTTTTCACATAAGAAGATGGTCTAATATAGTGCGGTATGTGTTTTAATTGAGCATAATCATTATATGTAGGATTTGCGTCAGTACAAAGATATGTGATATTCTCAAAATGCTTGTCAAAACAATCTGTAAATCTTTCAATTGTCATTTTACCCAAATTAGTGATATATGATACGGCGTGACCTTTATTATCTACAGCACAGACGGCACAGGCGTATTCTGGACCTAAAAAGCCCAATCTGCTAGGCATTCTGCCATATCTGGGTAATCTTTTGGGTATCTTCTTGGGTAAAACATTAATCAGTTCTCTTTTCTTACCTGTTGTCATATCTATTGTATCAGTTCTTGTTCCTTTTTGGTTTTCCCTGAACCCTGTTTCGTCAATCTGGACAACTCCCGATAATTTTGGTAAGGGCATAGCAGACATAGCACATAGCAGTTTGTGTCTTGCTAAAAATACGGTTTTTCGATTAATTCCCTCTAACTGATAATCTTTTTCAAGTATATCAACCATTTTATCAAGTGAAGTGGTGTTGATAGTCATTTGTACTAATTTTATCCACACCTCCCATGACCAATTGGTATCTTCTAAAAATGTGCCTGTAAATAGGGAAAATGTCTTATTACACTTTTTGCATAAGTATCTTTGTATGTTGTTATGCTTTCCGTTCTTTTTCGTATCCTCAGAAAGACAATGAGGACAGTAATTGACTATGTTCAAAGCCTCAAGCCTTTGCTGTAAATCATTCATTTTTAATGCTTGTATGCTTTCAAGCACTTTGGTTTTATTTCTTCTGTCATATTCTTTCAGATATTCCGTAAGTTCATCTACGGATAGGTTATACAGATATTTTTCAAAAATAATTTTTGGTGGTTTTTTCATTGACTTCACTCCCGATTTTTAATATTTACTATAATGTAAATATTTCTGTCCATTCTCAAAACCCTGTATACACAAGGAAAAATGCCGAAAAAGTTCCTTTAATAACATTATTTTATCACAACAGCCCGAAAAATCAAGGGTATTGTTAGCAATATTTTAATGGACTATATAATTTTTTCAAAAAATGCTTGACAAATACTATTTTTTATGTTAATATATTTAAAGTGTCCACAGACAGCAGGTGTTAAGGTAAATCCTGCCGAGGAATTGTATTATAGCTTTAGTATGCTTATATTAGGTTTCTCATGTCTGTGAGGAACCTTTTTTGTTTATTAATTACAGTGTTTATATACATTGTATCGTTTATTGGGAGGTGAAACAGATATGCCAAGCGCAAACGTATTGGAACAGAAAAAGCAAATCGTAGCAGAGCTCGTTGAAACTTTAAAGACTGCACAGGCAGGTGTTCTCGTAGATTACAGAGGTCTTACTGTTGAGGAAGATACCAATCTCCGCAGAAAGCTCAGAGAAGCCGGTGTTGAATACAAGGTTGTTAAAAACACTCTTACAAGATTTGCAGCTAAGGAAGTTGGTCTCGAAGGTCTCGATGAGCCTTTAAACGGTCCTACATCTCTCGCTGTAAGTAAGGATGACCCCGTTGCTCCTGCAAAGGTTATTGCTGATTTTGCAAAGGAGAACGAGTGCCTTAAGATTAAGGCAGGTTTCTTGGATGGTGCGGTTATTTCTTTAGAAGAAATCAACACACTGGCTAAGACTCCTTCAAGAGAAACTCTTATTGCTAACATTATGGGTAGCCTTAATGCTCCCATTTCTAACTTGGTTAGAACATTACAGGCGTTGGTTGATAACGGCGTAGAACCCGCTGAAATCAACATTGCCAAGGAAGAGGCTCCCGCTGAGGAGACCGCTCCCGCAGCAGAAGAAACTGCACCTGCAGCAGAGGAAGCTCCCGTAGCTGAAGAGGCTGCTCCCGCAGAGGAAGCAGAAGAAACACCCGCTGAATAATAGTGGTGTACCAAATTTATAAAAAAATTAAAATTATTTACTTATAGGAGGTAAAAAGAAATGGCTAATCTCGAACAGATCATTGCTGATATCAAAGAATTAAAGTTATTAGAAGTTGCTGAATTAGTTAAGATGATGGAAGAAGAATTCGGCGTAAGTGCTGCTGCTCCCGTAGCAGTTGTTGCAGGTGGTGCTGCTGCAGGCGCTGCTGCTGAAGAAAAGACAGACTTTGACGTAGTACTTAAGGATGCAGGTGCTGCTAAGCTTAAGGTTGTTAAGGTTGTTAAGGATGCTGCAGGTCTTGGCCTCAAAGAAGCTAAAGACTTAGTTGACGGTGCTCCCAGCACAATCAAGGAAGGTATGCCTAAGGAAGAAGCTGAAAAGCTCAAGGCTGAACTTGAAGAAGCAGGCGCTACTGTTGAATTAAAGTAATTTAACTTACTTATGATTAAAGGGTCGCTCGTAGGCAATAGGCTTGCGGGCGGCTTTTTTACTACGAGGCAGCTCGCCCGGGTCATAAGTAATAGGTAATAGTGAAGAAGTGTGATTATATGAAAATTTATGCATTAGTTGGGGAAAGCGGCACCGGAAAGAGCTACAATGCAATTGCCATTGCCGAGAAATACAACGCAGATTACATCATAGACGACGGCTTGCTCATAAGTCAAGGCAAGGTTGTGGCAGGCAGCTCTGCCAAGAAGGAGTCCTGCATAATCGCCGCGGTTAAGCGAGCCATATTTGAGGATGAAGCATCGCGTATGCAGATGCGCTCTGCTATAGAGGAGAGCAGCCCGGTGGGTATATTGATACTGGGTACCAGCGACAGGATGGTGCAGAAGATACGCACACGACTGGAGCTGCCGGAATTTGAGCAAATTATACACATTGAGGATGTGGCGAGTGCAGAGGATATTGCCAAAGCAAGGCTCATGCGCCAAGGACAGGGCAAACACGTTATACCCGTGCCTGCTCCGGAAATTCGTAAAACTTTTTCGGGGTATTTCCTGGACGCACTGCGTGTCTTTCGCAAAAATTCGCAATTTGCCGATAATCCCGAAGAGAAGTCCATAGTGAGGCCGTCCTACAGTTACAGGGGTGAATTTGTGATTAACGATACGGTGCTGTGTACATTGGCTTCTTATGAGGCATCAAGATGTACCGGAGTGGACAGAATCGTGAGAGTATCCTTGGATAAATCCGAATCAAACGTTATTTTCAATATTGATGTTGTTCTTAGCTATGGTGTAGATATCAAGGAATGCTCCGGCGATATCATCAATCGGGTAAAGCAGTCTATAGAGGAGTATACATCAGTATATACAGATGCAGTCAATGTAACTGTCAAGTCTCTTAGTGTAAAATAAAATGTTTGTTTATAGAGTTGTATATTTTAGGTATACGACTCTTTTTTTATTAATATAATATCTTGAGGTGATATAATGGCTCAGAATGGATATATTACAGCAAGGATATACACTTCCAGGGGAGAGCTGCCGGTAATAGGTGCAGTGGTAACCGTGACCCAAGAGGTAGGCGGCAGGCAAAATATCCTGGGCAAAAGAACAACAGACAGAAACGGTCAGACAGCACCAATCACAGTGAGTGCTCCGGACCGTGCTCTAAGTGAAAATCCAAGTGATGAAACCGTGTTTGCTACGGTTGATGTGAGGGTGGATCATCCTCTGTATTATACTGTATACATAAAGGATGCACAAATCTTTGCCGGACAGACGACTTTGGTGGATACGCCTTTGATTCCGCTTATAGAAAACGAATCTCACTCCAACAGAGCAGATGATTTTGTGCAGACACCACAGAATTTGTAAAAGGAGGTTTTAGCATGGCAGTAGTAGTTACACCGTCTATACCTCAGTATATTACTGTGCATTTGGGGGCACCGGATTCCAATGCGCAGAATGTGACGGTGTCCTTTCCCCAATACATAAAGAACGTGGCTTCCAGTGAGATTTATCCCACATGGAATGAATCTGCGATTTATGCCAATATTTACGCACAGATTTCCTATGCATTAAACCGTGTTTATACCAATTTTTATCCCAGCAGGGGATACGACTTTGATATAACCAGCTCCACGGCATATGACCAGAAATTCATTCAGGGAAGGACAATTTTTGAGAACATAAGCAGAATAGTTGATCAGATATTTACTACCTATATAAGGAGAATCGGCAGGATAGAACCCCTGGCTGCAAAATACTGCAACGGTACCACCGTTACTTGCGAGGGGTTGTCGCAGTGGGGCAGTGAGTATCTGGCACGCCAGGGCTACAATTCCATGGGCATACTGCAGTATTATTATGGTGATGATATAGAGCTTGTGGAGGATACGCCCATTACCGACATACAGAGCCTGTATCCCGGATATCCGCTGAGAAGGGGCGATTCCGGAGACCCGGTTACCATTATACAAAGAGAGCTAAATACCATAGGACGTAATTATCCTGCTATTCCTCGGGTAGATGTGGACGGTATATTCGGTGAATCCACCGAACGGGCAGTGCGGACATTTCAGCAGATTTTTGACCTCACACCGGACGGCATAGTGGGGCAGGCTACATGGAACAGACTTGTAATGCTCTATGTGGGTATTCTACGGCTGGCAGAGCTGGACAGTGTGGGTGTGACCATATTCGGCTCTACATTGGAATATCCTGAAGCACTGAGACTGGGCGATGAGAATGATTATGTGGCTACTTTGCAGTATTTCTTGTCTGTGATAAGTGAATTCTATGATACAGTTCCCACTGTGCCTATCACAGGCTATTTCGGTGAACTGACTCAGGATGCGGTTATTGCTTTTCAGAGAACTGCAGGGCTGGTTGCCGACGGAGTAGTAGGCAGGAGGACCTGGGATGAGCTCTACAGAGCTTATGACGGTGTGCAAAACACGGTACTTATTCCGGATATAAATCTAAGAAACTTCCCCGGAACTACCATCTCAACAAATTCTTAAAAAGGAGGGCTCGGTTTGGAGGAAGAAATCAGACAAATTCAAATGATGCTGAGGGAGATATCTTTCTTTGATGAAAATATAGAACGTATAATCCCTGATGGTATATACGGTGAGCAGACCGCAAGCAGTGTGCGCAGCTTTCAAAGGAATAATAATCTTTATGAAACCGGTGAGGTAGATAATGATACTTGGGATAAAATCATCGAGGAGTATGACAGAATACAGAGAGAAAACAAACGTCACGTGCTTGTGCAGGTGATTGATGAAGCGGCGGTACCGATTAGGGTAGGGGATGCAGGCGCAAGCTTGTATGTAATTCAGGCTATGCTGCTGGCACTTTCTGAAATTTTTGAAAATATAGATACTGTATACGTTACAGGTGTATTTGATGCAGACACGCAGGCAGCCGTGGAGATAATCCAAATCATCAGCGGTATCACACCCAATGCCACATTGGACAGAGAGACAATAAATGCGCTTGCAGAGCTGTATATGACATATGTAACACGCAACCATGTAAAAAATTCCGATACCATACAAACCAATATTCAAAAATAAAGTAACACATAACACTCATAAAGCATATGATACAGTAAGCGGAATGCGAAGTGAGTGCAGGAGGGATGGAAGATGTTTAAAAAAGCAGGCAGTAATTCGCTCGTTTGTGCAATTTTGGGGTTTGTGACGGGAGTGATTATGGCATTTTTCCTTCCGCCTGTGGTGATAGCGGTTGTGGAATGTGTGCTCATAGTTATACTGTGCATATGCTTAAAAAAGGAGTGTCATAGATGAAGGTTGTAGTACTTAATTTTCCCGGATTTGTAAAAAGGTTTTTAAAGAGGATTTTTAAAATCCGGTAACAAACTTGTTCCCTAAAGAAAAAGTCATAACATCCCGGCAGGGTACGCGGTTGCTCGTCGGGATGTTGTGGCTTTTTTGTTATTATTTTATTCGGTTAAAATTCAAAAGCACAGCAAAATGAGGACATCAATTTATATTGAGTCCTCATTTTATTTGAAAATATTCATCATAGCTTATATAGCCTTACCTGCTTTTAATGTTCTTAAGCAGCTTGTGCAAATGTTCATCTTCTTAGATGTACCGTTAACAACAGTTCTAACGGGTCTTACATTAGCCTTCCATGTTCTGTTGGATCTTCTGTGAGAGTGGCTGACTTTGATACCGAAAGCAACACCCTTACCGCAGATTTCACACTTTGCCATTTATATGCACCTCCTATTGATAATCCGATAACTTATATTATGGTTGTAATGCGATGCTTACAACCTGAAAAATAACATGGTTATAAACACAAGGTATATTGTATCAAAAAATTTGCGTTTTGGCAAGTGTTTTTTGAAAATATTTTGATAAAATTGTAAAAATATTCAAAAAAACCTCATCCAAAGACAAATTTTTATGAAATGTAATTTATTTGCTTTCATTTTTTACATTATCTGCAATTCCTTTAAGGCTTTTTGCAATACTCAGCCTGTACCAAAATGCATTTATTGACCCGCCCAGCAAAATCACAAATGCGGACATATATATCCATGTAATCAGTATGACTATACTGGTAAGAGAGCCGTATATTACATGATATTTGGAGAAGTTGTTTACGTAAAATGAGAAGCCGTATGATGTAACACACCATGCCGTGGTAGTAAGTGCCGAGCCTGCCGCTACTGCCTTGATGGACAGCTTTTTGTTGGGCAGGTGTTTAAACATAAGCACTATGGCTATAAATGCAACCAGAATTATGGTTATATATCTGGAGTAGTTCCATACATCTTCTATGTTAAAAAACGGCATAATGTTATTGTAATCAAGCAAAAATCTGGTACCCTCACCAAATATGATAAGCGCAAAACTCAGCATGATGAGTATGATGATGGCAATGGCATACATCAGATACATGGCTCTCATTTTAAAGAAATTACGTGTTTCTTTAACACCGTAGAAGCGATTGAGAGCCTTGGTAAGACTGTTTATGACATTGGAGGTACACCATAGGGCAAGTACCGAAGCTGTTATGATAATGGGCAGACTGCCGGAAAAGCTCAAAAGCAAATCGGTAATCATATTTTCCATATCCCGGGGCAGGGCTGTGAGCAGATACAAAAGCAGCTCCTGCATGCTGTCGCTTATCAAGGTGGAAATTATAAACAACAGTATCAAAAAAGGAAATACCGCTGTCAGCAGATAAAAACCCATTTCCGCCGCAAGTCCGGGTACATCGTGCCTTACAAATTTTTTAAAATACATTACTGGGATTTTAAAAAACGGCTTGTTTTTCAGCATTATTTGTCGACCTCGCTTATGCAGAGTATTGTTACATTAATTATATAATATATTTCCAAAAAAATCCATAGCTCTTATTGCGTAAAAATCCACAAAAAATATATTTAATAATAGTTCATTTTGCATATTCAAAAATTTGGGATTTTATGATATACTATTATAGGTATATTTTGCAATCACAATTAAAATTATGTAAATTAATAAATTAAACAGGAGAATATTTATATGGCAGAAAAAAGTAAAGACACTTCCTTGACCCTTGCAGACCTCAGACAAAAGGCCAAAGAGCTTGGCATTAAGTCGGTAAGCAAATTCAAAAAGAGTGAGCTGGAAGAGCTGATAAGCAAGGCTGAAGCTGAAGCAAAACCACAGGAGACCAAATCCTCCGAAAACGAAATTTTAAATTCAAAAGATAAAGTTGATTCCGAACAGGAAGCCCCCACTAAAACCAACAAAACTCCCACTCAAAATCAGAATAACACTACAGAAGTCAAAGGCATACTTGATATCCATGCCGATGGTTTCGGATTTTTAAGAGGGGATAACTACCTTACTACTCCAAATGATGTATATGTACCGCCTGCACAAATCAGACGTTTTAATCTCAAGACAGGTGATTATATCTACGGCATAGCCCGCCCTGCTGGTGATAATGAGAGATTTGATGCGCTTATATATGTCAAGACCATTAACGGCGATACTATAGATAAAACCCTGAAACGTAAACCTTTTGAGTACTTAACCCCTATATATCCCGATGAAAGGCTTAAGCTGGAGCATGACAGCAACGACTTCGCCGTAAGACTTATAGACCTTCTGGCACCTATAGGCAAGGGGCAGAGAGGTATCATCGTAGCACCGCCCAAAACCGGTAAGACCACTCTCTTAAAGAGCGTTGCTAACAGCATAAGCATAAATAATCCCGATGTTAACCTGATAGTACTGCTGGTGGATGAAAGACCCGAGGAAGTAACCGATATGCGCCGTTCCATAAACGGAGAGGTTATATACTCCACCTTCGATGAATTGCCGGAGCATCATATCAAGGTTGCTGAGATGGTGCTGGAGCGTGCTATGCGACTGGTAGAGCACGGCAAGGACGTAGTAATCCTTCTGGACAGTCTCACAAGGCTTGCAAGAGCATATAACCTCACCATTCCACCCACGGGCAGGACTTTGTCCGGTGGTATAGACCCGGGAGCACTCCATAAGCCCAAGAAGTTTTTCGGCGCTGCAAGAAATATAGAAAACGGTGGCAGTCTCACCATACTTGCTACCGCTCTCATAGAGACAGGAAGCCGTATGGACGATGTAATATTCGAGGAGTTCAAAGGTACGGGCAATATGGAGGTTCATCTGGACAGAAAGCTTAGTGAGAGACGTATATTCCCGGCGATAGATATTTATAAGTCCGGCACCAGAAAAGACGAGCTTATACTTTCTCCTGCAGAAAAGGAAGCCTCATGGGCTATCAGACGTTCGCTTAATAACAACCCCATGGAGATAACAGAGAATATCATAAGCAATATAATCCGCACCAAGAGCAACGAGGAATTTATAATGAGACTCAGAACCTCAAGTAAAAAACAATCCAGGTAAAAGGTGAATAATATGCAGAAAACAAATAAGAAAAAGACAGCATCATCAAAAAATGTGAAAAAAACGGTTAAATCCTCACCCAAATCGGGCAATAATGTAGAAATCGTATCTATATGTCTTGCCGCACTTGCAATTATACTTTTCGTATGTGTATACACCAAGCAGGCGGGTAAGCTGGGCGAGGTGGTATCCTCTGTTATGCTCGGTACAGTGGGTATAGGCGCATACATATTGCCTGTTATGATAATAGGTATGGTAGTGCATTTCTTTGCGAGTAATGCACTTGATAAGAAGAAAAAGTATATTTTACTGGGTGTAGCTTTCGCAGATTTCGCTGCCTTGTGCCATATGATATTTGCAGGCAAGGTAGCCTTCGAGAATGCATACAGCTACAGCTGCAAGCATCCGGGCGGAGGCCTTGTGGGAGCGATAATCGCTAAGCCCTTGCAGGCACTTATGGCAGATGTGTGCACGTATATCGTACTTATAGCTGTGATGGCAATTATGCTTGTGCTTGTGTTCAATGTATCATTTTCAAAGATATTTGTATACGTGTATAATAAAATCAGACTTGCCGTAACCGAAGCAAAAACCGAATTGGAGGAAGCGGAGGATGCTGAAGTGCCTCAACGCAAGACCGCTGTCCCCAGGGCGAAGAAGGCATCTGTCAATGATGACATACCATTGCCGGAGCCACCGCCGGAGAAGCAGTATTGGGATAGTGAGCCGCCTCCGGAATTTGAAGAACCGGAAATCAATATATATAACGACAGAACCAATGAAAAAGAGAAAATATCGGAGGACGAAAAGCAAAATCTCCACGACGAGATTGAAAGTGAAATCGCAGAAGCAAGTGAGCTTATGGAGTACAACTATCCTTCACTTGACCTTCTGGAGGAGCCCGATGATCCCTCAACTGCCAAGGATATGAGCAAGGAGCTTAAAGAAAACGCCATCAAGCTCGTAGACACCCTGAGAAGCTTCCATGTAGATGCTCAGGTAGTGGAGATTAGCTGCGGACCTACCGTAACACGCTACGAGGTTAAACCTGCAGCCGGTGTCAAGGTGAGCCAGATTACCAACCTGTCAAAGGATATTGCGCTTAAACTGGCAGCTAAGGGCGGTGTAATGATTGCTCCCGTTCCGGGTAAATCCACCATTGGTATAGAGATTGCCAATGCCAACCCCAGTAAGGTAACCTTAAGAGAGGTTATAGAGTCAGATGAATTCAAAAATCACAAGTCCAAGCTTGCTGTGGCACTGGGCAAAGATATCAGCGGTGCACCGGTTATCATGGACCTTGCAAAGATGCCTCACCTTCTCATAGCGGGTGCTACGGGTGCCGGTAAGAGTGTGTGCATTAATACTCTCATAGTCAGTCTCATGTATAAGGCTGACCCCAATGAAGTAAAGCTGGTTATGATAGACCCCAAGCAGGTAGAATTGGGTGTGTACAACGGTATACCGCATCTTCTGATACCGGTGGTAAAGGATGCCAAAAAGGCTACAGGTGCGCTTTCGTGGGCTGTACAGGAGATGACTGAGCGTTACTCTACGTTTGAAAAGTACAATGTGAGAAATATCCAAGGCTATAATGAGCTTATGGAGGCGGAGGGTACCCCCGAAAACAAGATGGCTTCTATAGTTATCATCATAGATGAGTTTGCCGACCTTATGATGGTGGCTCCCGGTGATGTAGAGAACTATGTCTGCCGTATAGCACAGCTTGCCAGAGCTGCAGGCATGCATCTGGTAATTGCCACTCAAAGACCGGTTGTTAAGTTCATTACAGGTAATATCAAGGCAAACGTACCCAGCCGTATATCCTTCATGGTAGCAAGTGCCAAGGACTCCATGACGATTCTTGACATGGGCGGTGCGGAAAAACTCGTAGGTAAGGGCGATATGCTCTATATGCCGGTAGGAGAGACCAAACCTGCCAGAATGCAGTGTGCATTCGTGTCGGACGGCGATGTTAAAAAGGTAGTGAGTGCTGTTACAGAAAACTGCGAGGCAGTATATGACCCCTCGGTTATAGAACAATTGGAAAAAGACGAAGAGTATAATCCCGACGGTGCAGACCCCGGAGATGCAGATGAACTCCTGCCGGAAGCTATAGAAATGGCAGTAGATAACGGTCAGATATCCACTTCGCTGCTGCAGAGACGTTTCCGTATAGGATATAACCGTGCCGGAAGCATCATAGACCAGATGGAGGCAAGAGGTATAATATCGGGTCTTGACGGCAATCGCCCCAGACAGGTGCTCATAACCAGAGACCAATATAATGAAATGCTGATGAAATAATAAATAAATATATGAGAGAAGAGGCTGTAAATGAAGTCATGGCAGACGGGGACGGCAGGTAATTTTGTCATGTAAAACCTTGGTTTTATGCGGCAAAATAGCTCCCTTCCCCCGGATGTTGATATTTTACAATTACATTATTTTACATTTATTTCCATTGACAAAAGGTGTATAATTGTATATACTATATAAGCATCTTCGCAGGATGTACGAATCCTCGTTATTATATGGGGTCGCAATGGTTTCGACGGGGGTTTTGAAGTCAGAGGAGCGAGCAGCGGCGGGCACCGCTTTATCAAGCCTAACTTTAAAATTAAACGCTAACGATAATTTAGCTTACGCTGCCTAATTAAAGGCGGCCGTTCTTACCTGAAGGACCACGGTCGGGATAAGAGCGTCATCGAGTGGTGAACGTGAGTGTGCAAAGCTTTGAGCACACCATGAACAATGAAGCTACTGAGCATTAAAGCTTGTTTGCGGGCTTTAATGTAAGGGAATGCAGACCACAAACTGCGCTCGGAGAGCCTCCGATGGATGAATTTTCGGACAGGAGTTCGATTCTCCTCGACTCCACCAATGAATTTCACGTCCGTTGAGGACGTAAGGAAAGAGGTGTTTATAATGTTAACCATAGACCAGATTTCAAATGCGGCTAAAATCATTGCTATAGAATATCCTGTTGTAAAAATACAACTGTTTGGCTCTTATGCTGAGGGTAAAAACACGCCCGAAAGTGACGTTGATATTCTTCTTGAATTTGATTCTGTAGCTGTGGTTACATTATTAACCCTTTGCAGAATAAAAAACAGAATGGAAGAACTGTTGAATGTTTCTGTAGATGTGGTAGTTTTACCTATTCCGGAGGATTCATTAATTGAGATAAATAAGGTGGTGCCTCTGTATGCAGCATAGAGACTACATAACATTAAAAAAGATAATGGATGAATCAAATATTGCCATCCAACTTTTAGGTGATACTGATTTGGGTGCATTTATGGAAAGCGAACTTCTAAAGCGTGCAATTGGGATGACCGTAATAAATATCGGCGAGCTTGTAAAAAACCTTACCAATGAATTTCGTGTTTCTCATAGTACAATTCCGTGGAAAGAAATATCCGGTTTTCGTGATATTGCTGCTCATAAATATAAAACGCTTGATATGAAAATAGTATATAATACTGTTAAATATGATATTGTTGATTTGAAAAATAATGTTGAAATCATTTTTAGTAAGGAATTTGAATAACTGATTGGGACACCTATTTAAGGGTGTTTGTCTCCAATATCGAAAAATACGTCATAGCTAAACTATAAATATTGATTGTCGCATTACTTATTTTGTATCAAATCCCAAAATTTGTAAACCCTATAACCGGAGGTGCTTTTATGGAAAAAAGGCTTAAGGTTATAGGGTCGTTTTTTTTGATATGTGCGTTGGTGCTTGTTGCAGCGCAGGCACGTATCTGCTTTTTTAAAGGTGATGAATATTCTCGCAGCGTGGCTTCTCAGCGTACGCAGAGTCTGGAGGTTAAGTCTTACAGGGGCAAATTTTATGATAGAAATATGATCCCGCTGGTGGAGTACAGCACAGGCTCATTTTATATAGACGAGGATGGCACCCTTACCAAGGAACGAGGGGTTAAGCTCCCCGATATGACTGTGCGATATGGCAAAGACAGGACGGCAAGCCATCTTATAGGCTATGTCAATTCCGACGGAGAGGGTGTCAGCGGTCTGGAAAAGGTCTTTGATTCTGTAATCACAGCCAAAGAAGCACTCAAGATAAATGTAATAAAAAGTGCCGACGGCAAGGTGCTCCATAAGATGGGTATGAGTGCCTCCGATAAACCACATACGGCGGACAGCATAAAGCTTACCCTGGATTCACATATCCAGAGAATATGTGAGCAGGCGCTCAGAGACGGGTCTGTAACCGGGGCGGCAGTGGTGCTCGATGTCCGTTCTTTTGATGTGCTTGCTATGGCGAGCATGCCGGATTATGACCAGAGCAAAGTGGCAGACTACGTAGAGGAGGAGGGCAGTGAGCTGGTGAATCGTTGCCTGTCTCAGTACAATGCAGGCAGTATATTTAAGATAATCACCCTATCTGCAGCGTTGGAAAACAACAAATTAAGATACAATTATTTCTGTGACGGTGCCCTTGAAACCCCGGGCCATGTTTTTGGCTGTCATAAATATGACGGTCATGGCTTCCTTGCACCGCAGGATGCCTTTGCCGCTTCCTGTAACTGTGCTTTCTATATCATGGGAGCGGATATGGGTTCGGAGACAATCCTGGACACAGCAAGGCAGTTTGGCTTGGGTACAGAGCTTGTTAACTTAGAGGGCATTGAAGAAATGAGCGGCAATATACCTTTAAAGAATATTTACGGATATCTGGAGTCTGTTAATTACGCTATAGGGCAGGGAGAAATCCTCCTGACACCCTTGCAGGCGGCAAATATGGCTTGTATTGCTGCAAACAACGGTATCCGCGGCACCATAAACATAGCCGATGCCGTGTGCAGCGATGAGGGTGTGATAAAGCAAAATTTAAGGCAATCGGGTGAGACCAGAGCCATAAGCTACAGTACTGCATTGTATTTGCAGGACTCTATGCGCAAAGCCGTAACAGAGGGTACAGGTGCCTCTCTTGCGGACAGCCCGGCGAGGATAGCAGGCAAGACCGGTACAGCGGAAACCGGCTGGTATGAAAACGGTCAAAACCTGGTTCACGGCTGGTTTTGCGGATATTTCCCCTATGATAATCCCAAGTATGCCATGGCAGTTTTAGTTGAGAATGGCGGCAGCGGGGCTCTGAGTGCAGCACCGATTTTTAAAAATATTGCAGAAGAAATTATTAAAATTTATCCTATGGGGTAGAAATGTTCATAATTTTATGGTAAAATAGTAATATATTTGTTTTTTTGGGGAGTGATGCATATGAAAAAATTATTAATAATAGATGGAAACAGCATCATAAACCGTGCATTTTACGGCATAAGACTTCTCACCAATAAGCACGGTATGTATACCAACGCAATATACGGATTTTTAAATATAATGTTAAAGCACGTAGATGAATTAACGCCCGACTACATTGCAGTGGCTTTTGACTTGAAGGCACCTACCTTCAGACACAAGATGTACTCACAGTACAAAGCTCAGCGCAAGGGCATGCCCGATGAGCTCAGGATGCAGATGCCTGTGATGAAGGAGATATTAAGGGCTATGAATATCACCATCCTGGAGAAGGAAGGCTACGAGGCAGACGACATCATAGGTACGGTAAGCCGTATGTGTAAGGACAGCGAGGTTGAGTGCTTTATCTTAACAGGAGACAAAGACGACCTGCAGCTCGCCACAGACACTACCAAAATCCTCCTTACCGTAACCAAGGGTGGTGCTACAACCACCACCGAGCTTGACTCCGATGATGTGGAGGACACATACGGTGTTACTCCGGAGCAGTTTATAGATGTCAAGGGCCTCATGGGCGATACCTCGGACAATGTTCCCGGAGTCAAGGGTATAGGAGAAAAGACTGCATTTGAATATATCAAAAAATTCAAATCTATAGAGAATCTCTATGATAATTTGGATGATGCCATAGTAAAGCCTGCTGCACGTCAGAAGCTCATAGACGGCAAGGATATGGCTTATCTCAGTAAGCAGCTCTGTACCATTGACAAAAGTGTGCCCCTGGAATTTACCATAGAGGACGCAGCTGTTAAAGAATACGATACAGATAAACTCACCGAGCTTTACACCAACCTGGAATTTAATGTATTTCTTAAAAAGCTGGGTGGCACTTCTGATAAGAACACCCTTAAAATCGCACCGCTTAAAGTAATGAATAGTGCCCGGGAGTGCTCCCATGCACTATCCAAAACTTCCGGCAATCTGGTGTATAAGCTGTTTGAGCGTGACGGTTCACTTGCTGCATTTGCATTTCTCAGTGAGGACACTGCATACTATGCATCGGACATCGGTGATGAAATAGCCAAAGTATTGAAACCCTATATAGAGAGCGATGACACCCTGAAGATTTCTGCAGATATCAAAGGCGATATGGTTTTACTGCACAAGTACGGTATCACATATACAGACAGCTATTTCGATATAAGTGTGGGTGCGTATATAATAAATCCCCTTAAGAATTCATATGATATCAGTGTGATATCCATGGAATTTCTGTCACTTAATTTAAAGGATGAAAAAGAGATTTTCGGCAGCGGTAAATCAATGAAAACAGTGTTTGATTTGGATGAAGATGAGCTTGCACTGTATATTGGTCAGGAGCTTACTGCCGGTGCACTTCTCAAAGAATATGAGCAGGGCAGGATAGAGGAGGCAGGTCAGCAGGGGTTATTCTATGATATGGAGCTTCCGCTCATACGTGTGCTGGCTTCCATGGAGATTAAGGGCTTCTTGGTAGACAAGGAGCGACTTCAGGAATTCAATTCTTCCCTTAAGGAGAGTATTGATATACTGGAGCAGGATATTTACAATCTTGCCGGTGAGGAATTTAATATCAATTCGCCCAAGCAGCTTGGTGTGGTTCTTTTTGAAAAGCTTGGTCTTAAAGCAGCCAAAAAGACCAAGACAGGATATTCAACAAATGCCGAAGTGCTTGAAAAACTCCTGGGAGAGCATGATATTATAGGGAAAATACTTGATTACCGTCAGCTCACTAAGCTGAAATCCACCTACGGTGACGGACTACTGGCGGTGATTGATGAAGATACCGGCAGGATATATTCAAAGTTTAATCAGACAGTTACCGTTACCGGCAGGATAAGCTCTACCGAACCCAATCTGCAAAATATCCCCGTAAGGACAGACCTGGGTAGAGAGATACGCAAGATGTTCATAGCCAAGGATGGCTGTGTGTTGGTAGATGCGGACTATTCGCAGATAGAGCTTAGAGTTTTGGCACATATTGCCGGAGATGAAGCCCTCACAGAGGCTTTTAACAACGATACAGACGTACACACTCTCACTGCATCAAGCGTTTTCGGAGTGGAATTGGATGCAGTCACACCAATTATGCGAAATCATGCCAAAACAGTAAACTTCGGTATAGTTTACGGTATGGGCGATTTCTCACTTGCCAAGGATTTGGGCATAAGTGTCAAGGAAGCAAGGGACTATATCCAAAACTATTTTGATAAATATAAGGGTGTCAGCCGGTACATGGAGCAGATTATAGAGAGCACCAAGGCAAACGGATATGTGGAGACCATGTTTGCAAGACGGCGCTCCATACCGGAGATTAATTCATCAAACTTTATGGTGCGTTCGTCAGGAGAGCGTATGGCTCGCAATACTCCCATACAGGGCAGTGCGGCGGATATAATCAAAATTGCCATGGTCAACACAGAGAGAGAGCTCAGACGCAGAAATCTGAAATCCTCCCTTATATTGCAGGTGCATGACGAACTAATCATAGAAGCTTATGAGGAGGAAGCGGATGAAGTAAAAGAGCTGCTTACATCATGTATGGAGAGTGCAGCTAAACTCAGCGTACCACTGGTGGCAGAAGCCAAATGCGGTCACAGCTGGTACGATGCCAAATAATATGTAAAGGATGTGAATGATATGATAATCGGACTTACAGGGGGCTCCGGCACGGGTAAAAGCACTGCGTGCGAGTTCTTTAAGAAAACAGGATTTGTAATTATAGATTCAGATGAAGTATCAAGGGAGGTATGCCGCAAGGGCGAAGCATGCCTGGACGAAATCGTGGAGGTGTTCGGTGCCGGCGTACTTGATGCCGAGGGTAACCTCATGCGTCATTCATTGGGAGATATAGTGTTTAATGACAAGGAAAAGCTCCTTGCTCTAAATGAGATTACCCATAAATATATTATAGGAAAAATCGAGGATATTATAAACCGCAATAAGCACAAAAATATAGTGCTCGATGCTCCGCTTCTTTTTGAGACGGGACTCGATAAGCTTTGTCATATGAATATTTGTGTGCTTAGCGAAAAGGAAAACAGGATAAGACGTATCATCCTGCGTGACGGCATTAGCTTAGAGCAGGCTACAGCACGCATAGAAAGCCAGCCAAATGATAAGTTCTACATATCCAGGTGTGATATAGCATTCTATAACAACGGCGATATGGAGCTTCTTATGGACCATCTTAAAGAGGAGTTTGGCAATGGCAAGATATAAAAAGAAAAAGCCGCGGATTTTTACTCTTTTTACAGTAGTAATTATTTCTGCACTGCTTGCCGCATTCCTTACACCGGCACTGAGACTGGTGTATCCGTTGGATTATGTGGATGAGATAGAGAGGTATTCCAAGGAATACGACCTTGATAAATACCTTGTAATGGGGATTATAAGCACCGAGAGCGGTTTCGATGTGGATGCAGAGAGTCACAAGGAAGCCAAGGGGCTCATGCAGGTAAAGGATGACACTGCTCTGTGGTGTGTGGAGCACTTCAATATGGATATATCCGAGAGCGACATACTCTCTCCGGAGTCTAACATACGCATAGGCTGTGCGTATGTGCGCTACCTTAAAGACCGTTATGAGGGCAACATCCTCACAGCTATAGCGGCATATAATGCAGGACCCGGCAATGTGGATAAATGGCTCTCACAGCCCAGGTACTCTGACGGCGGCACCACTCTTAATACCATACCTTTTGCAGAAACTGCCGAGTATGTAAAGAAAGTGCAAAAGAGGGCTAAGATATATAAGAAATTATATGAGCGATGATATATCAATTTTAACCAGTAAAATTAATGAAAAATTCATATTTTCGGCGATTTATCAGTTGACAAAATTGCTTTTTTAAGGTATTATATGATATAATAGAGGAAAATTTGGATTATATGTATTTTTGTGCTAAAAATCCCGATTTAACTTAGTTAATAAAAAATATTATATATAACAGGAGGCAACACAATGGAAACATACGGTATTGAAAAATACGGCATCATTTCTTCCAAGGCTGTGTACAGAAACCTTACACCTGCTCAGCTTACGGAAAAGGCTCTCGAAAGAGGCGAAGGCACACTCTCTAACACAGGTGCTTTGGTAGTAACTACAGGTAAGTATACCGGTCGTTCACCGGACGATAAGTTTATAGTAGACTCCGAAGGAGTTCACAATGAAATCGCATGGGGCAAGGTTAACGTGCCGATTTCTCAGGAAAAGGCAGACGCTATCTATGAAAAGATGATAGCATACCTTCAGAACCGTGAAATCTTCATTTTCGATGGTTTCGCAGGTGCAGACCCCAAATGCAAGAAGTCATTCAGAATTATCAACGAATTGGCTTCTCAGAACCTCTTCATTCATCAGCTGCTTATCAGACCTACAGCAGATGAGCTCGCTTCCTTCAGCGAAGACTTCACCATCATCGCTGCTCCCGGCTTCAAGTGCATCCCCGAGAGAGACGGCACTAACAGTGAAGCTGCTATCATAGTTGATTATGAAAAGAAGCTCGTTCTTATCGCAGGTTCACAGTACTCCGGTGAAATCAAGAAGAGTGTATTCTCCGTAATGAACTATCTCATGCCTCATGAGGACGTGTTCCCCATGCACTGCTCTGCAAATATCGGTGACGATGGCGACACAGCAGTATTCTTCGGTCTCTCCGGTACAGGTAAGACCACACTTTCTGCAGACCCTGCCAGAAAGCTCATCGGTGATGACGAGCACGGCTGGTCAGACCACGGCGTATTCAACTTTGAAGGTGGCTGCTATGCTAAGTGCATCAACCTTTCTCAGGAAAACGAGCCCGAAATCTGGAATGCTATAAGATTTGGTTCACTTATAGAGAACGTTGTTATGGACCCCGAAACCAGAGAATTTGACTTTGATGACGGCTCCCTTACAGAAAATACAAGAGTAGGTTATCCTATCGAATACATCCCCAATGCAGAGCTCAGCGGTCAGGGCAATCAGCCAAATACTGTTATCTTCTTAACAGCAGATGCTTTCGGCGTGCTTCCTCCCATCTCCAAGCTTGACAACGATGCTGCTATGTACCACTTCGTATCCGGTTACACCAGCAAGCTCGCAGGTACAGAGAGAGGTGTTACAGAGCCCCAGACCACATTCTCCACATGCTTCGGTGCTCCCTTCCTGCCCCTCGACCCCAGTAAGTATGCTGAGATGCTCGGTGAAAAGGTAGCAGCTACAGGCGCCAATGTGTTCCTCGTAAACACAGGCTGGTGCGGCGGTAAAGCAGGCGACGTTCCCAGAATGAAGCTTAAGTTTACCAGAGCTATGGTTAGCGCAGCACTTAAGGGTGAACTCAATGAAGATAAGGTTGAATACAAGATTGACCCCATCTTCAATGTGAAGATTCCCCAGAGCTGCCCCAACGTACCCGACGATGTACTTAACCCTGCAGATATGTGGCAGGATAAGGCCGCTTACGAAGAAAGCGCTAAGAGCCTGGCTAAGAAGTTCAATGAAAACTTCAAAAAGTACACTCACATGCCTCAGCACATCATCGATGCAGGCCCCAAGGGTGAATAATTAAACCAAATTCATGTAAACGTAAAGCCACGACATCTCTTTCATGCAGATGTTGTGGCTTTTTGGTATTGCTTTTTTTGACGTTTTATGGTAAAATAGTAAATATTATAATTTTTTAGAAGATAGGAGATTAAAGTAATGGATATTTTTGCATTTGTACTTTACTTTATAGCTATGATAGCTATAGGTATTTACTTTTTCTTTAAATCCAAAAATGTAACTGAAAAGGATTATTTTCTCGGAGGCCGCGCTATGGGACCGTGGGTTACAGCCATGAGTGCTCAGGCTTCCGATATGAGCGCCTGGCTGCTTATGGGTTTGCCGGGCAGTATACTGGCATTCGGTTTCGGTCAGGCGTGGATTGGCATAGGCCTTGCCATAGGTACTGCAGCAAACTGGATTTTGGTTGCCAAGAGACTTCGTAAGTTTTCCAAGGCTGCCGGTGATTCTATCACCCTGCCTCAGTATCTTTCAAACCGTTTTGCCTCCAAGAGTCATGCAGTGAGCATTATATGTGCGGTAGTATTTTTGGTGTGCTTTACTATTTATGTGGCTTCGGCTTTTGTAGCAGGTACAGACGTATTTACAACTCTTGTTCCTTCGCTTAAGGCTGAGTATGCTATGCTCATATTTGCGGCAATTGTTATTGTATACACATTCTTAGGTGGATTTAATGCTGTCTGCTGGACTGACTTTTTCCAGGGATTGCTTATGATTGCAGCACTGATGATAGTACCCATCACCATAGCTTTGGGTGACAACCTTGACTTCTCTGCACTTGATACCGTATACTATAGCAAAGACGGTGAAGAGTTTAAGTTTGTAGCCAACTTCTTTAACGCAAGCTGGAAAGATATCGTATCCGGTCTGGGATGGGGTCTCGGTTACTTTGGTATGCCGCATATCATAGTAAGATTTATGGCTATTGAAAAGCCTTCAATGGTTAAAAAATCCGCTACGGTTGCAATTATTTGGGTTGTCCTTTCTCTTGCAGCTACTATAATAATTGCATATCTTGGCAGAATGTTTGTATATGATAACGGTGTTGACCTTTCCAAAGACCTTCTCTGGGAGGGTAAGCAGGCGCTTGTATTTGTAAAGCTTGCCAGATATGTGTTCCCCGGATTTATTGCCGGACTACTCCTTGCGGCAATTATAGCGGCATCAATGTCCACTGCCGATTCTCAGCTTCTGGTGGCGGCGTCATCCTT
Source organism: Clostridia bacterium (assembly GCA_017621495.1). Lineage (GTDB taxonomy): Bacteria > Bacillota > Clostridia > UMGS1810 > UMGS1810 > RGIG8748. Next base: position 69,852 of record JAGATB010000002.1, read on the forward strand.
TACCAGTGACCTCTACAAACCCCTGGTGCGCAAGAATGCATCCAATAAAGAAATCCTCTGGGTAAGTCGTCTTGTGGTTATAGCAATCGCTGTGGTAGCATATATCATAGCAAGCAGCAAGGGTAAGGCAGCTCAGGCTATTATGGATTTGGTTTCCAATGCATGGGGTATATTCGGTGCAGCGTTCGGTCCTGCGGTACTCTTCTCACTTTTCTGGAAGAGATTTACATACAAGGGTGCTGTAGCAGGCATAGTGGTAGGTGCTGTAGTGGATATGGCTTGGCTGTGGCTCCCCGTAGCAAATGGCAAGGCACTCACGGCAATTACCGGTGTCTACGAGATTATACCCGGATTTATAATCGGTGCGCTGGCAGCAATAGTTGTAACACTTCTGGATAAAGCTCCTTCTAAAGAAGTTATGGATATCTATGCCAGAGCTACTGATAATTCAATAGACGATTAATTAAATATTATCCGGCAGGGCGGTTGGCATTGCTCTGCCGGATTTGTGTTATATATTAAGAAAAAATCATAAAAAACTATTGATAACTTTGTAATTTTGTGGTATTATAATTGTGCGAAACAATTTTAAAATTGAAAAATTATGGAGTTATCTTTTTTATGGGTATTTTATACCCTTTTTTGTAGTACCCTAAACGTTAGAAATTTAGCAAAAGCGCAAATTCCTACGTTTAGGGTAGATAACTCACTCTGTTAAAATTGTTTCGCGACAATCGGAGTTTGCGTTTTTCGGTGCGTTGACTTCGGTTGACGCACTTTTTATTTTAGGAGGAGTTTTTTATGGGTACAACAATTGCATATTTCGGTCCGGAGGACAAAGATAAACCCAAGAATCCGTTTACCATCATGGATCAGATGATGATTGATAATCAGTATCATATGCTTAGAGCTGTTTGGGATTCATACGAGCTGTGGTTTAATCTGGAGCTTAAAGGCAGGGATTTTAGTCTGGACTTCTTCATAAGGCACTGCCAGGCAGAGCCCGAATACGAGAGCTTTATAGCTGATTTAAGAAATGAAAAAGGCAAAATCAAAAGCCTCTTATGGCCTCGCAACAGAAAGTTAGCCATAAAGAAGTATGATGAATTTATTCGGTTCAAGGAAAAAGAATACATGAACGCCATTAAGGAAACCTCAGCCCGTGTAGAGGAGATTATAGGTGACAGAAAAGTGTTTTATGATGATTTAAAGGAATTCGCAAATTCAATAACCATAAAAGCTAAAGAAAAAGCAACGGATGATGAATAAAAGAGGAAAACCTCAATTACCTCAATTTATTATTTGCTTTATTTAAATATTGACAAAATTTTAGTGTTTTTATGCATATATAGTCAAAATATTAAAGGAAAACGAATTTCTTTTGAATTATAATATAGTCAACAAAATTAAATTTTAGGAGAGGATTTAAATGCAATTTGTTGACGGTAAAGCAAAAGATGTAAAGATTGCCTACATAGGCGGCGGCTCCAGAGGTTGGGCTTGGGGTCTTATGAGTGACCTGGCTTCCTGCGACGATATGTCCGGTAGAGTAGACCTCTACGACATAGACTTCCCGGCGGCTCAGGCTAACGAAATCATAGGAAATAAATTCAACAGCGTAGAGGGCGCTAAGTCAGAGTGGAACTACAAGGCTGTAGAGACCATAGGTGAAGCACTCACAGATGCAAACTTCGTTGTTATATCCATAATGCCCGGTACATTTGACGAAATGGACTCCGATGTACATTGCCCCGAAAAGTACGGTATCTATCAGTCCGTAGGCGATACCTCCGGTCCCGGAGGCATAGTTCGTGCCATGCGTACCATACCTATGTTTGAAGAAATCGCCGAAGCTATAAAGCAGTACAGCCCCAATGCATGGGTTATCAACTACACCAACCCTATGACACTGTGCGTAAGGACACTCTACAGAGTATTCCCTGAAATCAAGGCTTTCGGATGCTGTCACGAAGTATTCGGTACACAGGAAGTCCTCGTAAATGTTGTTAAGGAAGAGCTTGGTATTAAAGACGTTGAGAGACATGATATCAAGGTTAACCCTGTAGCAGTTAACCACTTCACATGGCTCACACAGGCTACATATAAAAATGTTGACCTTTTCCCACTGTACAGAAAGTTCTGTGAGAAGTATGCCGAGACCGGATATACCGAGTCAAACGCAGAAACCAACTGGATGAACAGCAGCTTCCACAGTGAGCAGAAGGTAAAGATGGATTTATTCTTAAAGTACGGCTGGATAGCTGCAGCAGGAGACAGACACCTTGCAGAATTCTGTGAAGGCAAGTGGTATCTTGCAAGCCCCGAGAGAGTTAAGGAAATGCACTTCGGTCTTACCACTGTTGCCTGGAGAAAGAATGACCTCAAGGAAAGACTGGCAAAGAGTGCACGTCTGGTAAGCGGCGAAGAAGAGTGCAAGATTAAAAACACAGGCGAAGAAGGCGTAAACCAGATGAGAGCGCTTCTGGGTCTTTGTGAGCTTGTTACTAATGTAAATATCCCCAACAGAGGTCAGATACCCAATCTTCCTCTCGGAGCAGTAGTAGAGAGCAATGCGGTATTCCGTTCCGATAAGCTCAACCCTGTATTTGCAGGAGAAATCCCCAAGAGTATCTATGCTATGATTGCCAGAATTTGTGCTTCTCAGGAAGAGCTAAACGAAGCTATGGCAGACAGAGATGTGGACAGAATCTTCGGAGTGTTTGCAAATGATCCCCTCGTTACCATAGGTCAGGACGATGCAAGAAAGCTCTTTGATGAAATGTGTCAGAACACTAAGAAGTACTTATCTTCATATAATATTTAACCAAACAGTTGACATTTGACTGTTTTTGTGGCAAAATATATTTGTGGGATACCGTACCCGGTGCGGTATCCCCTTTTTTGGTAGGGTGCAGCGTTTACGATGCACCGAAAAATACTTGCTTATAAATCAAAGAAGAGGTGTACATATGAAACGAGCAGCTTTAACACAAAATGCCAATACCAAAAACTCCCCGGTTACCGCAAAACGCTTCAAAATCTATCTTTTGAGGACACTAAGCGCTGTAATTGTGGCATTTGCAATCAGCGTGTTTTTCACTCCCAATAAGATAGTAAACGGCGGTGTATCCGGTGTGGCTACCATATTGCATCATACACTGGGTGTGTCTACCGGTCTCAGCTTTGCGGTTATTAACTTTACTTTGCTTTTGATAGGGTGCAAAATCCTCGGCAAGGAATTTGTAGGCAGGACTATCTATGTATCGGGTGTACTGTCCATCTTTGTGGAGCTGTTCTCGTATTTACCGCCTGTAGAGATTGATTTGCTTCTGGCGGCGGTTTTCGGTTCTATAATATACGGTATAGGCTTGGGTATAGCTTTTGCTACAGGTGCTTCCAGCGGCGGTACTGATATACTGGGCAGGATATTTCAGTGGAAATTCCCCACTATGCCCATTGGCAAGCTGCTGCTTATAGCAGACGGTATGATTATAGCTGCCTCCCTTATAGTGTTTGGTGAGATTAACCTTACCTGCTACGGTATTATAGCTCTTGCTGTATCCACCACGGCTATAGACTGGCTTATTGCCAAGCTTAATTTCTCCAGAATAGCATTTATTATCACCGACAAAGGTGAGGAAATTTCAGAGAAGCTTGTGTCTACATCACCCAGAGGAGTTACACTAATAGATGTAAAGGGTGCATATTCACAAGAAAACAAAAAGATGCTCTTCTGCGCATTGAAAGACAGCGAGACAGAAGAATTTCAAAAGAAAATCCTGGCAATTGACGAGACTGCGTTTGTAGTATTCTCAGAGTCTCAGAAAATTGTAGGTAATGGATTTTATTTGTACAGATAAATAAAATGCAGTTGTGCTTGGGCACAGCTGCATTTTGCATACATCAGCAATAAGTATCCTTATAAAGCTTTATGCATTTCTCTATTATTTCTTTCGATTCTGCTGCAGACACGGTTACGTCCACCGCAGTTTCCTTGCCCTCCAGGGACTTGTACACTCTGAAAAAGTGTGATATTTCGTCAAAAATATGTGACGGTAGCTGTGATATATCTGTATAACTGCTGTAGGTGGGGTCGTTTACAGGTACAGCTATGATTTTTTCATCAATTTCGTCATTGTCGGTCATCTTAAGCGCACCTATAGGGTAGCACTCTACCAGTGTCATGGGCACTATAGTCTCCTGACAAAGCACCAGTACATCAAGGGGGTCATTATCCTCGGCATAGGTACGGGGTATGAAGCCGTAGTTTGCAGGATAGTGGGTAGAGGTGTAGAGTACACGGTCAAGCTTTAAAAGCCCTGTGTCCTTGTCCATTTCGTATTTATTCTTGCAGCACTCGGGGATTTCTATAACTGCTACGAATTTATCTTTTGATATTCTTCTTGGGTTTATAGCGTGCCATATGTTTGACATTAATATACACTCCTTTATATTGTTTGATAAATACATTTTTGATGGATGACGCATTGCGACATCTTAAACTATACTAATCAGTGTAGGGGAAGGATTTATGCATTCCCCATATTGATTATACCACTTTATTTCTTTAAATGCAAGGGGATATTTTTTATATAGTTATATATGCATTATAATTGACAAAATTCGACTATGGTGATATAATCTAAGTTAATAAAAGAATTAATTTCGACAAAGGAGATAAAGACTATGTATTGTGTAAATTGCGGTAAAGAAAACCCCGATGGTCAAGGCTTTTGCACCGGATGCGGTATCAAGCTTCCGGAATCGGCAAGCCCTGTAACAGAGAATGAACAGGCGGCGCCGGTTGAGTCTGTAGCTTGTGAAGATACCGTGCCGGAGGCTGCCGTTACAGAAACCGGAAATGTGCCGGAGCAGCCACAGCAGGAGTACATAGACCCGGATATACTTAATAAAAACAGAAAACCCGGCATCAAACCGGGTGTCATTGCCGGTATTGCTGCGGCTGTTGTGGTAGTTGCCGGAGGATTGTTTGCTGCCAGAGGTGCATGGATGGGAGCCATAATGCCCAAGGCTTATGTAGAAGTTGCAGCTTCCAAAACGGTAGATACGCTTATAGGTGATGCACAAGAACTGATGAAAGGTATACTTGGCTTTGATTTAAAATCTGACAAGGATTATACCGCTGTATTAAAGATGGATGTTGACAATGACTTCACTTTTGAAGGACAGCTGGATTACCTCGGCTCCAAGGACAAGCTCTCCGGGAAATTTGAAGCTGATGATTATGAAAAAATTGAAGGTCAGTTCATGTGGGATAACGATAAGATAGGACTGGCACTTCCGGACTATAATGATGACGAATACATGCATATAGATGCCAAGACCTTCGGCAAGGACTTTAATGACAGCGACTTTGCCGATGAGCTTGATATGGAGCTTAGTGACGAGCTCAGCGCATCATTTAAGGAGGTATTCGGCAAGGCGGACTTAAACGACAGCGATGTAAAGTCACTGAAAAAAGAAGTGATGAAGGCTACCAAGAACTTCATAGATTCCGGAGACAACCTTTCCAAATCCAAAGAAAAGTATGAAATCAACGGTAAAAATAAAAACGTAAAGGTTATATCCATGGATTATGACGGTGATGACCTGAAGGACCTCTTGGTTGCTTATCTGGAAATTGCCAAAAATGACGAGGGTCTCATAAAGAAACTTCGTGATATTGAGACAGACGGAGAAAGCCTTGAAGATATAATCGACGAAGGTATAGATGCTGCCGAGGATTTAGAGATTGAAGATTTTACCTTGAGATACTACTTAAGCTCCAATATGCTCTTAGGCATTAAATGTGAATTTGAGCCGGAAGAAGATGTTGATGCATACGTGGCTCTCATGGCTCACAACACTAAGAATATCATAGATGATTTCACAGTGGAGCTTAAAGCTGAGAATGATGAAAACGAGCAGATTTATTCCCTTGATTTTAAAGGTAATTTAATACCCAAGGACAACAAAATTGACTATACCGTCACACTGCTCGAAGAATACAAAGGTGAATCCGGCAATGACTACAGATACGAAAATGAAAGAAGTCATACAGCTAACTTGAATAACGGCAAATTCAAGGTTGATGCCAAGTACGAGAGAGAGTATGAAGACGATTACTATGATGACGACAAGGGTACATACACACTCGCCGAGGGCAAAATCTCGAACAAAAAGGGCTTTAGCCTGATTATAGATGAAGATGACTACGAGATTGAATTTGCCCTCAAAAAAGGTGCAAAATACAATCCCATAAAAGGTATGGACGAATACAAAATCTTTGAAAAATCAATGGATGATATTGAGGAAGATTTTGATTTTTGATTGGTAATAAGTTGACAATTCCCCCCATATAGTGATATACTGATATTAATATCACTTTGGGGGGATTTCTTATGAACACAATTAAAATTGACAGCAGAGGAGTAAAGGTCATAGCGCACAGAGGATTAAGCGGCATAGAAGCCGAGAATACCAATGCTGCCTTTGTGGCGGCAGGCAACCGTAGCTACTGGGGTATAGAGACAGACGTGCACGTGGCAAAGGATGGTACCCTCATCATAATTCATGACAGCAACGCCGAGAGAGTGACAGATGTCGATATGGTTGTAGAGAATGCCGCAGGTGATGAGTTAAAGAAACTGAGAATAATTGATAAATACGATGGTGCACCGCGCAGCGACCTGACACTGCCCACACTTGACGAATACATAAGAATATGCAAAAAATATGATAAAATCGCCGTTTTGGAGCTAAAAGAAGCCATGAAGGCGGAGGATATACTAAGAATATATAATCTGATTAAATCGGCAGATTACCTTGATAAAACAGTATTTATATCATTCTGCTTTGATAATCTCGCAGAGATAAAAAAGATTAACCCAAATCAAAAAGTACAGTTCCTTGTAAAGGAATGGTCCATAGACCTTGTATCCAAGCTTAAACAGAGCGGCATGGACCTTGATATAAGATACAAGGCACTCACCGCCGATAGAGTGGAGGAGCTCCACAAGTACGGCATAGAGGTAAACTGCTGGACAGTTGATGAAAAGGAAACTGCTCATGCACTGATATCATATGGAGTTGATTATATAACTACGAATATTCTGGAATAAAATTTTTCAAAAAAACTATTGACAAAATTTTTAAACTGTGATAATATATACGCATAGTTTAATAAAGAAAGGCTATGACGAAGACGGTCGGGATATAAGACCTTGAGAGAGTTGGCGGTTGCTGCGAGCCAATGGTTGAGTTTCCCAATGACCCATCACTTCCGAGCCGGATACCCGAACACTCTTGTGTAAGTAGGCGTATCCCGAGAAATGCAGCGTCAGTGCATAGGACTTGTTAGAGTCTGTGAGTGGCATGAGCTTAAGGCTTATGCAATTTGAGTGGTACCGCGGAATATACATTCCGTCTCAAAGAGGAACTTTGAGGCGGAATTTTTTATTTTCAAGGAAATTACCGCCCGGCAGATTCAATGAAAGGATGGTAATCACATGAACGGAGAAGTATTTGAACAGGCACAGGAAATGAAGCAGCTTTTAGAGGTAGCGCTTAGAATTAAGCAGACCAGAGAATTGCTGTCACTTTCCGTAGAAGACATGGCTAAGAAAACAGGCGTAACCGTAGAGGAATACAACGAATTTGAAAGCGGCAGCAAGGACTTTAACTTTACATTCATCTACAAGTGCGCCAAGGCATTCGGCGTAGACCCTACCGACCTTTTGAAGGGCTCCAGCCCCACACTTTCGGGCTATGAGCTCACCAGAAAGGGTGAAGGTCTCCCCATTACCAGACGCGAGGGCTATACTTACAAGAACCTGGCGGCTATGTTTAAAAAGAAAACAGCAGAGCCTTTCTGGGTTAAGATTCCCTACAGCGAGGAGGACGAAAAGAACCCCCATTATGCTGCACACAGCGGTCAGGAGTTTGATATCGTAATCAGTGGCAGACTCAAGGCGTATATAGGAGACAGTGTGGAGGTCCTTGAACCCGGCGACACAATCTACTATAACAGCACCATGCCTCATGCTCTCGTAGCGCTCGACGGCAAAGATGTGGAAATCTACGCCATGGTAATGCACGGTGATGAAGCCAAGGAGCCTGTGTTTGATCTCAACAGAGAGACAAAGGTTATAGAGCAGCCCAAGACAGCTGTATACAAAAAATTTGTAAACACAGTAAAAGACGATAAAAAGAGACTTAAGGAAATCAGCTTTAAGGATGATGATAATTTCAACTTTGCATTTGACTGCGTAGACGCACTTGCACAGAAATGCCCGGACAAGATGGCTATGCTCCATGTATCTGTAGATAAACAGGAGAGAAGATTTACATTTGCAGACCTTAAGAAGTATTCCAATATGACTGCAAACTATTTTGAAAGCCTGGGTATCAAGAAGGGTGATATAGTGATGCTGGTACTCAAGAGACACTACGAGTTTTGGTTCTCTATCCTCGCTCTTCACAAAATCGGTGCTGTAGCTATCCCGGCTACCAATCAGCTCGTAGAGCATGACTTCGAGTACCGTTTCAATGCAGCATCCGTTAAGGCTATCATCTGCACCGGCGACGGTGATACAGCTCACCAGGCAGATTTGGCAGCAGCTAAGTGCCCCAGTGTGCAGATTAAAGTAATGGCACACGGCACCAGAGAGGGCTGGCACAGCTTTGAAGAGGAGATGTACCGTTTCAGCGATGTTTATGACAGGAAGCCCGACACCGCTTGCGGCAATGACCATATGATTATGCTTTTCAGCTCCGGTACTACAGGCTACCCCAAGATTGTAGCTCACAGCCACAAGTATCCGCTGGGTCACTTCATCACAGCTAAATACTGGCACAATGTAAACCCCGAAGGACTTCACTTTACTATCTCCGACACAGGCTGGGGTAAGGCTCTGTGGGGCAAGATTTACGGTCAGTGGCTCTGCGAAGCTGCAGTATTTGTGTACGACTTCGACAGATTTGACGCAGGTGACATACTGCCTATGTTTAAGAAGTACAATATCACCACCTTCTGTGCTCCGCCTACTATGTACAGATTCTTCATCAAAGAGGATTTGAGCAAGTACGACCTTACCACAATTGAATACTCCACCACAGCCGGAGAAGCACTCAATCCCGAAGTATTCGAACAGTGGAAAAAGGCTACAGGCCTCACACTCATGGAGGGCTTCGGTCAGACAGAAACTACCCTCACGGTAGGCACATTGAGAGGCATGAAGGCAAAGCCGGGCTCTATGGGTAAACCCAGCCCCATGTATGATATAGACATCGTAAACGACGAGGGCAACAGCGTAGGTGTGGGTGAAACAGGAGAAATAGTAGTAAAGACAGATAGACTTGTACCGCCCGGACTCTTCAGCGAATACTACAGAGATGAAGAAGCTACTAAGAAAGCATGGCACGATGGCATGTATCACACGGGTGACCTCGCCTGGAAGGATGAGGAAGGTTACTTCTGGTATGTAGGACGTATAGATGATGTAATCAAGTCCTCCGGATACCGCATAGGACCCTTTGAGATTGAAAACGTAATCATGGAGCTTCCATATGTATTGGAGTGTGCTATAACTGCCGTTCCCGATGAAATCAGAGGTCAGATTGTAAAGGCTACCATAGTGCTTGTAAAGGGCACCGAGGGCACCGACGAGCTCAAAAAGGAAATCCAGACATATGTCAAGACACACACTGCTCCTTATAAATACCCCAGAATAGTAGACTTCGTGGATGAACTCCCCAAGACTATCAGCGGTAAGATAAGAAGAGTGGAGATAAGAAATAACGATAAAAAATAATAGGGTTGTAAAATAGTCACAACATCCGGAACGTCGGCAAGCGCCATTCCCTACAATAGCTCATGTAGGGTTCGGCGCTTGCCGACGAACCGCAATACTGACTTTATTTACAGCCTCTTTAATTTTGGCGGAGGTGTGATATGATTTCAAATGATTATAACAATTTTAATATAACCGTATCGGATGTTGAATATGCCCTGGAGAAGGAGGCTGCATCAGACTGGAGGTATGAGTGTGCTTCCAGACCGTGCTGCGGTCTGATTTACGTATTGGACGGCAAAGCAGAGTATTTTTCTCACGCAGAAACTGCTACACTATGCAAAGACAATGTGGTTTATCTTTCTAAAGAGAGTAATTACTGTATTTCCTGCGTAGACGGAGAAGTGTTTAAATACATCATTATATCATTCAATATAGAGAGCGACACGGTAATTCCTCTGCAGACTTTGCCGAGGGTTGTACACTCGGCGCGCTTGCTTGAAGCATTTAAACAAATTGTTTATATAAACTCCAAAAAGGGTGTTGCGCATAAACTATTCAGCAGTAGCACGGTACAACTGATAATATACTATCTGTTAAATGATACAATTTATGAAAATAATTATTTAAAGGATATATATCCGGCAATTGAATATATTGAAAATAACTATCAACATACAATTGATATTGGATGCCTTAGTGCACTTACTCATATGAACATATCAATGTTCAGAAATAAATTTAAAGCTTATACCGGTTTATCACCACTTAAGTATATAAATCATTTAAGAATAGAAAAAGCAAAAGATATGCTTAAAAGCGGATTGTATACGCAAACGGAGATTGCAAATGCATGCGGATTTAATAATGTCAGTTATTTTAACACATTGTTCAGCAAAATGACCGGTGTCTCTCCCGGAAAATATTAATAATATACTCAAAAAAGAGACTGTAAAAAAGTCAGAATTGCGGTTCGTCGGAAACCGCCGAATCCTACATGAGCTATTGTAGGGAATGGCGCTTGCCGACATTCCGAAACAGACTTTTTACAGCCTCTTTTTGATATTATAAGTACACACCGAAGATGTGTGTTTGTTCAGATTGTTTTTTCTTAAATAATGTTAATAAATCACTAAAAAAGCAAAATTACCACCTATTTTTCACAACATAACCCCTAAAAAATTTTTCAAATAAATAGTATAATATACTTACGTTAAAAAAATAGGAGGTATATTATGAAAAAGATTGTAGCATGTATATGCGCTCTCAGTTTGACAATGGGTATCTTTGCCGGTTGTAAGGACAAGGCGGCAAATTCCAATGCAAACGGAGACAAGATTAATCTGAGATTTTCTTTCTGGGAACCAAGCACCGGTAAGGAAATGGAAACAGCGCTCCGCAAGATAGAAGAGAGCTACGAGAAGGCTCACCCGGATGTAAACATCGAGCTTGTACCTCAGGCGGCATCAGGCTATCAGGATTGGATAAAGACTCAGATGTCCGTAGATGACCTGCCCGAGATAGAGCTTAACTATGCACCTACACTAATCGGTCAGTATCAGGCAGGAGCTGTTATAAACATCAAGGATGCATTGGAGGGTGAAAATCCATATACCAAAAAGATATGGAGGGATTCCTTTATAGACGGCACTCTGGATGCCGCTCATGAATACAGGATTGCACCGGAGGTCAACATTCCTCTGTTCCAGACCGGTGTAGCTATGTATTACAATAAGGATACATATAAAGAGCTTGGACTTAAGGTTCCCAAGAATTGGGATGAATTTATAGCTAATTGTAAGGCGATAGAAAAAGCCGGTAAGATTCCTAATGCATTTATGGGTCAGAAGAAGGATGCCATAAGATGGCTCAGCCGTGAGCTCATGGGCGGAGTAGCACTTGAAAGATGGCTAGCCGATGATACACTTAATCTCAATGGCGATTCATATTTCAGTAAGAATGAGGTAGTTAAGGCTATCGATACCGGTGCATACGACATCACCAAGAATAAGGAGCATCAGGAGGACTTTGAGAGATACCTGGAGCTCACCAAGGAATACGCTAAGTATTCGCCCAATGCCTCCGGTCTGGACGAAGCTTCCGCCAAGACACTTTTCCTTTCAGGTAAGGCTACACACTTAAACAGTGGCTCCTGGGATATAGTAGGACTTCTCAAAAATGATGAAATCAACTTTGAACCCGGTGTATTCAGATTCCCACTTCTTACCAAGAAGAACAGCGAGTTCGCCGGCAAAGGTATGACACTAAACGCAGTTCAGACTGTAGCAATCACATCTTCCGTAAACAAGCAGGAGGGTGCTAAGGAAGCGGCCATTGATTTCCTTATGTACCTCACAGCTCCTGAGCAGTATTCTGCATTTGTAAATGAAACATATCAGATACCATCAATAAATGATGTAGATGTAGATCCTATATTTGATGCTTTTATAGAGGATGGATATCCGCTGGTAATTCTATATAACGTGGGTGACAGCGCTGCAGGTAAAACATTTGAAGACATCTTCAGCGAGGTTGCATTTGGCAAGAGTGTCAAGCTTACCGACAAGGATTATAAGGAAATCCAGGAAAGTATTAAAGCATGGGCTGTAAAGTATATGGAAACAAATAAAATAAACGCAGAAAATGATTACGGTCTTGCAGATATGCCCTTTATCGGAGAAAATTACAAAAAATAACTTGTTGTCATACAACTATAAAATTTTATTCCTTTAGGTATGATTTTGTGGTACAATTTCCATATACGCGGATTAATATCGGCGTATATGGAAATTAATAAAACGTAAGGAGAATTGCCATGAAAAGAATACCCTTGTGGGGAAAGTACTATATCTTCTACATCATAGGAATACTCATAACTATATTAATTATAGTCTCATCTGTAATGTATAAAACATATTCCGAAAAAAGGGATATAATAAGCACTGATGCAAAAAATATAGTTTACTTTGCTGAGACAGAGCTAAGCAACAGACTTAAAAATGTAGAGGAGCGTTTTGGCGGAGTAGAGATAGCCAGGAGTTTTCTTATAGCCGATAAAAACTTTGTGGTAGGAAATTATAAGCATAACATTCAAAGTTTGGTGGAGACCTTGTGTGCAGATAGCAGAGAGGTGCTGTCGGTGTTCTATGTTGATAATAAGGGCAATAATTACAGTGCCGGTGAAGCAATCGGGGGTCTTGCCAAACGCCTTGAACTTATGGAGAATGCACGCCGGAAAGAAGTAAAGCATAATAAAAAGAATGTATGGTTTTATGACAGCACTGACAAAGGTGACCATGCCTGCGTGCTCTATAGAGATATAGTATATGTAAATGATAATTTTGAAAAACAATACCTTGGCAGTATGCTTGTATATGTAGATTCCGGAGATATAAACAGAGATTATTTTTCCGGTGTACAGGTAGGTACGGGAATCCTGTTTGTGGATGATGACGGTGTGATTGTTATTTCCACGGATAATGAAGCAGTAGGACAGAAATATGATGAATATTTTTCTCGGTCGGGTAATAACATATCTGATTCCAAAGGCAATGTATATGCTTGTAATGAAAGCGAGTCAATGATTACCGGCTGGAGAAGTGTGAGCTATTTCAGCACGGAGCTTACAGCGAAGCAAAGTCATGAGACACTTGTTTTGTTAATATCGCTTACATTGATGTGTATGGTGCTCATGGCTGTATTTTCGTATTTTATTACCAAGAGACTTGGTAAACCCATTAACGAGTTGGTTAAGTCTATTACAGTGTTAAATGATGGTCATGTCATGATATCCGACGACTTAAATCGGGATGAGGCTGAGCGAATTAAAGCAGTGTTTGATGATATGACTCAAAAGCTCGTAGAGCAGACTGAGCTTAATCATCAAAAGGAGATGCAATTGCAGATATCACTGCTGAAGTCATATGAATATCAGATGAATCCGCATTTTTTATTCAATACTCTGCAGATTATACAGATGCTTAGTGTGATAGGCAGAAACGAGGATGTCAATAACGCGGTAACCTGCCTTGGAAACATGCTCAGATTTAACCTAAGCTCCGAAAACGAGGTTACCCTAAGAGAAGAAGCAGACAATGTGGAGAATTATTTCAGAATACTTAAATACAGATACAACAATGATTTCACATACAAGGTAATAGTAGATGAAAGTCTGTATTCATGCAAAACATTGAAGTTTATGCTGCAGCCATTTGTGGAGAACTCCATAAAGCATGGTCTGCAAAATAAGCAGGGTACCTGGGAGATAGCAATCGTGGCGGAGAAGATTAATGATGAACTGGCTATAGTAATCAAGGACAATGGTGTGGGTATTGAGCCGCAAAGACTGGCAGATATAAAGGCAAGCCTCTCCAAAACAGAGGATACAACGATGGGCATAGGTATAAAGAATGTAAACTCACGGATAAAGCTCACATACGGCGACAAATACGGCGTAGATGTATTCAGCAATTCGGGCACGCAAATCCTGGTCCATATACCATGTATAAGAGAGGTGAAAGATGATGTTTAAGGTGGTTTTTGTAGATGATGAATTCCTGATTGTGGAGGGTCTCAAGAAAATAATAAATTGGGAAGAATTCAATATAAGTGTAGCCGGCACTGCCTCCAATGCCCACGAGGGCATAGAGCTGGTACAAAGCACCAATCCCGATATCCTCATAACGGATATCAAGATGAAGGGTGCAGACGGCCTGGAGATGCTCTCCAAGCTAAAGGCGATAGGCTACAGTGGCTATATCATCATCCTCAGCGGATATCAGGAATTTGAATATGCGCAGAAAGCTATCGAAAACGGAGTCTACAGATATCTTTTAAAGCCTATAGATATACCGGTGCTTACCAATATTATATCCGATATATCGGCTAAGCTCTCCACACAAAAAAGCAAACCCGAGCATTACAGCAGCGAGCTGGACAAAGCCGTTGCATATATAGAATCTCATTTCAATGAGGATATAGCATTAAATAAGCTTGCTGAGATGTTTCACTTTGAAATTTCACATTTCAGCAGGTCACTAAAAAAGAGATTCGGTATGACGTACACCGATTATATAATCGGTCTTAGAATTAATATGGCTAAGGAGTACCTCATAAAGACCAACTACAGTATAGAGACCATAGCCACCATTGTGGGCTATAAGGATGACAAGTATTTCAGAGAGACATTCAAGAAGTATGCCAATGTTTCTCCGGCTAAGTACAGAAAAGAGGGATTAGAATTAAATGAACAGCAGAGGGATTAAACGCAGACTCAGACTATCGACTTTTATGCCGTATATATATGTGGCACCTATGATTATATTCCTGCTTGTGTTTTCGGCGTGGCCGTTTTTCACGGCGATTAAGACCTCATTTTACAGAAATGACGGTATGACCATAAATGACTTCATAGGTATAAAGAATTATGTTGATATTCTGTTTCATGACAGGTTATTCTGGAAGTCAATGGGCAATTTGTTCTATTTGTTTTTAGGAATGAATGTGTGCTTTGTATCTCCCATTATAACCGCCAAATTTACATATATGCTTTCAAGCGAAAGGCTTAAATATATCATACGTTCGGCATTTACTATCACCACAGTAGTACCCACGGTAGTTACAATGATGCTTTGGAAGTTTATTTACTATCCAAATATAGGCCTCATAGCACGCATAGCGGAGTACCTGGGTATGGCTTCACCAAATCTTCTGGGAGATGAGAGGACAGCTATTCTGGCTGTGATTTTCATCGGCTTCCCCTGGGTTAACGGGCTTTCGTTTCTGATGTACTTTGCATCACTTCAGTCTATGGATGAATCTCTGGTGGAGGCAGCCAAGATAGACGGAGCCAATGCATTTCAGCAATTTTTCAAGATAGAGCTGCCCATGATGATGCCGCTTATAGCCAGCTTCTATGTAATAGCATTTATAGGTCAGTTCCAGGATTATGAAAAGTTTCTCATATTAACAAGCGGCGGCCCCAATAACGCCACACTTACCCCGGCGCTTTATATGTATCAGAAGGCATTCGGTACAGCAGGTGAGTCGGAGTTCGGATATGCCTGCGCTATAGCTATGGTGCTTTTCGTTATAACATTTATACTTTCAAGACTGCTGCAGAGAGGTGACAAGGATGAATAATAAGAAGTTAACTACAGGCAAGATAATCTGCGGTATTCTGCTTGCCGCTGCTATAGTGATTACGGTTTTTCCACTGTATCTCATGATAGCCACATCTACTAAGAGCACCTTTCAGTTTGCAGTAAACTTCTGGGGTATAGCTGTGCCTCCCAGATGGGATAATTACTCTGTAGCCTGGGATGCTATAGGCAAATATGTATTTAATACTATCAAGGTTTCAGCTATGACGGTGTTTTTTGTAACAACGGTATCGGTGCTGTCGGGATATGCATTTGCTAAGATGAAGTTCAAGGGCAAGAATCTGCTCTTTGCCATCATCATGATGTTCAAGATGCTCCCCGCTACACTGGTGATGATACCAAACTTTTTGAACGCATACAAGCTGGGCTTGTACAATACTCACCTGGGAGCTGTGCTCCCCTTGGTGGCAGGGTTGTCATTTATGCCCATGATGCTGTCAAAAAGCTTCTTTCAGGGATTACCTGATGACATCTTTGAAGCAATCAGGATTGACGGTGCAGGAGAATTCAAGGTAATAACACATCTATTGATACCGCTTTCCAAACCGATTGTACTCACCTGTGCGTTATTTACTTTTTTTCACTCGGTAAGTCAATACACATGGCCCCTTGTTATCCTTCGTGATGACAGCCTCAAGACCGTGGCAATAGGACTTACGAGTTTCGCAGGCGCCTACGGCACAGATTATGGCGTGCAGATGGCAGCTTATACTATAGTGACCCTTTCACTCATGGTGCTGGTATCACTTACTATGAAGACATACGTAAACGGTATTACTGCCGGAGCGGTGAAGGGATGATTAAAAATTTTAATTTCAGGAGGAATTAATTATGAAGGTTAAGAAAATTTTAGCATTGACACTTGCTATGGTGATGGTAATGTCATTAATTTGTATTAGTGTAAATGCTTCGGGAAGTGTTATATCTCCAAGTAGTGATGGTTATTTTTGGCTTGAGGAAACAGATATTTATTATAAAAACAGCACGGGTAACAGTGATGGATTTGTAAAAACAGTTAGCGGTGAAAGCTATGGATTATCTGGTAATAGCATGCTTGGCTGTAACACTGCAGTTGATCCGGGAGAAGATGGTTATTATATAGAGTTTAAGATAGACGTAAAGGTAGCAGGAGATTATACATTATGGCTAAGAGGTACTAAGACCGGACATAATCAGGCATCACCTGCAAAAATATACATAGACGGAAATTTATTATCCGATGAGGCTTATGGCGCAGACGGTTGGGTTGGTTCAACTTTTGTATATGGTTGGAGAAAAGCTACCGCAACACTGGAATTAGGTGAGCGCACCATAAAATATCTTATTGACTCTAAAGCGGCTACCACAAGCAAATATCAGGCTATGTTTGACTGTATGTGCATAATACCATCAGAATACACTTGGGAACCATCTATTACAGAAAAACCTTCTGCACCAGATGGAGATGGGTTTACAGATGGTTATGCTTGGCTTGAAGAAGATGATGTTGTTGTTAATGCATGGACCGGCTATAAGCATCTTGATTATTCCGGTGATAAGGGCGGTGCTTTTTCCGATAAAGCTTTTCTTCTGAATCAATCCGCAGCACCCGGGTCGGATGGTTATTATCTTGATTTTCGTGTGAAAATACCGGAGACCGGTACATATACAATTTGGCTTCATGCAACCAAAAGTGAGCATAGCAATGCTTCTAATGCTAAAATTTTAGTTGATGGCGCAGAAAAAGATACGACTCCATACGGCGGTGATGTATGGATGGGAAGTACGTATGTATACGGTTGGAGAAGTGTGACATTGGATTTAGAAGAAGGAAATAGAAATATCAGGTATCTTATCAATGATACTAATTCCAGCAGTAAGTATACCGGAGTATTTGATTGTATGTGTATAATGCCTTCTTATTATGTATGGGAGCCATCGTTGACCACAAGACCTGTAGCTCCTGAAACAGACTATATTGTATCATCTTTTGCTATCACTAAAGCAGACGACAGTGCCATTGATGCACTCAGCGAAGGACTTGCTATAAAGGCAAGTGCAAAAATCACTGCTGCAGAAGGCGGTACAGTAAAGATAATACTTGCTCACTACAGAGCCGACAAGTCCATAGTAGACTTCTCAATTGAGCCCTGCACGCTTACTGCAGAAATACCCGGAGATGCGTTAGCTGAGTATACCGTAACAGATTATGAAGCCGGTGATTTTGTAAAGGCGTTTATTTGGAGTGATTTTGAAACATTAGTACCTATTACGGCATCAATTTCCAAGTAAGATTTAATTGATTCAAGGTGGCATAATATGATATATGTCACCTTGAAAAGTATACAGCACTTTTAAGGAGGTTTAGTATGACAAAGAAAAAATCATTACGTTTAGTATCTTTTGTCCTTATATTTATGATGTTATTATCTGCACTCCCTGTTATGGCATCAGCAGAGACTTCATACGACTATTTGATTGAGGGAGAAGCATTTAAGGCATGTAATTTTGCCACTTCGGCAGGAAGTACCATTCAGGGTAAATCCGCATGCAGTCAAAAGCAATATATAAATCTGTACAGCAAACCCTCAAATGATGTGGAGTATTATGTACAGTGGGAAGTTACAGCAGATAAAGACGGCATATATGCCATGGATATCGCATCCACACCCCTTGCACCGGGCGGATGGTCATCTCCCATATATGTACAGGTAAACGGCGGTGAAGAGGTAATGCTCACCGGAGAGCAGTTTGCTACACTTAAAGACGATAATCAGATTGCGTGGTATCATACAAATTCACTGTATCTCACAGAGGGTGCTAACACAATCCGATTCAATGTAAGGGATAGAGTTGCCAATAACAATACATATGTATGTTTCATAGATTGCTTTACTCTAACCAGAGGAGAATTTGGATTGAAATCAGTTACAGCAAAGGATGCTCCTTTTGGTGTTTATCAAGAAAATCAAGAGTTATCTATGTTTGTAGAGGCCAATTGCAATGCCAAAGAGGACACCGAATATGTGTATGAGGTTATAGATTACCTTGGCAATACAGTAAGAGCAGGCAAGGGTACCATTAAGGCAGGTGCCGATGCATCCAATATAAAGCTTGCCTCTTTGCCAAAGGGGCATTATACAGTTATTGCAAGCACAGGTGCTTCAAGCGTATGCGGCTATTTTTCGATTGTCACTGCACTTGAAAACAGAAAGAAATATGAAGACACACCCTTCGGGCTTGATGCTTCGCCTTACGGTATTTATATGAATACCGGCAGACAATTCCTTGAAAGCTACATAGACTTATTGGAGTTGTCGGGAGTTACATGGATCAGAGACCGCTGTTACTTCACTTCGGGAATAACCCCTTCGGGAGACAGCTACAAAATTGAGCTTCCGGTTGCGGGTAAATCCGGCGAAATGCTTCAGGAAAAAGGCATAAAGGTCTCTACCACATTTAACCATATGGCTCGTAACATTGGTAATTTAACACTTGACTATAGTACAGTTATGCCTACAGATATTCTGGAGGTATATAAATTCTGGAAGGCACTTGCTAAGCAATATGACGGTGATGTAACCGTGTGGGAGCCCCTCAATGAATTTGACTTGGGCGGTGGTGGCTCCAACAGCGATTCACCTGATTTATATTCATCGGTGTTTAAGGCAATGGCAATCGGTGCAAGTGATGCAGATACAGAAAATCCTGTTTATCTTACATCAGAGCCGGCATCCTCCTCCAGCGGACCTTACTACAGCAATAAGTTTATAGAGATGATGTTTGAAAACGACCTCTTCGATTATGCTTCGGTTGACAATTATCACTCTCACAGAAGTGCTCAGGAACCATATGACGTGTACTATTCTACAGATGATGGTCATACCATGAGGACCCTGGCAGACGGCTACAAGCAGATTTTCAAGGATTATGATACATATCCGCTCCTTTGGAATACAGAGTCCGGCATTTACCTTCCGGTAGAGAAAGCCGATGACCTTAACTCCCTTGAGCAGACAGTTCAGGCTAAGTACCTGGTAACCTCCAGTATTGAGGCTATAGCTCATGGTTCGGACAAATACTTCTATTTCTATGGTCCTGCGTATCAGGAAGGTTCCAGACAATGGGGTATGACCAGCAGAAGTGAAACCTTCCCGGCCGCATATACAAGTTGGCCTGCACTTTCAGCTCTTACTCATGTTACCGGTCAGGGTGATTATCTTGGATATATAGATGCAGGAGATGACATTGCAGTTTATGCATTTGCAGACGGTGAAGATACTGTGTTTGTTTTTTATGCCAAAGCTAAAGACAAGGTAGGCACTGAATTTGAATTCAATACAGGTACACAGACTGCACGTTACTTTGACTTCTTTGCCAATGAAAGTAATCTTACATCCGCAAACGGTAAGTATAAAGTAAAGGTCAGCGATTTCCCCACATATATCAAATTCACAGGCAAGGCACCTGTGGGACTTATACAGAATCCCGAGAATATAGTTATAGATAAGCTGGGTGCACCAAATGAGTATTCAAAGGCTCAGAGGATAATCCTTACTCAAAGATATGATGACCCTACCAGACAAGGTGTACGAACAGGCGGATATAAGTATAATCAAAAGGTGAACAAGGTGACTTTAGAGGTCACCAATCTCAACGATACTGCTGCAGATGGTACTATTACTGCTGTTTCCACAGCAGGCTGGAAGGTAACACCGGCATCTCAGCCCATAAGTGTGGAGCCTATGTCTACAGCTAAGTTAGAGTTTGAGATTATACCGGATGGATTTAAATCCCTTGATTCCAAGATTGTATTTCAGGGTGAATTTTACGGCGAGCTCACCAGCAAATCTGTAGCTTACGGAAAATCCAAAGAAGTAGTAAGTGCACAGCCTATAATTGTAGATGGCAATAAATATTTGAAGGTATTCTTAGAGAATACATCCGATACAGAAAAAGTTGTAAACAAAATTGAGCTTAAGACTAATGATTATGTAGATACAACAGATAAAGAGATTGTGTTGGCAGCTCAGCAGACAACAGAGATTTTACTTCCTGCACAATTTGAGGATGATACTACACTTGACATAAATATGAAAGCATATTTTACAGATTCAAGCGTATGCACTTTTACAACTTCAATTGATTTTGCTGTTATTGAAAAGAGCATTAACATAACAAAAACACCGGATATTGTGTTGCCTCAGGATGGAGAAATAAAGAGTGCAATGCACTACGGTGAAGATGACTTATCGGCAAAAATCTGGCTCGCTGCGGATGAAGAAAACTTCTATATGACGGCACATGTAACGGATAATAAGTTTTCACAGGATTATTCAGATGAAAACGCATGGAACGGAGACGGCTTCCAGTTTGCTATAGGAAATGGCTTGCCTGCTACTGCCACCAGATATGCTGAGATAGGTATAGCAGATACACCAAAAGGTCCTCAGGTTCACTGCTGGACCAATCAGTTGGGCGGCGGTACAGGAATATTGACCAAATCCAGACTGGAGGTTGAACATGATAAGAATCTTACAAAATATGCAGTTACCATACCCTGGTCAGAAATTCCGGATTTCAATTATGAAAACATGCTTATGAGCTTCTCACTGCTCTTAAATGAAAATGACGGTGGCGGAAGATTAGGCTATATAGAATGGGGTAGCGGTATAGGAAGCAAAAAACAACCGGAAAAATTCAGAACCATTCTGTTTAAGTAAAGGAGAACAGCCATGAAATTAAAAAAATCAATTTTTGTAATAGGCATGTGTGCTCTTCTGGGTGTTTCACCGGGAGTATGTGCCGAAGGTATAGCATATGATAAAGATACATATCAGGTTGTCATAACTCCTGATGCAGTTGATACAAATGCCAATGCCAACATAGCCTTGTTTATGCACATGGAAACCACTGACAACACAGATAGCCTCAATAAGGAAGAATTGAAGCTCCTTATGCCATATATCTACGAGCAAAAGGCAGATGAAGCCGGCACGGTAGAGTTTGACTTTGTGTTCACAGGTGACAGTGGTAATTATAACATATATGTTTCCTCCTCCAAAGCAGACGAGACCGGAAACGGTGTATTTTATAAAAAAACAGTATGGCTTGATTCTTCAGAAGAATTAAGCGAGGTATTATCCGGGCTAAACACTGCCATTGCAGAAAATACAGTAGCTGCGTATATAGCCGATGAGGATAACAGAAGAATGCTCGGAGTGGAGGAGTTATACTCCTCCGCCTCCGACAAGACACTGATTTCCTCAACCATTGAGAATTTCGGAGCTGTGGAGAGCTATGCACAGCTTGCGACCAAGCTTGAACCCATAACAGAGCTTATTGAGTTTGAAAAAACCGTAAAATCACTTGACTCTGATACTGTATGGACAGAGATTACTCCCGTAGTGGATAAGTACTTTGAACTTACGGGCGATGAGTGCACAGAATATACATATTACTCAAATTTAAGCGATACCTCCGGTGTGGATAAGAAGGTATTAAATCACATACCTTTCAGTTCACTTAGTGACTTCTATACAGATTTCAAAGCTTCTGTAAATGCATACAAGGATGCACAAACCGGCGGCAGTACTTCATCAAAAGACAGCGGCAAGGTGGTAAACACCGGCAAGAGTACCAGGAGCTCCATAAGCATATCCGGCGATATTACCCCTGCGGTTACACAGCCTGTGGTTACGGGTTTTGCAGATGTAGCGCAGTCTCACTGGGCTAAATCATACATTGATAGTCTGGTAAAAGATGGTGTAGTAAACGGCACAGGCAATAATACCTTTGAGCCCGAAGGCACGGTAACCAGAGAGCAGTATATCAAGATGCTCCTGCTGGCAGCAGGTACAGACTGCAGCGGTGCAGAGTGCAGCTTCAGCGATGTATCCAAGGGGCAGTGGTATTATGAGTATGTAGGCAAGGCGCAGGAAACAGAGCTTACCACAGGCTACACCGACGGCACATTTGGCGTAGGCAGCAGCATCACCAGGGAGGAGATGTGCACTCTGGCATACAGACTTCTGAAGAATGCAGGGCTTGACACGAGTGCAGCCTTCGAGGCTGATTTTACTGATAGTGCAGATATCAGCGACTACGCCGCAGAGGCTATAGGCTTCATGCACGGCAAAGGAATTATCGGCGGCTACAACGACGGTTCATTCCTGCCTAAGGGTACTGCCACCAGAGCCGAGGCATGCAAGATAATCTATATGATACGCAGTCATTTGATGCCGTAAGCTGAAAGGAGTGTAACAATGAGAATAAAAAAGATACTTAGTATAATTTTGGTTTTGGCAATGCTTAGTGTGAGCATGCCCATAACATCAGCTGTTGCGGCAGAGTCGGATTATGATAGTGTAGCGGTTAAGCTGCTGCAGAGCCTCAACCTTCTCAGCATCAGCGAGAACAATGACGACTTTTCTTTGGATGGCAGCACCACCAGAGGTCAGTTTGCCCTTTATGTGGCAAGGCTTCTGATGATAGATGAGGTCACCGGTGAGAGCGAGCAGTATTTCACAGATGTACCGAAAGATCACTTCGCTTATTCATTTATAAATGGCTTGGTGGATATGAATATCATCTCCAAGAGCTCGGATGGAAAGTTCAATCCTGATGAAAGTATAACATATGAGCAGGCAGTCAAAATTCTGGTGTCTGCACTGGGCTATTATCCTCACGCCATGGTGCGGGGCGGTTATCCCACGGGTTATCTCATAGTTGCTGAGGATTTGGATATTACTTACAATGTAAATATGACGGCAGGCATGCCTCTTACCAAGAAGGATGCAGTGCAGCTTATTTACAATTCATTAAATGTGGGTCGTGCGGAGGTGTCCTCCTTCTCCGGCGACTCCGTTAAATACGAAGTCGGTGAGGACACATTCCTGTCAATGAGAGACATCTACATGTACGAAGGTCAGCTCAATGCAATTTATGAGACAGGCCTCACCTCTGCCTCCGTTGGCTTGGACAAAAATCAGGTAAGAGTGGGCAGCGATATATTTGACATAGGTTCCACCGGTGCAAGGAATTACTTCGGCGAGTATATACGCTTCTACTACGAGGAAGTAAGCGAGAGTGACAATGTTATATTGTTTATAGAGAGCAGCGACAGCGATGTTACCGAGCTTTCTGCAGATAGCATCGTTAAGTTCAGCAATTCCACATATTATTATGAAGCTGAAGACAACAAGACAAAGCAGTTGAGACTTGATGCAGGCTTTGACATCATATACAACAACAAGGTGCCTGCGAAATTCAATGACAGCTACATGGTGCCCTCAAGCGGCAGTGTTAAGATTATAGACAACGGCTCCACCAATGTAAGCAGTGTGGTCATAATCTCAGAATACGAAAATCATGTTGTATCTGTAGTAGACAGAGTTAATGAAAAAATCTACACAAAATCCGGCAAGAGCGTTGACCTGTCAAAGCTGGAATACAATGTGTACAATGCAAACGGCAGTGCTATATCCTTTGACTCCATTAAAGAGAAGAATGTGCTTTCTGTATATGAGAGTGATGACAATTCTTCTGTGGATATATATGTCAGTGTCAACGAAGCCACTGGAAAAATTGATAGTATAACCCAAGACAGCTTTTATACATATGTAACTGTAAGCGGTACGGAGTATAAGCTTTCGTCCGGTGTTGAGATACCCTCCGTGGGTGATGCGGTTACACTTTATCTCGACGTCAATGATACTGTAGCGTGGATAGATAAGGATACTTCCTCATCCAACAGTTATGGTTATCTGCTGGGCGTAAGTGAAGGTCAGGGACTGGGTGCTGTTTTACAGGTAAAGGTGCTCACAACCACCGCAAAGCCGGAGATATTTATAATCAGCGAAAATGCAAAAATCAATGACAAAAGAATAGGCAGTGACAGCATCAAGACCATGAAAGATGCAGCAACTTTGTTAACAAATGTGGAGAAAAAGGTTATAAAATATGCCGTTAATACAGCAGGAGAAATCAATTCATTATATATATATGACAGCAATTCAGATAACTATATACGTCATTTGTTGGAAGGAAAATACAAATATAACGCAAAGCAGCAGTCGTTCAATGGTCAGCTTACATTATCTGACGATGCTGTAGTGTTCATGGTACCTGAAGGTGCAGATGACGATGATTACAAAATCGGCAGCAAGAGCAGTTTTGGCAATGATAAATTCGTAGTTATTGACGCATATACATTTGGCGATACTCCCTTTGCAGATGTTGTCGTAAGAACTTCTGCCGGTTCGTCATTGGAGCGACTGCTGTCTGTGGTACAAAAGATTTCTAATGTAATTGATGAAAAGGGCGAAGAAAGAATCAAGCTTGAAATGCTTCATGGCGGTCAGACTGTGTCTTATCTGCTCAAGGATGCAGAGCTTCTCGGAAATATAGAAAACGGTGACATAATAAGAATAGCTCTTTCATTAAATGATGATATAGAGGACGTGCTTCATGTGTATGATAGGAGTGAAAACAAGTATTTGCTCGATACTAACCCCTATGTTCCGGAGGCTGCAAACGGCTACTATTCATACAACAGAATTATCAGCGCAAATGCCTATAGCATGACAGAAGGACTGCTTAGAATAACAACCGGAGATCCTACCGCGGATGAAAAGAGCCTCACCTTTGAAAATTGCCTTGCTCCCAAATTTACCGTATACATTTACGATGATGACAGGGATTCCAATATATGCAGGGTTGGCAGCTATCTTGATATTATAAGTTATAAAGATTCACCGGACGGGTATTCCAAAGTACTCGTTTCAACAAGCTGGGGTGACCCTGCAGAAATAGTAATAATTAACTAATGGAGAGAGTGTTATGAAAAAAATTGCTGTATCATTCCTTTTGGTTATAGTATTAAGTATATTTAATTTTTTTGTTGTTCAAGCCGAGGAGGATATTAATCAATCGTACGTAACTGAGGGAGAGAATTACACAAATACAAATTGGACAAATTCGGACGGTAGCTTAATTATGAGTAATTCATCACTAAGCAACGAGAAATATGTTTGTCTCTCCGTAAATCCGGCTCAAGACACGGAGTATTATATTGAATACAATGTCACTGTTCCGGAAGCAGGATATTATAATATGGAGATAGTTTCAACACCTCCGGATGAAACAACTTGGGCATCTCCCATATTTGCTTCGGTTAATAATGGAGACAATTATCATTTATCATCAGTAAAAACCGACTCTGTATTGAATGCATCTAATTTTGCAAAATACAGTGCCGATGCAGTTTATCTGAACATGGGAACAAATACAGTAAAATTTTTTGTAAAAGACAGAATACCAAATGGTAAATATTTGTGCCTTATTGATTATTTCACATTTTCAAAAACACAGGTGGATCTTATCGGAATTTATTCTGATAGACCTATGATGGTATTTGAGAGCGGAAGTAATATTAATGTATATGTACAGGCAAATGGTTTTGTCCCGGATGATGTGACAGTTGACTACACTCTATGTGATTATAGAGGTAATTCGGTTTTAGCCGGCTCAACTGTCATTGCATCCGGCACGAGAAAGGGAAATATTAACCTGGGTATACTTCCAAAGGGTAATTATACAATTTGTACCAATTATAATGATGTAGTGTTGAAGAACAACATTTCTGTTGTTGTAGCTGAGGATGAGCGTGCGGAGTATACTTCTACTCCGTTTGCTCTCGATACAAACTTCTATGGTGTATACTCAAAATACTCTAACAATAGAAAAATACTTGTAGACTATGCTAAATCTTTAAATTTGTTGGGTATCTCTTGGATTAGAGACAGAATCGAATTAAATGATACAATAGCACAAAAATCCGACGAAGGAATATCTGTAAACAGCAACAGAAACATAGACATTGGCAGTATTGTATCTGCCAATTCTGATATTAAGATATCTACTGTAGTAAACAGCTTACCGCAATGGAGTAAATATGGTTACAGTAGTAAGCTTGACAGCAATTTGGTAGAAGTGTATGATTTGTTTAAAAGTTTAGGAGATAGTGTCGGTAATAATATTGATTGTTTGGAAATATTAAATGAAACAGATTTTGGCGGGTTTGTTACAAGCGACGACGGTCCTGATTTGTATGCTGCCTTTTTAAAGGCGGCTACCATAGGCATGTATGATTCAAATTCTGATGCATTTATCAGCACGCAAGGCTCCGCCAGGGCACCGGAATCCAGAGGAAAATACATAAAAATGTTGTACGAAAATGATCTCATGAAGTATTCATCAGTAGATAATTATCATTATCATCAGAAAGTATCCGGTGTAAATAAGGACTATTATGAATTTACCGGCAAGGTCGGTATAGATTCAACAGAGGAACTGCAAGAAAAATTTTCAGTTGATGTACCGATATGGATTACTGAATCGGGATTGTTAATTGAAAAAGAAGAAGCAGTTGATTTATCTGTTAATGAACAATATGCACAATCAAAGTACATTGTAACATCGACAGTAGAATCGTTGGCAGCAGGAACCGATAAACACTTTTACTTCCTGGGTTCTGTGTTTCAAGGCACCGATTATACAACCGGTATAATGAATAAAAACACGCGTTTCCCGGCATTTTATCCTGCCTACAGTTCTTTAGCTGCAATGACTTACGTTTTGGGTGAAGGAATATATGTCGGAAAATTAAATCATAGCGCAATAAATGGATATATATTTGAAGATCACGAAAGCAAAGTATTGGTTTTGTATTCTGATGAATCAAAAAACATTACAATTTCACTCTCTGACAATGATATAGAGAAATATGATATGTTTGCCAATTGCACTGTTATCAGTTCAAATGACGGTAATTATTTAATTGAGGTGGGATCGGAGCCCATTTACATTAAATATCAGGGTGAACTTTATAATGATGTAATTACTACAGAAAATATATTACATTCAGATCCTGTTCAAAAAACATTCAGTATTTCCGACAGAGTAATTATTCAGCAGCAATATTCTGAGGCTTCAAGGGTAGGAGCAAGGCATGGCGGATATTATGTGGATGAAGATAATTGCACTGTAAATGTTATTGTAACAAATTTAAATACTGAAACTGTGACAGGAACGATAACCGGATATTCATCCAATGACTGGAGAATAAAGGATAGTGAACGTGCCGTGACTATTTTGCCTTTTACGAGTCAAACTCTATCATATGAAATTGAAAATTATGATTCAAGTGATGAATCAATCCTTTATTTTACGGGAAATTTTGACGGTAATCTGACATCAAAATCATCTGCTTACGTTAATAGTGGATATTCATTATATGATGATTATACCAAGTCTCATTGGATAGCTTCTGCTAAGTACTCAGAAAAGAAGGGGTTGTATACCAAAGAGATAAATACAGTGTCATATGATCAAACGGTAATGAGATTATTTACATATGATTCGCAAAATGCAACATTAGATAATGAACTTACGTATAACTTTGGAATATCTGCTGAAGATGCATATGATATTTGGGTTTTAACCACGAGAGCCGGAGTACCATGGATGACTGATTGGAGATATTCAGTTGATAGTGATGACTTTGCAAATCATTATGTGAGTGAAAACGGCTATGTAGCAGATGTGTATTCTGTACTCGGACAATCTTTGTATTGGTATAAAATTAAGGCTTATCGTCAGCTTACTGAAGGCAATCATAAATTCAAAATACGCGGTGATTTATTGAGAGACAGTACACCACAATATCTTTTCCACATAATTGACTCAATTGTAGTAGTTCCCTCTAAGTATATGTGGAATCCTTCAAAAGATATAAATGAGAGCATTGTAACATATGAAAAATTAAAAATGATTAATGAAATGGATTTTTCATTATTGTCAGGTAATGTTCAACTGCCGTCATCGACTGAGACGGGTGCAAGTATATCCTGGACTTCTTCAGATGAAAGTGTAATTTCCAATTCGGGAATTATATATAGAACTAATGAAAAACAATATGCGACTTTAACTGCAACAATACGCTATAGAACATATACTTCTTCTCTACCTTTTAAAGTCAGCGTTTTACCAATATTGCATAGTGATGTTTTAGCTGAAATTATATTTGCGGATGCAGATAATAATGAAATTTCGGTATATGATAATAATATTAATAGTTATGTAGATATATCGATTGTTAACAACACGGATGATATTCTCGATGTTAATGTGAGTATAGAAGCATATATGGCTGACAGTACTAAGTTAGGAGCTACACAAAGCAGTTTTAATGTACAAAATAATTCCAGGGTTAAAAATAGGTATTTGATTTCAAACGAGTATGCCAATTCAGCATATTTATATAAAGTGAATGTATATGATGATGAGTCACAAAACATTTTATCCCGTGTTTTTTATAGTAAAATGGAATTTTTAAATGCTCCCTATATAAAAATTTCAACTGTGACTATATACGGAAAAACACAATTGCCACATGAGAATATTGCTGTTGTCATAACTAAAGATGAGAATTATGTTACCGATAGCATGACTTTGGAACAATTGAAACAACAAATTTGCTATTTGAATGAAATAACGTCAGACGAAAGCGGATATTTTACCCTTAGTTTCAATATGGACACTGTAGAGGATTCTTATACCTGCAGAATATCTACTGTTGATGAAAGTGGCAGTATATCCCTAATTAATGAATAGAAGACAAAATGTTTTTATGAATTTATTACTTTGTGAAGGAGAATTATATTATGAGAATTAAGCGTCATATCACATTGTATGTTATATTATGTATGCTGGTATCTATATTAAATATACCTCAGGTTGGTGCAGAAGTGGGGGTAGGAGATACTTCACTTAATTATGCCTGGTTAGAAGCTGCAGATATGACCAAAGGCGGCGGAAGCTCACTTGCGAGCTTTTCATCGCCTACTGCGTCAGACAGAGTATCCGGTAGTGATTATTTCAGGGTTAACAAAAATACCGCACCTGCTGATACAAACGGATATTATGTGGATGCTCCGTTCTCGGTGGGAACAGAAGGGTCGTATGATATCTTTGTAAGAGGCTCTTATCTATCGTACAGTGCCGATAATGCATCCCCGGTGGAACTGTCCGTAGACGGAACGGTATATGATGATGTAACTGTAGTGAATAGTGAAGGCTGGATAAATCCAAATACATCCGGCTCTACCACATATCCTATAGGATGGCAGAAAATCACGGTAAATCTTACAGCGCAGGAGCATAATTTCAGATGGAGTATCAAAACTGCAAGCACTAAAGGGCTTTATTTCGGTATTCTTGATGTAGTGATTGTAGTGCCCTCGGGTAGCGGATTTGAGCCGACACCTGCATCGAGTATATCATCTGCTTTTCCTGCAAAAAATTTAAGCGATTATAACACATTGTTAAACGGCACCGATGATGAGGAAAGTGAATCAAGCTATATATGGCTTGAGGAGACCGACGCAAGCTACAACGGTTTTAACAGACACTTTACGGTAAATGGATTTTCTTCGGGGTATGCATATGGCTGTAACACGGAAACAACTCCCGGCTCGGAGGGATATTATCTGGAGTATGATTTTAGTGTTCCAAAGGCAGGTGAGTATATCATCTGGCTCCATGCTACCCAGAGCGACCATGCGCAGGCTTCCGATGCCAAAATATATGTTGACACTGTATTGCAGACGGATGAAAAATATGGTGCAGACAAATGGGCGGGGACAACATTTGTATATAGCTGGCGCAAGATTACGCTTAATCTTGCTGCAGGTGAACATAAGATAAAATATCTTATAGACACCAAGGAAACCAAGACCAATAAATATTACAGGGGTATGCTTGACTGCATATGCATAATGCCGTCTGATTATCTTTGGGATGGTCCGGATATTTCTACACGGCCTTACAAACCCATATATTTTGAAGCGGAGGAATATGCTTCTACTAACTGGAAGAACTCCGGCGGCAGTGTAATTACAGAAAATCAATCAATGCGTGGCGGTAAGCGTGCTACATTATACTATAATCCCTCCGCAAATACGGAGTATTATATTGAATACAATGTAAATATGTCGGAATCAGGATACTACAGGCTTGATATGGCTTCCACGCCTCCGCAAGACAGCGGTTGGTCATCAAGAATTTATGCATCTGTCAATTCCGGCGCGGTTTATGATCTTGATGCCGTAAAGGCAGATTCATCTGAATCGTCACTATCTATGTATCGCTGTGATTCGGTGTACTTAAATAAAGGTAACAATACTATCAGATTTATAGTGAAAGATAGAGTTACCAATAGCCTGTATGTATGCCAGATTGACTATTTTGTGCTTAGTCTTACAGATGTAAGCTTGGACGGTATATATTCTGATAACCCTTATATGGTATTTGAATCCGATAAGCCGGTTGAGATATACGTACAGGCAAACGGATTTGTACCGTCAGATACCACTGTGAGCTACAGTGTAACGGATTATTACGGTACAGAAGTCAAAAACGGCAATGCAGTTATATCCAAGGGTGACCGCAGGGGAGCAATTGACCTTGGTATTATAAAGAACGGTTATTATAAGGTTACCGCAGAGTATGCGGGTTCAACCGTAACCAATGACATATCCGTGGTTATTCCTTTGTCGCAGCGCAGTGACTATGAAGACACTCCTTTTGCATTAGATGTAAATTTCTATGCATTATATAATAAATACGCAGAGAATAAGGTAATGCTTTCCGAGTATGTAGAGACACTTGAACTTGCCGGTATTAAGTGGATAAGAGACAGAATATCACTTGATGATGCCTATGCAGTAAATGACAACGGTACAGTTACTGTCAATGCCTCTAAAAATATTAACATAGGAAATATAATTAAAGGTAATTCTGACATCAAAATCTCTGCTGTCATAGACAAGCTTCCCTCGTGGATAAAGTCGGACTACAGCGAATTTGGTACGGATTATACATTAATTTATAATTTGTTCAAAGCACTTGGGGATACCCTTGGAAACAAGGTTGACTGCTTTGAGATCCTGAATGAAACCGATAACGGTGGCGGCTCCGGCTATGATAATAACGGTGCAGATCAATATGCCGCTTTCTTAAAAGCGGCGGCTGCAGGTATAGCGGATTCCGCATCCAATGCATTTATCATAACCCAGGGCAATGCCAGATATCCGTATTATACCGGTAAATATCCGGCAGTGCTCTATGATAATGAGATATTTACTTATGCAGCCGCAGACAATTACCACTCACATATATTGGTAAACAGCGACGAAATAGGAGATTATGCTGAGTTTACAGGTATCTATGGAAATCAGGTAGTTGATAATCTGAAAAAGTCATATAATTCATCCGTACCCGTGTGGATTACGGAGGCAGGGTATCTGATTGAAAATCCGAGAACGGAGGACCTTGATCTTAATGAGAGCAGGGCACAGGCAAAATATCTGGTGACATCAACTGCCGAGTCTTTGGCTTCCGGTGTAGATAAGCATTTTTATTTCTTGGGTATGCCATATGATGAAACAGCAAGCAGTACCGGTATTACATACACATGTGGTATCATGAATAAAAACACCCGCTTCCCGGCATTTTACCCTTCGTACAGCGCTATGTCTGCTATGACATATGTGCTGGGTGAAGGTCAGTACATAGGCAAAATCCCGCACAGCGATGTGTGTGCATATGCATTCAAAGACGGCGAAGACACGGTGCTTGTGCTGTATACCACCGGCAGCAGTCAATCATATGAAATTGATTTAAGCTGTACGCAGGCTGAGAAGTACGATATATTCGGCAATATGACTGCACTTCAGACAGATGACGGTGTGTTTACGCTTAATCTATCATCTGAACCCGTGTATCTTAGGTTTACAGGAGATATAGATACTGTCATTGATACTTCATATGCAGATGAACTGATTTCACCTGTTAAGCCCATACTTTCCGATGCTGATAAGATAGTGATATCCCAGAAGTATTCAGATACATCCAAGAAGGAGGCGCGCAGAAAGGGATATTATATAGACAGTACAAACAAGACCGTTACAGTTACAGTGACCAACCTGAATAATACGTCAAAGGATATAACGGTAAGCGGATACTCAAATAACGGATGGACTCTTTCTCCGGCTTCTCAGACTGTATCTGTAGAGCCTTTTGCATCAAAGGACATGACATTTACCATAAATACTGATGAGTATTATTCAAAGATATACTTTAAAGGCATGGTTGACGGAGAAGAAACTACATCGTCATGTGTATATGCATACGGCGGTTTTGCAGGGGTGGATTTTGTTGATGGTGATGGTATGCATCTTTATACCTTAACAGCTGATAGTGATAACTATGCTAAGGTAATAATAAATAATAAGACAAGCCTTAGCAAAAAGAGTATAGATGTCTATGTGGCAGCTTATGATGAAATGGAAGAAAATCTGCTTTCTGTATCCAAGACAAGCGTCACAGCAAATATGCTCAGTTTGAGCGAAGAGTTGGTTAAGGTAAATCCCGTACAGGGTGCATCTGTTTATAAGGTTTATTTATGGAATTCTTCCCTGACACCTTATGCAGCGGTACACAAACTAAACAAAAACTAAATAATAACAATATGAGGATGTGAATATACTATGAAAAAAATTTGTTTAAACGGTGAGTGGCTTTTACGCAAGGATGGTGTTGCCGGCGAAATATATAAAGCCACTGTTCCGGGAGATATTCATAAGGATTTATTAAATGCAGGAGTTATTGATGACCCGTATTATTCAGATAATTCACACAGATGTGGATGGGTGGCAGAGACAGACTGGAGATATATAAAGACCTTTACAGCAGATTCACTTGACAAGATAACGCACCTCATTTTTGAAGGGATAGATACCATAGCTGAGATATATCTCAACGGTATTAAGATTGCTGATACCGATAATATGTTTTAT
Organism: Clostridia bacterium; assembly: GCA_017621495.1. Taxonomy (GTDB): domain Bacteria; phylum Bacillota; class Clostridia; order UMGS1810; family UMGS1810; genus RGIG8748. The sequence goes on from JAGATB010000002.1 coordinate 103,701, forward strand.
AAATACAGATTAGATGTATCGGACTATATATCGCAAGGTGAAAACACATTGGAGGTTGTGATTAAATCTATCAGAAATGAGCTGAAAAAATATCCTGATGAAGGGTATTTCGGTTGCTTCAATGTTCAGAGGATTTTCGTTCGTAAGGCTCAATGTCACTTTTCATGGGATTGGGCTCCGGACTTCCCGGCGGCAGGTATATGGAAGGATGTGTACATAGAAAGCATCAGTGATACATATATAAATGACTATAAACTTGTGACACAAAATGATGGTTCTGTTACATTTTTTGTAAATATGCCGGAGGATTGCGATTACGGTAAAGAACGTGAGATAGAAATTACTCTTGACGGTAAAACCTATTCATATACTACTACCGATACCAAAAATTTCTTTACCCTTAAAATTGACAATCCCAAGCTGTGGTGGCCTCGGTTCTTGGGAGAGCCTTATCTGTATGATTATAATATAAAGCTTTTTTCAGACAGTAGACTGCAAGATGAAAAGAGCGGCAGGATAGGTATAAGAAGTGTAAAGTTTGAGCAATTGCCTACAGAAGATGGAGACGGTTTTACATGTCAGCTATATATTAATGATACGCCTGTATATCTCAAGGGTGCCAACTGGGTTCCGCTTGATGTGATGACAGGATGCATAGACAAAGAGACCTATGAAAAAGCTATAAAGCTTGCTTATGATGCCAATTTCTCCATGCTGAGAGTGTGGGGAGGAGGTATATATGAAAGTGATACTTTCTTTGAAATATGTGATGAACTGGGTATTATGGTATGGCAGGATTTTGCCTATGCATGTGCAGATGTGCCGGACAATATTCCTGAATTTGTGGAGAAAGCCGTTACTGAAGCAGAGTATCAGGTACAGAGACTGCGTAATTTCACATCACTTGTACTCTACTGTGGAGGCAATGAAAAAACAGGCTCACATGGGTTAAATAAAAAATATGGAGACAGGATTATATATTACTATATAAGAGGTGTGGTAGATCATCTTGATGGCACGAGACCATACTTCCCGTCAAGCCCTTGGGGATACGGGGATATAGGAAATACCCAGTCCAGCGGTGACTGTCATTGCAACAGCTATCAGAAATCTATGATTTCTCCCGAGAACCCTGATGCTGTAGGAATTGAAAACTTCCGCGATGCACTGAAACATTTTAAAGCTTCTCTCGTATCAGAAATAGCTGTACAGGGTGCACCCACCATATCATCACTCAAGAAATATATACCGGATGATAAGCTGTGGCCCATTAACGAAATTTATGACATACATTTTATGTGCAATCCTTATGACGGTACAGGCAAGATGTTTCCTCAGATACAGCTTGAAGCCGCACAAAAGCTCTTTGGTGATATTGACAGTGTTGAAGATTTCTGTAAGAAATCCTCTACGCTGCACAGTGAGCTTGTAAGAGCAGATTGTGAGTATCATAAAACAAGAATCGGCAAATGCAGCGGTACCATGACATGGATGTTTAATGATATATGGCCCTGCGGTACTTGGTCGGTTGTAGATCACTATCTCACACCTATGCCGGCATACTATTCTCTTAAAAGGGCATTTTATGCCAATAACCTTATAATAACCAAGACTGTCAATGGCTACGAACTCTTTGCTGTAAATGAAACCAATGCTAAAATGGGATATTCTGTGGAGTTTGGTGTTTCGGATTTACAGGGAAATATCATTGGCTGTCACGGTAAAAAGCAAGGATTATTAAAGGAATATTCATCTGAGCTTATCACTATATTTAATTGTGATGATACAGATAATTGCTTTATGTATGCCAAGGGTATAATAGGCGGTGATGAACGCGATGCAACTATTTTCAGCGGGCTTTGGAAGGATATCACATTTGCAGAGCCCGGACTTAGTGTTGAGTACGAAGAAGTACCCGAGGGTATTAAAGCAAGAATATCAACCAAAAACTATGCACGTGTAGTTAATATTGCTTGCCTTAATCGTGAAGATTTGATATACAGTGACAACTATTTTGATATGATGCCCGGTTCTGTAAAGACAGTAATGATTAAGGGAAAAGATATTAATATCAAAGATTTGATAGTGAGAAACTGGCTGGATAAATGGGAGTTTTAATCATGAATGAGATAATTAAAAACGACTTTTTTGAGGTCGGTACACAGGGAGTAAGGAAAATCCTTACTCCCGATGATAAAAAGATTGATATAGTTGAGTTTGATGATAAAAAATTGTGCTGTGTCAAAAGTTCAATGGGATATCCGGCTATATACCCTATGTATGAAACTCATTTTGAACCTAAAGCTGAAGCCATACTGATGGATCTTGACGGTACCAGTGTACATAGTGAAGCTTTTTGGATGTGGGTAATTGAGCAGACCACTGCAAAATTACTGGGCAAATATGATTTTAAAAAAGAAGCCGAGGACGAGCCTTTTATATCTGGTCATTCAGTATCCGAGCATTTGCAGTATATGATAGACAAATATGCAAAAGGGTCGAGTCTGGAACTTGCCAGACAATACTATTTTGAAATAGTAAATCATGAAATGAATGAAATAATGAAAGGCAGAGGAAAGCAGGATGCTTTTACTCCTGCACCCGGACTTAAAGAGTTCTTGACTACTGTGAAAGGTGAATGCATAAAGATAGGTCTTGTAACCAGCGGATTGTACGAAAAAGCGATGCCGGAGATAATTTCGGCTTTCAGACAGCTTGGTATGGGTGACCCGGTTGATTTTTATGATGCTGTTATCACTGCGGGGCAGGCACTTAGAAAAGGTCAGACCGGTACTCTGGGCGAGCTTGCACCGAAGCCTCATCCATGGCTTTATGCAGAGACAGCCCGCGTAGGACTCGGTATACCATTTGAAAGACGTCATAAAGTTATTGGTATTGAGGACAGCTCCGCAGGGGTTGTATCGATTAAACTATCAGGCTTCTCCTGCTGTGGTGTTTCGGGTGGAAACATAGAGCGTGCAGGAGTGCATGAATTGTGTGACTATATGGTCAATGATTTGAGAGAAATTCTTGAAATAATATTATAGTACATATGACCGTAAGACTTATAAAATATATAATCTCGGAGATGTAATTTATATGATTAACGTAAGAGAATTTGTTAAAGAGAACATAACTACGGAATCTGTGCAGGCTGCAATCGATTATGCTTCAGAGCATAAGAAAACCCTCTTCTTTCCAAGGGGAGTATATAGTGTAACTTCGCTTGCCTTAAGAAGTGACAGCTCTGTATATTTGGATAAAGATGCTTTGATTTCTGCATCTTTAAGCAGCACTGATTGGGAAAAATCCCCAATGAAGCCGGTTTTCTACTGTGAAAATGCCAAAAACGTATGTATCAGGGGAACCGGTACAATTACCGCAAATGGATATGCCTTTACGGACGAAAGTGGTTACAGAAAGAAAACAGCAAGCAGACCTGAGGCAGTGATACTTTTTAGAAATGTATGTAATGTTATGGTTGAAAATATTACTTTAAAAGAAACCGTAGGATGGACATTTCATCTGGATAACTGTGATAATGTATTACTTGACGGTATACAAATCAGAAATCCCACATATGTAACCAGAAAAAACAGCGATGGTATTGATATCAATGGATGCAGAAATGTGACGGTTATGAATTGTGATATTGAAACCGGTGATGATGCCATATGTTTGAAGAATATTGATTATACCACCTGCCAATCCGGGTATACAAATACCTCTTTAGGCAGGAGAGATATGTACAATATAAATGTGTACAACTGTACATGTGCTTCAACCTGTAACAGTACAAAAATAGGTACAGAAACTGTAGGTAATATATATGATGTTTCTTTTGAAAAAATAAGGGTCAGAAAACATCCTCTGATTACCGGTCACGGTGCCGGAAACCCTCCGTTTGAATCATATCGTGCATTGTCGGCTATTTCAGTCCAGTCCAACGATGGCTCTGTTGTGAAAAATATCCGTTTTAAAGATTATTATATAGAGACGGTAGATACACCGATTTTCATATTGTATCAGCAGAGGGGGACTAAAGTTCCCGCAACTGATAGGGGAGAAATCAGTAACATCACAATTGAAAATATTTATGTCGACAGATCATACAGGACGAGTCAGATTTTATCTTCACATACCGGTAAAATAAGTAATGTAAAGATATCCGGAATGTATATACGTACTTATGAGGAAAAAGCTTCAGAGTATGACTTTAATTTACCCACAGGAGCAGAATATCCGGATGTGTATAACTTTGGCAAATTCCCATCTTATGGACTATTTTCTAGAAATGCTGCAAATGTTGATATAAGGGATGATGTATTGTTTTATGATGAGACTAATTCAGGTAGACCGGATATTGATATAGGCTGATTGATTATAGAATTATATGAGGGATTTAAAATGAATGTTGAAATGAGGGAACTACTTGTAAAATCTTCCGTAGACGGCACTATGCAGCCAAATCTTTTTTATGAATCAGATAGGACAAACAGACCATTATTGGTTGGATTACACACCTGGAGTCACAACAGATTTAATCAGGTGGACAGACTGATGCCCTTGGCAAAGAGAAATTCATGGAACTTACTTTTGCCTGAGTTCAGGGGTGCAAACCACGGTGATAATCCGTACTGCAGGGATGCCTGCGGTTCTCCTAAGGCAAAGCAGGATATCATAGATGCGGTTGAATATGTGAAGGAGCATTATGATATAGATGCTGATAATATATTGCTTCTTGGAGCCAGCGGTGGGGGACATATGGCGCTGCTTATGGCGGCATATGCTCCGAAACTTTGGAAGGCGGTATGTTCCTTTGTGCCCATTACAGATATCGAAAAATGGCATGAGGAAAACGAAAACTATCGCTGCGCCATTGAAGCTTGCTGTGGCATGGATAAAACAAAGTACGCAGTAAGATCACCTATCAACTATATAGATGATATTGCTAAATCAAATATTAAAATTTATTCAGGTAAATGGGATAATATAGTCCCGTGTCATCACGGACTGGATATTTATAATGAAATATTTAAAAAACACCCGGATGCAAATGTTTACTTTGAGATGTTTGACGGCGGTCATGAGATGCTCATTGATGATGCAGAAAAATGGCTGATAGCTCACATGGACCCAAGTAAACTTTCTCACATAACTGTAACCGGATGAAATAATAGGAGGTAATAATTATGAATGCACAACAAATCAAAGAACTTGCTTATCAATGCGGAGCAGACATATGCGGTATTGCTCCCATGGACCGCTTTGAGGGTGCTCCGCCCAATATGGACCCCAGATTTATCATGCCCGAAGCCAAGAGCATGATTGTAATGGGCTTCAGAGTTATGAGAGGCTCTTTAAGAGGTATAGAGGAGGGTACATTCTTCTCTAACTATTCTGCCATGGGATACGGCTGTATGACATATACATATATACCTATGACTGTTATCAATATGTGCCGTGTTATTGAAGATGAGGGTTATGAAGCAATACCTCTGGGTCATCAGAGTGACTGGAGAGGTATTGACAATGACGGTAACGTACGTCAGAACTATTCCAAGCCGGTAGAGCCCGGAAAGCCTCAGCCGGATATTATGCTGCATCTCAGGATTTGTGCGTACCTTGCCGGTCTCGGCGAAATCGGCTACAGCAAGATGCTCCTTACTCCGGAATTCGGACCCAGAGTGAGAATAGGTGTAATCCTTACAGAGCTTGAGCTCGAGCCCGACCCCATATACGACGGACCTCAGCTTTGCAACAAGTGCAAGGCATGTGTAAGGGAGTGCCCCGGTAATGCAATCAGCGGTACCAAGACCGTAAAGGTTAACCTTGCCGGTCATGAGGTTGAGTGGGGCGAGCTTGACTGCGATGCCTGCGATATAGCATTCCGCGGCGGTGAGCTTTGCAAAGACGGTGAAAAGGGTACCTACCAGGAGGGCAGAGACGATGTCAAGCCGGCGTCCCATTCTCCCTTCTACTTTAAGCCTGCAAACCTCTATAACACAGGTCAGGCTGTTTGCGGTGCCAAGGGCTGTACCAGAGCATGTATGATAACTCTGGAAAAGAGGGGTGTACTCAAGAATAAATTCAAGAAGCCTTTCCGCAGAAAGCCTCTGTGGAGTGTGGATTGGTCCGATTATGAACCTCTTGAGGGTGGTAACACATCTGTAAGTGCACTGGGTGCTATGTCAAAGGTAAATGCCGTGCAAAACGAACAAAACGAACTTTCGAGAAAGCATGACCTTGAAGCAGACTAATTTAATATAGCACATAAATGGGGCTTTTTTACAGCCCCATTTGCAATATAATAATAAATAGGGAGAATTCATTATGCTTAAACTTTCAGTAGGTTATCAATACAGCGAAAAATTTTCTTTTTCAGAAATTGTCAGTAATTATTCAAACAGCATAGAAGAAGTATATTTTCCTTGGATTGATTCCGCCAGCGGCAGATCAATAATAGGAGGATATGACGGTTATTTCGATTATGGATTACAGAATATTCTGATTGATGAATTAAAAAAGATTAAAAAAATGGGCATAAAATTAGATTTGCTTTTCAATGCAAACTGTTACGGTGAAGATTCGATGAGCGAGGTACTTTGCGGAAAAATATGCTCTGTCATTGATTTTTTAGCCGTTAATGATGTGGCACCCGATATAATTACAACTACGTCGCCCGCAATTGCTTTTATGGTTAAAGAGCACTATAACAATATCGAATTAAAGGCATCGGTTAATATGAAAATATCAACCGTGAAAGGCATGCAATATGTTTCTCATTTATTTGACAGTTTCTGTGTGGCGAAAGAATGTAACAGAAATATTGAGCAGTTAAAGGTTCTAAAGGCTTGGGCAGTTGAAAATAATAAAAAGATAACAATTCTTGCAAACAGCGGTTGCATGAGAGATTGCAGCGGTCAAATATTTCACGATAATATGGTTGCCCATGAAGCTGAAATCTCCAATCGAAAAAACATAAAATTCCTTCCGTATATGTGTTGGAATTACTTGAAAAATCCGGAGAATTACGTATCTGTATTGCAGAACACATGGATAAGGCCGGAGGATATTCATAATTATGATGGGCTTGTCGATACCGTGAAGCTGGCTACGAGATCTCATCAATTGCCCGGAATGGTCATAGGTGCCTACGCAAGGAGAAGGTACTTTGGCAATCTTTTGGATTTGTTTGAACCGGGATACGGTGCTGCATTTGCTCCGTATGTGGTAGACAGTTCAAAAATTCCTGATGATTTCTGGCCGGAAACAACCAAATGCAAAAAGGATTGTTCAAACTGTGATTACTGTAATAAAGTATTAAAAAACGCGCTTGTAATTGCGTAAAAAGGAGAAGAAATCATATGTTAGTAATTGCATCTTCCAAAAATAATCTTAAACCCGGATTTAATGTCGTTTTTAAAAACGAAAGCTTTAAATGTGCCTTCATAACTTACTCAGAAGCATACTCCGACAAAACGGTTAAAGAAATGAAACGTCACAATACCACAGATGAAATTTTTATTTTGTTAAAGGGCGAAGCAAGTATTTTTATTTATGAAGAAGGCAAAAAAGCTGAAAAAATCCATATGAAAAAACATAAAGCCTATAACATAACCAAAAACACATGGCACCACGTAACAGTATCTCATGATGCAGAGCTTTTCGTAATAGAAAACAGTAATTGTTCAAGTGAAAACACCGAAGCATTGTATTTGAGCAACGAAAACTGTCTGATTGAATAAGTAACGGTGTGAGGATTTCTTTTTATAGGTGTTTTATTTATTTGACAACACGCCCGTTTAATGATAAAATAAATATAATAGCAGAAACGGAGGAAAAATCATGAAAGAAGAAACATTGCAGTATCTGATTACTCAGATTATTGATTTTTGTAAGACATTTGGTCTCAGATTAATTGCAGCAATTGCTGTACTGATAATAGGTTTTAAATTAGTCAAGTTTTTAATGAGCAGGATGAAAAAGAGCAAGGGAATGAACATGCTGGATAAAGGCGTACAAACATTTATGCTCAGCTGTCTGGGAATCGTCCTCAAGGTACTTCTGCTGGTGACAGCGGCAAGCATTATAGGTCTGCCCATGACATCATTTATCACCATACTCGGTACTGCCGGAGTAGCTATAGGTCTGGCTCTGCAGGGGAGCCTGTCCAACATTGCCGGCGGTGTAATAATCCTAATGGTGCGTCCATTTGCGGTAGGACACTACATATCAACCACAGGTGCAAGCGGTACGGTAACGGAGATAGGTATATTTTATACCAAGCTAAAAACCCCTCAGGGACTTACGATAATTGTGCCGAACGGCGATATAATAGCAGACACTATAACAAACTATTCACTAAATGAAACCAGAATGGTAGACCTCAAATTTACCGCAGGATACGAGGCTGATGTAGATAAGGTAAAAGAGGTTATGCATGGGGTAGCTCTCCGGATAGAGAACATCCTCCCCGACCCCGCTCCGGATATAAAGGTCACCGCCCACAAGGACAGTGCTGTAGAGTATCAGTTCAGAGTATGGTGTGCAAGCGAAAATTATTGGCAGGTATACTACGATGCCCAGGAGCAGATGAAAAAGGCATTTGATGCAAACGCAATAAGCATACCCTATCCGCAGGTTGATGTGCACATAAAACAAGCAGCAGACAACTGATGATTAAAACACTGCCCTTCACGTTTTATAACATGGGCAGTGTTTTTTCGAATTTTTTGGATTTTTTGTATTGACAAAACCTTCATTTTATGGTATAGTTTAATAGTTGTATCGGGGTGTGGCTCAGTTTGGTAGAGCGCTGTGTTCGGGACGCAGAGGTCGCGTGTTCAAATCCCGTCACCCCGACCAAAATCGGCAAAGTTCGACAGGACTTTGCCGATTTTACTTATTACCTTTTCACTATTCACTATTCCCTAAAATCAACCTTGCCGATTTGAAGTAATAAGTAATAGTGAAGAAGTGAGGTGCAAAATCGTAAAGCGATTTTGTTGTGAGTAAATGCTATAAGAACATCTGTACCGTTATAATTTTTCAAATCTGTTGACTTAATAACGTATATGGTGGTATAATTATAAACACAATCAATACAGAGAATGGAGAAAAATATGAAAATTATAGATTTACTTACCAAAGACAAACTATCGCTTTCGTTTGAAGTGTTTCCGCCAAAGACGGAGACAGGTTTTGAAAGTGTAAAATCCGCTACGGAGGAAATAGCCAAGCTCAAGCCGGCATTTATGAGTGTGACATACGGTGCAGGCGGCGGCACGAGCAAATACACTCTGGATATAGCCAAAAACATAAAGGAGCTCTACGGAGTACCTACTCTGGCACATCTAACCTGTGTATCCTCCACTAAAGAAACCGTACATAAAAAAATCAAAGATATCAAGGATGCCGGTATAGAAAACGTAATGGCACTAAGAGGTGATATACCCCAAGAGCTTGAGGATGCAGACAGAAGCCGGTGGGATTACAAGTATGCCATTGACCTTATATATGAGCTGAGAGAAGCCAACGCAGATTTCTGCATCGGTTGCGCGTGCTACCCTGAAATCCATCCGGAAAGCGAAAATCAAAAAGAAGATATAAAGCGCCTCAAAGAGAAGGTAGATGCCGGATGTGACTTTATCACCACGCAGATGTTTTTTGACAACAATCTGCTGTATAATTTTCTCTACAAAATCCGCGAGGCAGGTATTACAGTGCCGGTTATACCCGGTATAATGCCCATAACCAATGCCAATCAGGTGGAAAGAGCAGTGAAGCTCTCCGGCTCATTTATGCCACAGAGATTTAAGAGCCTGGTGGACAAGTTCGGCTCGGACCCTGCCGCCATGAAACAGGCAGGTATAGCTTATGCTACAGACCAGATTATAGACCTGTATGCAAATAATGTGACCAATGTACATGTGTATTCCATGAACAAACCCGATGTAGCTATGAAAATCCAGGATAATCTGTCCGATATCTTGGGTAAATAAGAATAAAAATGGCTGTAAATAAAGTCACAACATCTAAGGGGACGGAGCTATTTTGTCACATAAAACCAAGGTTTTACATGACAAAATTACCTACCGTCCCCGTCTGTCATGACTTTATTTACAGCCTCTTTTAATATTTAATTATAAAATTTCTGCACTATCCTTACTCCGTCCATAGCATCCTTGGCATAGTAATGAGCGCCTATCATATCTGCGTACTCCTGTGTGAGAACTGCACCGCCTACCATCACTTTAGCATCCGGTAATTCCCGGGAAAGGAGCTTTATGGTCTCCTCCATTGCCGGTACTGTTGTGGTCATGAGGGCACTTAAGCCCACCAACGAGCAGTTATTTGCCTTAGCACACTCGCATATTTTATCAGGAGGCACATCTCTGCCCAAGTCTATCACGTTAAAGCCGTAGCTCTCCAATACTACCCTTACTATATTTTTGCCTATGTCATGTATATCGCCTTTAACGGTAGCTATTATCACCTTTTTGTCGTTATCGGCATCCGCCTTGTCGATTTTGGACTTAACAATCTCAAATGCTGCTCCTGCCGCTTCTGCACTCATGAGAAGCTGTGGAAGATACGCCCTGCCCTTTTCAAAGTCGGTACCAATTTCGTTTAATGCAGGGATTATCATGGAGTTTATAATCTCCATGGGTGCTTTGGTCTTGATTTCCTCTGTGCATACCGCTGTTGCGGCATCTTTGAGGCCCTTTACCACTGCATCCTTTAATGATATATCATTGGCGGCAGATACATCAGGTGTGGATGCTACGGCAGAGCTTGCATAGGATATATAATCTGTACACGCCTCATCATAACCGTTTAACACATTATAAGCATGGTAAGCATTCATCATAAGAGCTGAAAATGGATTCATAATAGCACACTTTAAGCCGGCAGAAAGTGCCTGGGTAAAAAATGCTGAATTAACTATATCCCTCTCCGGAAGTCCGAATGATATATTGGACACACCGAGGCTTGTGTTTATACCTTCTCTATTTAAGATTTCTATAGTCTCCAGAGTGACGAGTGCACTCCGTGAATCCGATGATACCGTAAGTGCAAGGGGATCTACTATTATGTCCTTAATGTCAATGCCGTATTTAGCGGCTTCGTCTATTATCCTGTAAGCTATATCTGCCCTCTTGGCTGCTGTGTCCGGTATGCCCTCCTCATCCAGCGTGAGGGCTATAAGTACACCTCCGTACTTTTTCACAAGCGGAAACACCTCATCCATTGATTCCTTCTTGCCATTTACAGAGTTTACCATGGGTTTACCGGCATAAATACGCATAGCCGCCTCCAGTGCATCCTTATCAGAGGAATCTATCTGCAGAGGTTTGTCTGTAACAGCCTGCAGACTTACCACGGTATCCTTCATCACAGTGGCTTCATCTATACCCGGTACTCCTACATTAACATCCAGTATATGCACACCCTTGTCTGACTGACGTATACCCTCGGAAAGTATATATTCCATATCCCCGGACTTTATAGCTTCTTTGAGCTTCTTTTTACCGGTGGGGTTAATCCTCTCACCTATGAGCACAGGCTTTAAGCCGATTTCTACTGCATGGGTATATGAAGAAACCAGGGTTCGGGTCTTTTTGCCGGGCAGCTCATAGCTTAAATCCGACACAGCTTCCACCATAGCAGATATATATTCCGGAGTAGTGCCGCAACAGCCACCCAATATGGTGGCTCCCTTTTGTGCCAGAGAAACCATACTTCGTGCAAAATCATCCGTACCCAGAGTATAGACTGTCTTGCCATTAACTATCTCCGGCAGACCTGCATTGGGATTAACTATTACAGGTAGTGATGAATACTCCTTGAATTGTCCTATGATTTCAAGCATCTTATCAGGCCCGAAAGAGCAGTTCATACCCAGAGCCGATACACCCAAGCCTTCAAGCATGGCAATCATTGCCTTGGGATCAGCACCTGTCATCAGCTTGCCGGTGCCGTCATATACATTGGTTACAAATATTGGCAAATCGCTGTTTTCCTTTGCAGCGATTACCGCCGCTTTGGTTTCTAAAGCATCATTCATGGTCTCAATGAGTATGAGATCTGCACCGCATCTTACGGCAATCTTTACATTCTCTGCATAGAGGCTTACACAGTCCTCAAAGTCAAGGTCTCCCAGAGGTTTGAGCATTCTGCCTGTAGGGCCCATATCAAATGCTATGAATCTGTCATCTATGCCTTCCTTGGCTCTCATGGCACAATTAATCGCCGCTTCTATAATCTCTGCGTAATTATCAAATTTATCCTTGTTTACACCGAAGGTATTTGTCTTTACGATATTGGCACCTGCCTCGAAGTACGCACGGTGGAGACCCTCTATGATATGGGGTTTTTCTATATTCCACAGCTCGGGCTTTTCTCCGGGTTTGAGGCCTTGTGACTGAAGATATGTTCCTGTACCACCGTCAAAAAATACTCTTTTCTGTTTAATTAATTCTAAAATGTCATTCATGTAATTTGCCTTCTTTCTGTATACCACACACTGCGGTTATTGATTTTCTGGGAGTCATGATGAGATTATCACCGAGCTTTATCCCTATGAGTTTATCTGCATTTAATGCCATGAGGATATCTCTCTGGGCAGATAATTCAAAATCTCCGTAACCCGGACTAAACCGCGGACGCAAATCGTATTGCTGTTTCAAAATATTGTTTACCGTGTCAATTACAGCCTCCGCCGCAGCTGATGCGGCAGCATCAGCCATAAAGCTCTCTGCCTTGGAGGTAATGCTGAGTCTGTTGATGAGTCTGTCTGTATCTACCCCAAGAGTTACCGCCATTAACCATGCATAGTCACAGCCTGCAAGGTTTTTATAAAGATTGGCTGATTTAAAGCTTGCAAACTCAAATACTACCGTATCACTACCCATTAAAGAAACAGGCACCCTAAGACAGCAGTATCGAGGCATGCAGCTTGCTTTGACAGCTTCAATGCACCTTATCACGGTATCATGGGAGAAGCTCTCGGGAGCTTTCAGTCTCAAAGCAAGCTCACGTGCATCTATTTTAATATCGTCAATGCTTATACTTGAACATATGATGTCTTTCATGTATGTCACTTCCTGTTTAATACATTTATTTGTTAAGAAGCTCACAAATTTTCTTAGCTGATTCAGACATTGCCTTATTACCCGTGGATACACTATCCTCTGTGCCGCCTGCCATCGCTACGAAGATAAAGCTGCCGCCGGGAGAATTAACTATAGCCGCATCAAATGTCTCCGTAACAGTTGAGAGAGACATATTGACCGCATTTGCTCCGTTCGGCAGAGATTTGGCTATCTTATCATCAACTGTGCTTCTGCGCATTTTGGAGTACATATCACTGTATGGGAAGAAGCTCGTATTTGCGTACATCTTGCGCATGAGCTTGATAAGGTCCTCGGCAGAGGTAGAGCAATCTGCTCCGCCGCCTATAGTACCGCCGAATACCGTGGAAGCATACCCCTCCGAAGCAAGATAAGAATTAAGATTATCAATGCCGAAGTGCTCTATGAGCATATTTGCAGCATCAACACTACCTTCGGAAAATGCCCTGTTCATAAGATAATCTCCACTGTACCCCGACACATCGGTATCATAGTCAAACCGTCCCAGATAAATCATCTCGCTGGCGTACTCCATAAGGAATGCAGAAAGGGCGGCAGAATTGGATATTTTGTCTGTATTGTTTATATATGTATAGTCATCGCTTAGGGTTACCAGTCCGTAAGAATATGTACCGCTGACCTTGGCAAAAAGCTTGTCTGCCGCTTTAGACAAATCGGTAGACTCACCGGAGGTCTTATTTTTGATTGCCTCCTGCTTTTTCTCGGCAGCCTTTTTTTCTTCGGCAGCTTTCTTTGCTTCCGCTGCCTTTTTAGCCTTCTGTGAGGCTTCCTTCTCTGCCTGTGCTTGCTCCCGGACATCTGCGGTGGTCTGCACCGTTTCGTTTACCTTTGGCTCTGTTTCATCCTTGTAGGTAAACCACACACGGAATATAAGGCCTGCAAATATGCACAATACCACTATAATGGCTATGCATATACCCAGAGCTATATTATTTTTGTTGGTTTTTTTCTTTTTTTGCATACCGGCAAGTGGTTTTCGTCCGGTATTTACAAAGAGTGTACTGTTCTCTAATTTCATTTCATATCTTCCTTTACATAAGCCATTCGCGTTCGGTTTCTTTCTTGCGTGCTCTGCCCATGAGAAGCTCCGTAGCTTCACTTGCCTTGATTTCACCCTTTAATACTTTGTAGATTGCCTCTACTATGGGCATCTCCACATCATATTTTTTGGCGAGCTCATATGCACTGTAGCATGCACGTACACCTTCTACTGTCATCTTGACTTCATTTTGAGCTTCGTCGGCTGTCATGCCTTTGCCAATCAGGATACCTGCTCTGCGGTTACGTGAATGCATACTCGTACAGGTAACTATAAGGTCGCCCACTCCGGTGAGACCGCTGAAGGTTTCCGGTCTGGCGCCCATCTTAACACCCAGCCTTGTAATCTCCACAAGCCCTCTGGTCATAAGCGCCGCCTTGGTGTTGTCACCGTAACCGGCACCGTCGCATATACCTGCCGCAAGTGCAATGATGTTTTTGAGAGAGCCTCCAAGCTCAAGACCCACTATGTCATCTGTGATATAAACCCTGAAACGGGGAGACATATACAAATCCTGTATATACTCTGCCAGATTACTGTCCTCACATGCCACTACATTGGTAGTAGGCATACCTATAGCCGCTTCCTCTGCGTGAGACGGTCCGCTCATAGATGCTACCACACAATTGGGTATCTCCTTTGATATCACCTGAGATAGTCTGAGGAGACTTTCTTCATCAAATCCCTTGGAAATATTAAGTATACGCTGACCGTCCTTTATATAGGGAGCCAGATTTTTGCAGGTAGCTTTAACCGCGTGAGAAGGAACCGCTATCACTATGAGGTCTGCTTCGCCGCACTTGGAAATATCTGCAGTATAACTCACTGAATCCGGAATGCTAACCCCGGGCAGGAAGGGCTTGTTCTCTCTGTATTTGGCGAGATTGTCACTCTCCTCCTGCTTATATGACCACAGCAAAACCTTGTGTCCGTTTGATGCAAGAAGTATCGCATTGGCTGTTCCCCAGCCGCCTGAACCTATGATATTTATATTAGCCATAAAATTACCTCCATATTCTGCTACTTTAATTATATTGTATAATTCTGTCAAAGTCAATATTTTTTGTGTTTTTAGTATTTGACATTTTAATAAAAAAGTTGTATAATTATTTATAACCTGACAAAAAGAATTTTTTTCTGACTGAAAGGTGCACATAATACAAGGTTTTATTTTGCTGTGCCCTTTTTTGAGGTACAGCATTTTTTATAGGAGGACGATATGGAAACAAGAGTAGCCGTAATGGGAATAATCGTGGAGAACACCGATTCCGTGAAAGAGCTTAACGAAATACTTCACCGGTACGGGGAGTACATCATAGGCAGGATGGGCATACCCTACCGCAAGCACAATATCAACGTGATGAGTATAGCAATAGATGCTCCCCAGGATATAACATCATCTCTTGCCGGCAAGATAGGTGCTCTGGAGGGGATAAGTGTAAAAACGGCGTATTCCAATATGATAATAAAAAATGATGAATAATATTTATAAAATAACAGACAAGCTCGAAAAGGAGCATTCACTAAGTATAAATGAATATGAATATCTTATAACCGAGTATTCGCTTAAGGCGGCAGAGTACATTTCACCCAAGGCACTCAAAGCCAAAAGAGAAATTTACGCAGATGATATCTACGTAAGAGGTCTCATAGAGATATCAAATATATGTAAAAATGACTGTCTCTACTGCGGTATACGAGCTTCCAATACCAACTGCGACAGATATCGGCTGAATAAAGCTGATATACTCTCCTGTTGTGATGAGGGATATGGGCTCGGCTTACGCACCTTTGTAATGCAGGGCGGTGAGGATATGTACTTTGACGATGATACAATGTGTGATATAATAAAATCCATAAAATCCAAGTATCCCGACTGTGCTGTGACGCTGTCGCTGGGTGAGAAAAGCCGTGAAAGCTATCAAAAGATGTATGATGCCGGAGCAGACAGATACCTTTTGAGACACGAAACGGCAGACAGGGAGCATTACTCCAAGCTGCACCCCCAAGCAATGAGCTATGACGGGCGTATGGAGTGTCTCAGAGCATTAAAGGAAATAGGATATCAGACAGGCTGCGGCTTCATGGTGGGGTCTCCCTATCAAACAGTCAAAGCACTGGCACAGGATTTGAAATTCATAGAAGAATTCAAACCGGATATGTGCGGAGTGGGACCATTTATCCCCCACAATGACACCCGGTTCAGGGATTATCCGGCAGGCAGTGTGGAGCTCACTTGCTATCTTCTGGCTATCATAAGGCTCATACACCCACGTGTGCTTTTACCTGCTACTACAGCTCTCGCTACGCTCTCTCCGGGCGGCAGACAAAAGGCGGTATTAAGCGGAGCCAACGTAGTGATGCCAAATCTCTCCCCCACAGCCGTAAGGGATAAATATCTGCTCTACAACAACAAAGCCTCAAGAGGTACAGAATCTGCACAATGCATTAAAGAATTAAAAGAGCAAATGGCAGATATAGGTGCCGTGGTCGTAACCCACAGAGGAGACGTGATTAAGTAATAGGTAATAGTGAAGAGTGAATAAGTATTAGTTTTAGAAAGGAAAGTAAAAAATGGCAATATATAACCCCAAATCTCTCAAAGCAGAGGAATTTATAAACGACGCTGAAATTCTGGATACCATAGCATATGCAGAAGCAAATAAAAACAATGCCGAGCTTATAGACTCCATACTGGACAAAGCTCGCCCCAAGAAAACCCCGGAGGGTATAACCTGCTCTGGTCTAAGTCACAGAGAAGCTGCAGTGCTCCTCGCCTGCGAAATCCCCGAAAAGGTACATGCTATGCGTGCTCTTGCCGAGGAAATAAAGCTCTCTTTCTACGGTAACCGTATAGTGATGTTCGCACCGCTGTACTTATCCAACTATTGCGTAAACGGATGCGTATACTGCCCCTATCATCTTAAAAACAAGCACATAGCCCGCAAGAAGCTCACTCAGGAGGAAGTAAGAAACGAGGTAATAGCACTTCAGGACATGGGTCATAAGAGACTGGCTATTGAATCCGGTGAGGACCCGGTAAACAATCCCATTGAATATATATTGGAATGTATAAAGACTATATACTCAATTAATCACAAAAACGGTGCTATACGCAGAGTAAACGTAAACATAGCCGCTACTACCGTAGAAAACTATAAAAAGCTCAAGGAAGCCGGTATAGGCACATATATACTTTTCCAGGAAACTTATCACAAGGAAAGCTACTTAGAACTACACCCCACAGGACCCAAACACGACTACGACTACCACACAGAAGCCATGGACAGAGCCATGGAGGGCGGTATAGATGACGTAGGTCTGGGGGTGTTGTTTGGACTGGAAAAGTATAAGTATGAATTTATAGGTTTGCTCATGCATGCGGAGCATCTGGAGGCAGTGCACGGAGTAGGACCTCATACCATAAGTGTGCCCAGAGTTAAGAGAGCCGACGACATAGACCCCGATGTATTTGACAACTCAATTCCTGACGAAATGTTTGAAAAAATCATAGCTTGTATCAGAATAGCGGTACCATACACGGGTATGATTATATCCACCAGAGAATCCGAAGAGCTACGTGGCAAGGTATTGAACCTGGGTATATCTCAGATAAGCGGAGCTTCCAGAACCTCTGTAGGCGGATATACCGAGGAAGAAAGACCCCATGACTCCGAGCAGTTCGATGTAAGTGACCAGAGAACTCTGGACGAGGTAGTTAACTGGCTTATAGACAAAGGCCACATACCGTCATTCTGCACGGCATGCTACAGAGAGGGTCGTACGGGAGACCGATTCATGAGCCTGTGCAAAACGGGAGCCATACAGAACTGCTGCCATCCGAATGCACTTATGACTCTGACGGAATACCTGGTGGACTATGCAAGTGATGACACCAAGCAAAAGGGATTTGCCCTGATAGAAAAAGAGCTTGAAAAAATACCCAACGAAAAAGCAAGGCGAATTGCAAAAGAAAACGTGGAAGCTATAAAAGCATCTGACAGAAGAGATTTCAGATTTTAATCAGCGTAATAAACAGCGGACTGCAGAAAGTTATAACCTTCTGCAGTCCGTATTGTTGTTTAATTCTAAATAAATATATTACGCAATAACAAGAGCCTTTTCCAGTACTTTGCTGCAATAATCGCATTTTGTGCAGTCTTTATTGCAAGCGGTGGTACAGCTCCAGAAATCATCGGGGATTTTGGAGCTGTCAATTACATAGGGTGCAAAGGCAGCACCGTATCCGGGTTCAAACAAATCCAAGAGATTTCCGGAGTACATTCTCCTTGCATACGCACCTATGACCATTCCGGGCAATTGATGAGACCTTGTGGCAAGCTTTACTGTATCTGCCAAACCCTCATAGTTGTGTATATCCTCGGGTCTTATCCATGTATTCTGCAGCACGGATACAAAGTTTTCCGGCTTTTTTAAATAATTCCAGCACATATACGGAAGAAACTTTATGTTCTTCTGCTTGGATATTTCCGCTTCATGAGCAACCATATTATCGTGAAATATCTGACCGCTGCAGTCACGCATACAGCCGCTGTTTGCAAGGATTGTAATTTTTTTGTCGTTTTCATCTGCCCACTTTCTCAGAGCTTTAAGCTGCTCTAAGTTTCTGTTGCATTCCTTGGCAACGCAGAAGCTGTCAAACAGATGAGATACATACTGCATTCCCTTGACGGTAGATATTTTCATATTCACAGATGCTTTCAGTTCTATGTCTGCATAGTTTTCTTTGACCATAAATGCGATTGCAGGGGATGTGGTTGTGATAACATCCGGCTTAATGCCGTTGTCGGTCAAAAAATCAATTATGGAATAAACCCTGCCCTTCAGAGTTTCGCTCATGGAGTCCTCTCCATAACAATTTGCATTGAAGAGCAAGTCCGATTTTATTCCCATATTTTTTATTTTCTTCAGTTCATCAAGCAGAGTATTCTGCAATCCGTAATCAAAATAGCCGTCGTAGCCTCCAATCATTGACCTGCCGCTTGCGCAGTCAACCCATGAAAAATATACTTCTTCTATACTGTCTGCATAACTGCGTACAATATCGGAAAACAGAAATTTATCACTGTGCTGATACCCTACCGAAAGCTTAAGCATAAAATTTCCTCCCGGTCATCAATTAATCCGCTTCAAGGTCATGCTTTCTTGAAAGCTCGTTCTGTTCGTTTTGAACTGCATTCACCTTGGACATAGCACCAAGTGCACTTACGGATGTGTTACCGCCCTCAAGAGGTTCATAATCGGACCAATCCACACTCCACAGAGGCTTTCTGCGGAAAGGCTTCTTGAATTTATTCTTGAGTACACCCCTCTTTTCCAGAGTTATCATACATGCTCTGGTGCAGCCCTTGGCACCGCAAACAGCCTGACCTGTGTTATAGAGGTTTGCAGGCTTGAAGTAGAAGGGAGAATGGGACGCCGGCTTGACATCGTCTCTG
>JAGATB010000003.1 GCA_017621495.1 Clostridia bacterium
AACGATTCAGCTCGACCCCGAAAATCGCTTAGACGAAAATTACAGATAGCAAAACAGACATCGTGGTCGGCGTAGGGTATGCTCCTTTACGCAGGGCGGATGTTTTCCTCTATCTAAGTTACTGATATAAACTCCAATTTAGCATTCTATTCCTTTTTCAATTTCCCCAAAATCATATACATTCCAACATACGCCACCGCCTGCCATATAGGCTCTTTAAACCAAAACGCAGTCAATGCGCATCCGAATGGCAGTATAATAAAATTAAACCAATCCGGCTTAAGTCCCGTCACCCTTGCGGCTTTGCCCAGGCTTAGCGTAAGGTTAAAAATTTCGCTGATATACAGCATAGCTATGTAAAATACAGGCCCCAGCCTCGGCATGAGTACAAGTATCGATATTATGCGCAGGCAGGAGTCTGTAATATTATATTTTAGGCTTGCATTCTGCAGGTTCAGTCCTTTTAATATACTGTCTGCCACCGTGTCCAGATACATTGGCACAGCCAGCAGTGCCAGTAGTCCCAGGTAATATGAAACCCTCTGCTCCTTGAAAAAAGAACGGCTTAGAAGCTCGTGATGCTTAAAGAGCATCAGTGCAATAAATACCGAGAACATCATAACCGTGTTTATGGCAAGACTCGACACATGCCGTATACCGTTTTTTCGTCCGGTGGCATTCATCTCGCTCATTTCCGGTACCAGCATGGATGAAAATGCCTGTATAAATACCGTAGGAAACATCAGTATTGACATTGCCATTGCTTTGATTATACCGTATTCACCTATCGGATTTGAGGTTCCGAATTTTTCAAACTGCATGGGTATCATGAGATTTTCTACTGCAACCAGGGCAGTTCTTAGATATGACCCCAGTGCAATTGGCACACAGATGTCAAAAATATCTCTGAAAACTGCCTTTCGGGAGTTCAAAAAACCTTTTTTGAGTATAATCATACAGGAAAAACTATCGAAGAGGAAAGCCGTTAAATTTGATGCGGCACAGCCATATACCAGACACATATATGCCTTGGGTGTACCGGCAAATTTTTGCAGCAGGAGTATGGTTATGCATATACAAACTCCCTCCTCCAGAAGTGAGCTTGCGGTGATAACGCCTGCCTTTCGTTTGGCTATGAAATATCCCCTGTATACTGAGGAAGCACCCATGCACGGCAGAGCAAAGGCGAGCAGCCTTAATGCGGATACCACTCCCGGCTGCTTTATGAAGTGATTTTGTATGAAATCCGCCCCTGTGAAGAAAAATAAAAATCCCACCAAAGACATCACCAGAGAGATTGTGAGGCATTTTTTGATTACACTGCTTTCACCGGCACGGTTTTCGGCTACGAGCCGGGTCACTGCAAATCCCGTGCCCGATGCGGCAAAGGTTATGCCGAAGGTGAAAACGGAAAAAATCATATGGTAGATGCCCATTGCCGATGCTCCGGCTTTTGCCGATATGTATATATTTGTTGCCATGCCTGCTATGCGTATTATCAGCATAGATGCCGACATTATGAATACATTTATAATAAATCGTCTTTTTCTCAATTGCAGCACGCTCCCTTTTTATAATTATATGAGCTTATTTACAAAAAATTTTAAAATATGCATTTGATTTTTTTGTAATATATGGTATACTATTAATAACTACTGTCAAAGGAGATAACTTTATGAGTTCTGATAAAAAACAAACCTTTATGAAAGGTGCACTTATTCTGGTAATTGCCAATTTGATTGTAAAAGTGATAGGAGCGGCATTCAAGATACCTCTTACATATCTGCTTGACGAGGAGGGTATGGCGCTTTTCTCTACGAGCTATACTATGTATACGTGGCTTTTTATAGTGGCTACTGCCGGTATACCTGTAGCCATATCCAGGATGATATCCGAGGCACGTGCCAAGGGTAACCATAACGAGGTAAAGCGTATATTCAGTGTCAGCCGTAAGCTTTTGGCTTTTATAGGTATTGCAGGTACACTTATACTGTATTTGGGTGCGGGAGCATTTGCGCGACTGCTTAAAAACCCCGACGCAGAGCTGGGTATCAAGGCTATATCTCCGGCGGTGCTTTTTGTAGCATTTATGAGTGCGTACAGGGGATATTTTCAGGGACATCAGGATATGTTTCCCACGGCATTTTCGGAGGTCAGCGAGGCTATAGGCAAGCTTGTCATAGGATATCTGGGAGCATACTTTATGATTAAGACCAGTGTGGCTCACGGTGCCGCCGGGGCGGTATTCGGAGTTGCTATGGGCGGGCTTCTGGGATTTTTGACACTTTTCATAGTGTACAGCATCAAACGCAAAAAATCCGCAGGCGAAAGGTCTGTAGGCTTGGTGCGTTCCAACGGCACTATACTTAAGGAGCTTATAAGGATAGCAGTGCCCATTACCATAGGAGCATCTGTATTTAGTCTTACTACGCTCATAGATACTGCTATGATTATGCACAATCTCCAGTCCAGCGGTTTTTCATATGAGGAGGCTAAGCATTTGTACGGCTCCTATACCGGTTACGCGGTACCGCTGTTTAATCTGCCACCCACGCTGATTTCTGCCATTACTATAAGCCTTGTACCGGCAGTATCTGCAGCTTTGGCAGACGGAGATAGCAAGCTGGCACGTCACACAGCAGGCAACAGCATATCAATTACCACATTATTTGCACTTCCCTGTGCAGTTGGTATGGCTATACTCTCCGAGCCCATACTCAGCCTGGTATACAATAATACCAATGCTGCCAATACACTTAGTGTACTCTCTTATGCCATAGTTTTTGTGTCACTGGTTATGGTTACCAATGCCATACTGCAGTCCGTAGGTAAAGAGAGAATCCCTGTGGTGAATATGCTTATAGGCGGTGTGGTAAAGATAGCGGTAAACGGATTTTTGGTTAAAAATCCGGATATTAATATAGTGGGTGCTCCCATAGGAACTATAGCTTGTTATGTGGTGATACTTGCACTTAATATGTTCTTTATCATAAAAGAGCTCAGACTTAAGCTCCCGGTGATGCAGTATATCATAAAGCCCCTGGCGGCAGTTGCACTTATGGCGGTATCTGTAATCCTGGTGTATCGTATACTGCCTCTGGGTGATAAGCTTAACCTGGTGATATCAATTATAGCCGGTGCTGCGGTATACGGCTCGGCGCTTATACTCTTTGGGGCTTTGAGCGAACAACTGCTCGCTTCTATACCGGGTATGAACAGGCTTATACCCATACTTAAGAAATTTCGTTTATTAAAATCAGAGTAATGTGAAAGAAGGTTGATAAAAATGAGATTGGATAAATATTTAAAGGTTTCCAGACTTATAAAAAGGAGAACCGTAGCCTGCGAGGCATGTGAGCTGGGCAAGGTTACTGTAAACGGCAAGGTGGCAAAGCCCTCAGCCAATGTAAACGAGGGTGATATCATAGCTATCACATTTGGTGAAAAGACCACCACTGTAAGGATAGAAAAAGTAGCGGAGCATGCTTTAAAGGCTGATGCCTCCGATATGTACACAGTTTTGTAATACAAGCCGCCTTTTTTGCATATTTATATAATATAAATATCAGAAAAGGCGGTTATTAAAATGGAAGAGAAAAAAACAGTAAAACAACCAAGAAACGAATCGGTACATAACCTGATATTGGAGAACCGCAGGAAGCTAAGTGTCTCCGGTATAGAAGAGGTGGAGAGCTTTAACGAAGAGGAGATAATCCTGCGTACCACTCATCACGGTGTACTGGTTATCAAGGGCAGTGGTCTGCATATAAACAGGCTCAATGTGGACAGCGGTGATGTAAGTATCGTAGGAGAGGTTACTGCTATGGATTACATTGATGAGTCCTTAAAGTCCAAAGGCCCCGGCCTTTTGTCCAGACTTCTGAGATAACGGCGGTGAGGTTGAAGTGGAGATATCGGTTTCAAACCAGGCAATTGTATTTCTGGGGATGGTGCTGTGCGGAGTAGTATGCGGTGTGGTTTTTGATATTTTCAGAGCTATCCGCCGATGCAGGAAATCCGCAAACTCAGTTATAGCAGCTCAGGATTTGCTTTTTTGGATTATCGAGCTGGTCATAGTGTATATGGCTGCCTTTAGGCTCAATTATGCCCATGTGAGGGCATATGAGGGTATAGCCCTTGTGATAGGCTCAGTGATATATTTTATGACACTTTCTAAGTATACGGTGCGTTTTGTATGTATCTGTATAGCTTTTGCAGTGAAGATTACACTACTGGTGCTGACACCTGTGATGAAAGCTGCCCGATTGGCACTAAGACCCATTAAGGCGCTGACAGTGTTTATTACTGCCAAGGCTTCACGTATTAAGCTCTTGGCTAAAATGCATATGAGAAATATTACCGATAAGGTGCGTTTAAAGATAAATGATATTTTTGTCCGCACCAAACCGGAAGAAAAAACCGAGGGATAATATCAATATGGGTGATAAAAAACTGCTTTCTTTATGTGCTTTAAAAAAATTTTGAAAAATTGAAAAAATTTCTTTACAATTCAGTGTTAATGTGATATTATAAGAACAGTGAAATATTTATGCTGTATGTGGAGGTGAGCCTGTGAAGAAGAGAAAAAAGCGCAATGGTTTTGTTAAGATAATGGTTGTATTTTCAATCTGCTTGTTGTCATGCCTTTTTTATAATAAGTATTCCGGGCTTATGGACTATAACAGAGAGATTGACTCTCTCAATGCACAGATAGCTGAGCAGGAGGAGTACGGCAAGGAGCTTGATAAGGTTTCTAAGGAGTACGCTTCCGACGAATACGTAGAGAAATATGCAAGATCTCTGGGTCTTGTGAAACCAAACGAAAAGATTTTCAGAAACTACAGTGAAAAGTAGGCTCATAGGGGAGGCAGTTTTTAAGTATGCAGGTTGAGGAAGGTAAGATTGTTACCGGTAAGGTGACCGGGATAACCAAATTCGGAGCTTTTGTGGAGCTTGAGGGCGGAGCCACCGGCCTTGTTCATATATCCGAAGTGTCGCTTGATTACGTCAATGATATAAATGACCATATTAAAGTCGGCGAAAATGTTGAGGTTAAGGTATTACCTTCGGAAAAAAAGGGTAAAATAGGACTGTCTATCAAACAGGCTCTCAAAGAAAAGATGGGTATATCCGATACCGGTAAAAAGCCCTTTAAGAAAAGAGAGCCGAGACGTGAAAGAAGTGCTCCGCCCGATTTCAGTGTGCAGCCTGTGGAGTTTAGCTTTGCTTCCGACAGTGAGGATATGTCTTTTGAAGATAAACTAAACAAATTTAAACAGGCAAGTGACGAGAGAATGCATGACATAAAGCGCTCTTTTGAGTCGAAACGAGGCACAAGCAGAAAAAATAATAACAATTATTAATAAAATTTTTAAATTTACTATTGACAAACCGTGCCTAAAGTGGTATTATATTAAGGCACGGTAGGTACGCCGGAGTGGCGGAACTGGCAGACGCACAGGACTTAAAATCCTGCGAGGGTTAAACTTCGTACCGGTTCGATTCCGGTCTCCGGCACCACTTGTGTACTGATACAATTAAATATCGCAGGGTAGAGCAGTCTGGTAGCTCGTCGGGCTCATAACCCGGAGGTCGTTGGTTCAAATCCGGCCCCTGCACCCAAAAGAAGCGAATGATTTAGATGACATCTAAATTGTTCGCTTTTTTCAATGGTTTGAGGGCTTTTTGCAAAAATCAGTTTTGAAACAAAAGGGTAGATGCCAAGCGGTTTTGAACCAGACTTGAACCAGAGAGAGCAGGTATTATACACATGATCTTATCTTGACAAACAAGAATAGTTATGGTATAATAGAAATAAATTCTACCAATTCAAATATAGATAGAAAAAAATTCTGAATGAGAGAAAAATATGGTTATTGCAAAAATACATAATGTGTTTAAAAATCTTACAGATACAGAGCAAAAGATTGCGTCTTATATTTTAGAGTTTCCGGAAAAGATTGTTAATATGACAGCAAAGGAACTTGCAAGTGCTTGTGGTACAGTTCCGTCAGCGGTTAATCGCATGTGTAAATCTATTGGCGTGGAAGGCTTTGCAAAACTGAAAATTTCTTTGGCTGCTGCAGTTGGCAAGGAAGGCTACGATGAAAAGTACATTCCATTTGATAAAGAAGATACTCCAAAGATGATTTTCAATAAGGTTTTTAATTCCGGTATAAATACACTTAAAAGCACCTATCAAATGATTGATTTTTCAAAAATAGATGAAATATCAAAAAGATTTGCATCAGCGCAACGCATTTTTATATTCGGCGTTGGTACATCTTCTGTGGTTGCAGTTGATGCAGCGTATAGGTTTTCTCAACTTGATGTTCAGGCGTATGCTTACACAGACATTTTACAGATGAATGTTATGGCAAACAATATGAAAAACGGTGATGTTGCATTTGGAATTTCGCACAGCGGAAGAACAAAAGCGGTTGTTGATGCAATGCGCTCTGCAAAGCAAGTTGGTGCGACAACGATAGCATTAACCAGTTTTACGAAAAGTTTTTTATATACAGATAGTGATTATTCAATTTCGGTATACGCTGATGAAAAAAATTATCCTGTCGAAGCTGTATCTGCTCGTATAGCGCATATGTGTGTAATTGATGCGCTTATGCTTTCAATAGCTTCTCTTAATTACGAAGATTATTCAAAACATATTTCTTTAAGAAATGCTGCCCTTGATGGCATAAGATATTAAAACAGAAAAGAGGTATAATTAAATGAATAACAAGGTTATTTTAATTTCGATTGACGGTATGCGTCCCGATGGACTTATAAAATGTAAAAATCCTTATGTTGATGAGCTAAAGAAAAAGGCATCTTATGCTTTTGATGCAAGAACAGTATTTCCGTCTGTTACACTTCCGTGCCATATGTCAATGTTTCATAGTGTTCCACCGGAAAGACACGGAACGACCACTAATATATATATGCCGCAGGTGCGACCGATTAGCGGTTTGTTTGAACAGTTAAAAAACGCAGATAAGGTATCTGCTATGTATTATGGTTGGGAGCCTCTTCGAGATGTATCAAGACCGGGGTCTCTTAAGGAAGCCGGATATACAAATGCATATTCATTTGAACATACTGATGCAATGTTAACCGAAAAAGCACTTAGCTACATTAAGTTGGCTAAACCTGATTTTGTGTTTCTTTATATGGTTGAAACGGATGAAAAGGGTGGACATGACAATGGATGGATGAGTGATGTTTACCTTGATTATATTAACCATGCAATCGGCAATGTTCAAAGAGTAATTGAAGAAACAAACGGAGAATACACCATAGTTGTAACAGCCGACCACGGCGGACATGACAGAGCACATGGAAGTGATATGGATGAGGATATGACGATACCAATGTTTTTTTATGGCCCTCAATTTGTGCCCGGCAGAGAGATTAGAGGGGTAAGTATTCTTGATATAGCACCGACAATAGCTGATATTATGGGGGTTGCCCCGGCGAAAGAATGGGAGGGAAAATCGCTTATAGGCGATGAAAATGTATGAGTGTTTTTTTAACTACATTAAATCAGATAGCTTTCCTTTTTGGATTTATTGTTATAGGGTTCATACTTGTTAAAATTAAAGTATTACCTGAAAATTCGGCTGCGGTTTTATCCAAACTGGAAAACACAATTTTTATACCTGCGCTTGTTATGGGAACATTTATCGAAAATTTTACCCTGGAGAGAATAGGTGCTACATG
Organism: Clostridia bacterium; assembly: GCA_017621495.1. Classification (GTDB taxonomy): domain Bacteria; phylum Bacillota; class Clostridia; order UMGS1810; family UMGS1810; genus RGIG8748. The sequence goes on from JAGATB010000003.1 coordinate 7,720, forward strand.
GAAACTGTTGTCAGTAAGTTTTATAATAGCTTTTATTACGATTCCTTTTGCAATTTTGGTTTCCAAATTGGTTACAAAAGATAAGTATATTCAAAAAATTTATACTTATGGGTTGTCATTTTCGAATTTTGGGTTCATGGGAAATGCAGTGGTAAGTAGCTTGTTTCCTGATGTTTTTTTTGAATATTTAATTTTCACATTGCCATTATGGATGCTTATATATATATGGGGAGTGCCAAGGCTTCTTATTGCAGATTCAGGAAAAAAACATACATTTACGGAATCTATGAAATCTTTTGTTAATCCTATGTTTATAGCAATGCTGATAGGTATGTTAATTGGTCTATCAAGAATTAATCTTCCTGAGTGGACTATGTCACTGATAAATGTATCGGGAGATTGCATGTCACCGATTGCCATGATTCTTACTGGAGTGGTGGTATCGTCTATATCCCTGAAAAAAACTTTTTTAAATGTAAGAATTTATATTGTTTCGATTATAAGGCTTATTATTATGCCTGCCCTTTTCGTATCAGTGGCATCTTTTTTCAAAATTCCTGAAACAACCTATATCTGTGCACTTTGTTCTCTTGCAATGCCTCTTGGACTTAATACAATTGTTATTCCAAGTGCGTTTGGCAAGGATACAACGGTTGCAGCAGGTATGGCAGTAATTTCTCATTTACTTTCTTGTATAACGATTCCGCTTATTTTTTCAATCATATAGAACAGATCATCAATGACAAGAAATTAATAAATGGCATCTAAACCATTCGCTTTTTTCAAAAATCCGTACACGAAAGTGTGCGGATTTTACTTATTACCTCTTCACTCTTCACTCTTCCCTAAAATTTTTTTACAGATTTTTGGAAAGTAAGTAAGCGTCAAATGATACACACTCGAACCACATTTTAATCTCTTGAACCAAAAAAGATGCCGCTTGGCATCTTTAATTGATTTTGCGGATATTATCGGGGATTTTTGCACTCCATGGCAATAACTCTTTTGTGGGTAGGATATGTATATTTTCAAACAGCTACACAAGGTAATCATAAATTCTCAGATTGTTTGCCTTTGCTGTTTCTATTACAGAATAAAGCCTTGCTGATGCCGTCGCTCCCTGTATCGTATTACTAAACAGCCAGTTCTTCAGTAAGTAATTCTTTTAGGGCAATAACTTTTTCTAAAGAGGAAAAAAGCCGGGAGCATGACAAAATCTCACTCCCGGTGAATTTTATAGGATGGTAGTATCCAAAAGGAAATCAATAATGCCGATGTTCAAAACACCATTATCATCATACCAGCGCTTGCGTATATCGTGACGGACAATAATCTTCGGGAAGGAGTCACCGGTCAATGCAAACGGTCTGTTTTCGGTTGCCGCCTTTTCTTCGTCGTGTAAAGCATAGGCAGACTGAATATAAACGCGTTTACCTCCGATATTAACAACAAAATCAATTTCACGCGCCACTTGTACGGTGCGCCCTTTTTTGTCCTTGTCGTTTCCGTATACAACACCAACATCAACAGCACACCCTCGAATAATCAGTTCATTGTAAATTATGTTCTCCATAATGTGGGTCATTTCCTGTTGACGGAAGCCAATGCGGGCATTGCGAAGTCCCAAATCCTCACAGTAATATTTGTTAGGATAATCAAAGTAATTTTTACCCTTAACATCCCAGCGTTTACACTCGCTGAAAAGGAAAGCGTTTGCAAGATGATCCATATATACTCTTACAGTATTTTGAGCAACTACATTTTCACCCTTAAGTTTCTGCTTGGAATTCAAGGTGTTGGTAACGCTGTTCGGATTGGTAAGACAACCTACGGATGAGCAAAGCAGGTCTAGAATGGAACCCAGCACATCCTCGCGTTTAATCTTCATAACAACCTCCGTTGAAAACTTGCTTGATTTATTGTACAACTTTTCAATAGGAATTATACGCCATATCTTCTAAAAAGTCAAGAATTTGATTGAAAACTTCTTTGGAATTGTGATTCAGTTAATATAACAAAAAATATCTAATGAAAGTGATATGAAATATTATACTTGTTTTTTGTATTTAGTTGTGATAAAATAAAATTCAAGTTATATATAATGAATAATTACGGCGATAGTTGACGGTGTCATAAAGCCGTATTATGCGGTTAAATCAGCTTTTGAAAATAGCTCTGTATTCTACAGGAGACATCCCTGCATGCTTTTTAAAAAACCTGGAAAAATATGCAGAATCAGAAAAACCGATTTTTTCGGCAACGGCATCGATTTTCACATTTCCAACCGCCAGCAGTCCCATGGCTTCATAGGTCTTAATCCTTGCAAAGTATTCCATAGGCGGTATGCCGTATGCTTCACGGAATTTTTTTATAAAGTATGTAGGCTGCATGAATGCAAGCTCGGATAATTCTGACAGAGTTATTCTTTTTGAGGTATTTTTTTGCATATATTCTATAACCTCGGAAAAAGGTGCCTGAGCACTTTGTGCTTTTACATGCAAAGTAACGTATTCCAATATTATTGCAGATAGATTTGACAACATTTGCAAATCATAAATTCCGCTTTTATTGTGTTCATAATGAAGAGATGTTTCAAAAAGATTTTTCATTTTATCCGGTGACGGGCGTACTACACCTCCGTCGCATATTCCCAGAAACGGAAATAACTGCCTGTCGCCGGTTTTCGCGGAAAAAACTATTTCGTACAAGCCGAATTCTTCTGAAATACGAGTATATGTTCTCATTTTTCCCTTGGGCAAGAAAGCGAGATCTCCTTCTTTTAAGACACAGCTTTTGTCCTCTATCTTAAGGAAGCACTCACCTTTTACTACATAAAAAAACACATCGTTTATACCTATGTGTCCCTTGGGGTCCCCTCGCCATGCGTTTGCAAGTGAGGATACATATAAATATACATCGTGTACTGTAATTGTAAGATTTTCAATTCCGGGCAATAAAGTCTTCATAAAATTTCTATTTTGTCATACCTTTCGTAATATAATCCAAAAAAAGCAATGTTTATAACATTTCTTGCGTATAATATCGTCTAAATAAACACAATATAATCTATTTACAAAACAATTCTACCATTATATAATAAATTTGTCAAGAAGAGATTTCATAGTATTATGACATAACATAAAAATTTTATTAAGGAGAAGAATGATGGAAATAAGGATTTGTAAAGACAGCCGTGCACTCGGCAAAAGTGCAGCAGCACACGTTGCGCAAAGACTCAAGGAATGTATTGAAAAAAACGGGGTTGCAAGAATTGCGCTTTCTACAGGTGCATCACAGTTTGATACTATCGATGCACTCACGAAGGCAGAAGGCGTTGACTGGTCTAAGGTTGAGATGTTTCACCTCGATGAATATGTAGATCTGCCTGTAACCCATATTGCGAGTTTTCGCAAATATCTGCAGGAAAGGTTTGTTGATAAGGTATCTCCGCTTAAAGCGGTTCACTTCGTTGATGGCACGAGAGAGTGTATTGCACAGCTCACCAGGGAAATCAGACGTGCTCCGATTGACATCGGTCTTATAGGTATAGGAGAAAATGCCCATATAGCATTTAATGACCCTCCGGCAGATTTTGATACCAAAGAGGCTTATATAGTGGTAAATTTAAACGAAAGGTGCAAGCAGCAGCAAATGGGTGAAGGCTGGTTTGAAAGTATAGATGATGTACCCAAGCAGGCGGTATCAATGACTGCGTATCAGATTATGCAGTGCCGTGAAATCGTGTCCTGTGTACCTTATAAAGTAAAAGCAGAAGCTATCAAAGCTACACTCAGTGAAAAGGAAACTACAAATATGGTGCCTGCAACACTTCTTAAGGAGCATGAAAACTTCTTGCTCTATATTGATTATGAAAGTGCGGGTCTTATAACTGATATTTTAGGAGAATAAAATCTATGGACAAACTAAAACTCGGTATCATAGGATTGGGACGGCGCGGCACCGTAATGATAAAAGAGTGCTACGCCGAGCGAAATGACCTCGATATTGCATGGATATGTGATAATGACGAAGACAAGTTGGAAGAAATGCAGTTGTTTATGAAGGAGAAAGGTCACTGCCCCCAAACCACACTCGACTATCATGATATATTAAATGATAGTCAGGTAGAGGCTGTATTTATTTTATCCTCATGGGAAAGTCATGTTCCCATAGCAATAGATGCTATGGAAGCCGGAAAAGCTGTAGGCATGGAAGTGGGTGGTGCCTATAGCTTGCGTGATTGTTATCGTCTTGTAGAGGTGCAGCAAAAGACAAATGCATTCTTTATGATGCTTGAAAATGTCTGCTACGGAAGACGTGAAATGATGGTGCTAAATATGGTGAATCAAGGAGTCATGGGTGATATTGTTCATTGTGCAGGGGGTTACAGACATGATTTGAGAGAACAGGTGGCAAACGGAATTGCACTGCGTCACTACAGACTTCGCAACTATCTGAACCGAAATTGCGATAACTATCCTACACATGCTCTGCTTCCTATAATGAAGGTATTGGGTATAAATCGTAAAAATCGCATGGTTAGTCTCGTTTCTGTGGGCTCATGCTCCAAAGGTATAGCTGAATATGTAAATAAAACCGGTATAGGTAAAGCAGAAATTGAAGGAAAGACCATTGCCCAGTCAGATGTTGTTACCACTGTCATAAAGTGTGCCGGAGGCGAGACAATAACATTGACTCTTGATACATCCCTGCCCCGATATTACAGCCGTAACTTTGAAGTGCATGGCACCAAAGGTCTATATGTTGAAGAAAACGATTGTATATTTTTGGATAGTGAAGAAATGAACGAAAATAAAGATTTTCCAAAGAAGCTTTACTCCAATGCAGATGATTTTCAGGAGAAATACGACCATCCTCTTTGGAAGAAGGCTTTGGAGGACGGTTTAACCGGCGGACACGGAGGCATGGACGGACTTATTACCGATGCATTTGTTTACTGCATGAAAAACGGTCTGGAATCTCCCATAGATGTTTACGATTCGGTTACTGCTATGGCTGTGACAGCACTTTCTGAAGAATCCATAGCAACAGGATTACCGGTAGCAATTCCGGATTTTACAAATGGTGCATGGCTTATACGCAAGGAGCAGCCAAATCATATTTATTCGCTGTGATGTATAAAGAAACGGAAATAGCTATTTACATTTCTTTAATATAGTATTAAAATACAAGTATAATTAGGTGAATTACATGAAAACAGTAATATATAATGGTAAGATTATATTACAAGACCAAATCATAGAAAACCACAATCTATATTATGAAAACGGTAAGATCGTGGCAATCTCCGAAAAAAAGTATGACTGCGATAATTCCATAGATGCCCGTGGAAATTATGTTTCACCGGGATTTATAGATATTCATACTCATGGAGCCGGTGGGGCAGATTTTCTTGATAACTCGGTGGAAGCGTATATAACTGCCGCAACCGTTCATGCGAGGTATGGTGCCACGGCTATAGTGCCCACGTTAACATCGATTGATATTGACGGGATGAAGGGCACCATAGATGTATTTAAAAAAGTAAGAGACACCGAGGCAAATTGTGCGCAAATGCTGGGGCTGCATGCCGAAGGGCCGTATTTTGCACAAAGTCAGAAAGGTGCACAGGAACCCAGGTTTATTCACGATTTTGATGAAGATGAGTACAATGAAATCTTAAAAATTGGCGGAGATTGCCTGCTGCGTTGGAGTGCGGCACCGGAGCTGCCCGGATTTGAAGAATTCGCAGATGCTGTAACAAAATATGATATATTGCCTTGCATAGGTCACAGTGATGCAGAATTTGAATGTGTAGAGAAGGCAAAGAACGCAGGATTTACTCATGTGACTCATCTCTACTCCGGTACAAGCACTGTTCACAGGAGAAATGCATTTAGATACGCAGGTATAGTGGAGGCTGCATATTATTTTGATGATATGACTGTTGAAATAATTGCCGACGGCATACATCTGCCGCCCTCGCTTCTGAAACTAATATATAAGCTCAAAGGTCCGGATAAAATTGCGTTAATTACAGACTCTATGAGAGGTGCCGGTATGCCCGAGGGTGAGAGTGTCCTCGGCAATCTGAACAACGGACTGCCTGTTATAATAGAAGACGGTGTGGCTAAGCTGATGGACAGAAGTGCCTTTGCAGGAAGTGTAGCTACTTGTGACAGATTGGTAAGGAACATGGTAAATTTAGCCGATGTACCCCTTGCAGACGCAGTGACAATGGCAAGTCTCACTCCGGCAAAAATTCTCAATATAGATAACAAGGGTGCACTTAAGCCCGGATATGATGCGGATATTATAATTTTTGATGAAAATATAGATGTCAAAAATACTATAGTTAACGGAAGAGTGATATTTTAATTAGTATGAGATATATTATAATATAGCCGGTTCCGAAGCGAAAAAATTGTAGATATCATCATGGATATTTATGAGCCTGCACAAACAGGTAATGAAATATTTGGTGAATAATCACTTATACCAATTGACTTTATATTACAATAAGTGTATAATTATATAAAGTTAATTGGTATTTTTATCATGATGGAGGTTACTATGGATTTTGGTTTGATGAAAGATTTTATGGATAGGCTGACGGCATGGAGGATACCCGGCAACAACATCAGTGTGTGCGTAGATAATAAAGAGGTATTTACTTATCAGTCGGGTTATGAGGATTATGAGAATAAAATCCCCATGACGGGTGATAAGCTGTATAATATTTTTTCCTGCTCAAAGCCGGTAACGGTGACAGCGGCACTGCAGCTGTATGAAAAGGGGTATTTCCTGCTGGATGACCCGCTTTATGACTTCATACCGGAGTACAAAACGATGCATATCAAGGATAAGGATGGCAATGTGAGGAAGGCTCAAAAGCCCATTACCCTGAGGCATCTGTTTACTATGACATCCGGACTTACATATGCCACCAATACCCCTGCTTTTGATAAAGCAAGGCAGCTTACGGACGGCAAGATGGATACTCTTACCGTTGCTAAGTGTATAGCGGAGGACTATATCAGCTTTGAACCGGGCGAAATGTGGCAGTATGGCTTAAGTCATGACGTACTTGCTGCCGTGGTGGAGGTAATATCCGGCAAGCGATTCAGAGATTATGTTAAGGAAAATATCTTTGACCCGCTTGACATGAAAGAGTCATATTATCATAACGAATCGGTTATTGACAGGGTGGCAGAGATGTACAGATACGAAATCGAGTCTGAGGATGATTTGGTTAAGCTTCAGTCCGAGGGTAATATGCACAATACAGGAAAGATAGTAAATGTAGGCAAGTCCGTGTCGCATGTGTTTGGCAATGAGTATGACAGCGGCGGTGCAGGCATTACCACATCTGTATCGGATTATTCCAAGTTTGCCTCGGCACTGGCAAACGGCGGTGTAGGAAGAAATAACGAACGCATCATATCTCCCGGAACCATAGAGCTCATGCGCACAAATCAGCTCGACGCTAATCAAATTAAAGGCTTAAGCTGGTCCCAGCTTACCGGATACGGTTATGGACTTGGCGTGAGAACTCTTATAGATGTGGCAAAAAGCGGTACCTGCGGTAATATAGGCGAGTTTGGATGGGGCGGTGCAGCAGGCGCTACAGTGCTTGTAGACCCGGATTTGAAATTGTCTGTATTTTATGCACACCATATGCTCAATCCCCAGGAGGCTTACTATCAGCCGAGACTCAGAAATGTAGTATATACATGTTTGAAAAAATAAAGCTTACGAAAGGGATAGAAAAATGGATTTTACAAAACTTAAAGATTACATGCATGTGATGGTGGAAAAGTATAATGTTCCCGGTGTGGACTGCATTGTATACAAAGACCATGAACAGGTTTTCAGATATTACACCGGTATGAGTGATAAAGAAGCCGGCAAAGCTATGACGGGTGATGAGCTGTATCTTATCTTCTCTATGACCAAGATGCTCACCTGTACCTGTGCTCTGCAGCTTTTTGAAAAAGGCAAATATGTGATGAGTGATCCGGTATCAAAATATCTGCCCGAGTTTGAGAAAATGAAAATTTCCGATGCTGATATAGACAACACAAATGCGGCAAAAATTACAAGCGGCAGCTCCATGGGCGAGAGCACAGACAATGCAGTGAGCGGTTGTGCTCACAATCCCATCACAATTAAGGATTTGTTTACCATGAGTGCGGGCCTTGATTATAATTTGTCCTCCGACAGCATTAAAAAGGCTCTATCAGAGGGCAAAACCTCTACAAGAGAGCTGGTGACTGCTATATCGGATACAGTGTTGGGCTTTGAACCGGGCACCAGATTCAGATACAGTCTATGCCACGATGTACTCGGAGCACTGATAGAGGTGTGGTCAGGCAAGAAATTCGGCGAATATATGAAGGAAAATGTATTTGACCCCATTGGTATGAAAAATACTTTTTTTGGTGTGCCGAAGGATGAAGAAAAGCTTGCTAAAATGGCAGCAAGATACAGATATGATGAAAACAAAATTCCTTGCAGGATACCCCTGGTATGCGAATACAATTTGTCTGAGGATTATGAAAGCGGCGGAGCCGGTCTTACATCATGTACAGAGGATTATGCATTATTCCTCGATGCACTCGCATGCGGTGGTGTCGCCAAAAACGGCAACAGGATACTTTCCTCTGCAAGTGTAGAGCTTATGGGCACAAATCATCTTAAAGGTAAACAGCTTGATGACTTTCATATGCTCAGAAAAGGCTACGGATATGGTCTGGGGGTTCGCACCCATATGGATAAAACAGAAAGCGGCTCTCTTAGCCCCATAGGTGAGTTTGGCTGGGACGGTGCTGCAGGAGCCTTCTCTATGGTGGATACTGCAAATAAACTCTCGCTTACATATTTTCAGCATGTGCATAATTGGGATGTGAGATTCCAGACAGAAATGCGCAATGCTTTGTATTCGTGTATTGATTAATATAAAAATGAGACTGTAAAAATGTTCGTTTAGGAATGTCGGCAAGTGCCATTCCCTACAATTTTGTTCGTTTGAAAATTGACATTGTAGGGTTTGGCGCTTGCCGACAAACCGCAATTTTTACAGATTATTTAAACGCAGGTGCCTTGAAATTAATGTCACTAAAGCTCTCGGACGGCGATGGCTCCGACATGCTGAAGTACATTGCAGCAGCCTTAGTGGTGCCGAAATCACGGTTAGAGCCGGTCTTTTGTACTCTGTTGAAAGCTTCTCTGAACATAGCATTGTGTGCTTCTTCTCTGTTGAGCAAGAAATCTATGGTTTCTCTTACCTTTTTGTCGGGAATTTGTCTGTAGAGGTATTCGTATACTACCTTTGCTCTCTGCTCCGATGCTATATTGGACAGCAGGTCTGCGCACAGGTCTCCTGTGACCGTAACATAGTCGGCTGTCCATGAGTATCCGGATGCGTTGATAAGGCCCGGATTTAATCCCAGCAGCACATGGGTCTGTATTTCTCCTGCTGTAACGGAGTATGCGTCTACATCATGACCGTTCAAAAGGTTTATGGTCTGAGATATCATCTCCAGATGGCTTAGCTCCTCTGCGGCTATATCCATAAACAAATCCTTGATTTCAGGGTCTTTTATTCTGAAGCTCTGGGACATATACTGCATTGCCGCTTTCAGCTCACCGTTACCGCCGCCAAGTTGTTCCTGTAGTAGTGCCGCATACTGCGGATTGGCTTTTTCTACCGCTACAGGATGAAATAACTGTTTTTCGTGTTTAAACATAATTTTCACTCTCCTCGCTCATATTATTTTCATATAACGAGGCTTTATTCGATAAAAAAATACACATTTCTTTTGAAATTTTCATTTTTATGAATTAGCATTCGATATTTTTGCAAAAAACTATTGCAAAATCCAAGTATTTGTGTTAGAATAAGTTTATATGAGAATTTCAAATGGAGGTGTCATACATGCTTGAGAACGTTATCACAATAGTGCACGTTGTGCTTTCTATTATTTTAATAGCGGTTGTTTTATTACAGTCAGGTAAATCAGCAGGACTTTCCGGTTCTATCGGCGGCGGTGCTGAAACATTTTTTGGTAAAAATAAGGCAAAGACTCTCGATGGTATGCTTGAAAAGGCAACAGCAGTTCTGGCTTTATTCTTTATCGTTACTTCTGTTGTACTTGCTATAGTAATTAAGTGATTAATTTTCATTTGCGAAAGAGACTGTAAAATGGTCATAACATTTGCTGCAATGGTGCTGATTGTCATGACTTTTTTACAGTCTCTTTTTATGTTCTTGATATCCTTTTGCCAAGAATTTTTTGCAATTTTGATTTTTCTTCGTTAGAGTAGAGGGTGGTTTCCAGATTGTGAAGTTCCATGCTTTTGTAGAATTCCTTGTTGTATGATTCGTTGATGTTTTCAAGTATGCGCAGGTCTTTTTTAATTTCTTGTTCTGTGGTCTTGCTGTTGTCTGAGACAGCTTGGGGCTCTTTGCATGAATTGTCTAAACCAATACTTATCAGTTCTTTCATAAATTTTTCATCATATACTCCGGCTATTTTAAACATATGCCTGGCAAAACGAACTATGTTCCTGATATGTATAGTAGCTGCGCGTTTAGCTATCAGGGTGAGCCTCCGTTCTGTTTTGGTGCAGAAACGGCAGTTATCAAAGACAGACTCTATCGCTTCTTTGAATTCTTCAAAGTTCCTGCCAAACCCCTCAAACACTATAATAGTTTTGCTAAGGTCAGCCGGTATATCATTATCATAAATATATGGCAGGATGATATTAAACTGTGTGTTGGTGAGTCCGCAGTACATTACCGAAGCATCATACTCGGTGCTGAAATGACAAAGAATTTTATTCTTAATCTTAATATCTTTTAAAACAGCTGATATGTCTACGAGGTCATCATATCCTATGAGCAACACATCTGAATTATCTGTGAGGCTTTCCATGCTGAAATAAGCAGATATGCCTAAGTCTATAGCTGTATCTGTTGTTTCTTTGGTGGAATTTGTGTGTACTCCGGAGAGACACAGATTATCATTTTTGCTGAATTTTTTAATGTAAAATGCCATATCAAGCGATTGTTTGTTTGTACCAAGAAGTCCTACTTTCAATAGATGTCATTCCTTTCATATAATAATCGGTGTGGTGGTGTAATCCATGGAAGCTCTCTTGCCTGCACAAAGAGCCGCTATATCTGTGGACAGTATGTCCTCTCGGAGCATATGGGAATCTCTTTGTGAACTGTTTGATATCTTTGTGATTACCTCGAGAGCACAACCTTGTTTTTTTAATTGCTTCAGTATACCGGCACCCTTGGAATTTAATGCAAGCACCCTTATATATGTGGGCTTGGGAGCTTGGGTGATACCCAGCAGTGAGCACAGTATTACACGCCTTATGCGGTGCAGAGTGTATCTTTTGGTCACACAGTGTGATGCAAATTCCTCGTAGCTTGTGCACTCCTTGCTAAGCGTTATGAGCCTGTTTGCCAGACCGGGTTCCATTCCTGCTATATTTGATAGACTTTGAGCATTTGCCATACGGAAAAATCCCAAGATTAATGCAGATATATTATTTATATCATAAATTTCGTCATTTGTACATAGCAAATAATCGGATATTTTGTCGCCGGAGAGGATTTTTTGTCTGAGTGCTGTTGCCGATGCGAATTCTCCTTTGACCTCCCGGCTGTGGTAATCTCCATGACGCTTTTCTATGTGTATCTCAAGATTTGGATTTATCATATTCGCGGCGGCAATGTACGATATACCCAGGGTGGAGTTTGGAGATGTGATTTCCGGCGGCAGCCCTCCCAGTACTTTGCCGGCAGCTATCTCGCATGCCGTAGGGTATCCGGCACCTTTATCAAGGGCTTCCTTAAGGGCGGCGGAGTACTCGGCAGGTTCATGAGATTTAAACTCAGCTAATTTGTATAGGAGGTTGATATCGGTGCACTCACTGCCGAAGGATATACCGTCACAGCCTATGGCATTTAGTATCTGTACGGCACCTTTGGCAAATACGTCTGCAGATTGCAGTACATAGCATACAGGAAGCTCCACTACCAAGTCAGCGCCGTTTTCTACTGCGGATTTGGCTCTGGTCCACTTATCATATATGGCAACATCGCCTCTCTGAACCATGCTTCCGCTCATGACACATACTATGCCTTCAGCTCCTGTTTTGGCTTTGGTTTGCTCTATTAAATACTTGTGCCCGGTGTGAAATGGGTTAAATTCACAGGTGATTCCAAAAATTTTCATTTTTTTCTCCTTTTTTTGAAAAAAGTACTTGACAAATGCTTGTCTATAGTGTATAATAATCAACGTTGGTTCGGTTCGCACCATTAGCTCAGTTGGTAGAGCACCTGACTCTTAATCAGGGTGTCCCGGGTTCGAGTCCCTGATGGTGCACCAGAAAAAGCATTCACGTTAGTGGGTGCTTTTTTTGTTTTATAGCAGGAAGCCTAAGAACCATTCAGCGTTCGCGCGAGCACTCCGCTTCATGGACAGGGACTCTCGGCTGCAAAACAATTCACCGGATTGTTTTGCTGACGCCTCGTCTGATGGTGCACCATAAAAAAGACATCCTATGGATGTCTTTTTTAGTTATATTTGCCTTAGGCAAGTTATATTGCTTCGCAGTTATATTCGCCTAAAGTCGAGTTATATTGTGCTTCGCACAGTTTATTGGCAAATATAATATCACTGAAACCGTCAGGTTTAAATATCACTTTTGCATTAGCAAAAATATCACTCCGACGAAGTCGGAATATAACTAAATCATATGCATCCAAAATTGTATTGTAGTTTATTATGACTTGAATTTGTTTTTGTTTCGTTGATAGCAGGGCGGATTTTTTATCTCTTATAAAGTACTGATTTGATTTTCATAATATCAACTTTAGGTTTAAGCTTTTTGTACTCGACCAAAGTCAAATAGCGAACAGCTTTTTTGTGTATTTGCTTTATAAGCTCTTTGTTACCGACTACATAATGTGTGTTTCCAATCACATATGGCTTTTTGATATAATCGGCAGTGACCGGAAACATATTGCCGATGAGAAAAACACGATTTATACCATTTATTTTACCAATGTGATAAAATAAGCAACTGCCGTGCTTTTCCTCATCTTTTCTAATTTTTTCGGCATATGCTTCTGTTTGTGTGCTTAATGGTATAAACCAAATTATACCTTTTTTGTCGGTGAATGTACAGTAGTGAGGTCTGTTTTCATATTTGTTATCAGTGAAATAATCGCTGCGAAAATGTTCAAAGTATATATCCTTAATGTTATATAGACCATAGTTAATAACTTCCACTGCATTATCCTCCGTAAATAAAATACTCTCCCTTTGTATCCAAAGAGAGAGTAACTTTTTTTCAAACCGCTTATTTGTTAGTCGCACAGCGGTAAGCGACAATCATAAGCAAGCCGCCAATTTATCAGTTGCCGAACGGCAGGCAACAATGCATATGATGCATAATGCATTATATGCTACTTACAACTAAATTATACATTGTATAACTCACATTGTCAAGTACTCTCTTTGTATTTTATTGTAATTTTGTGTGTTTTTTTCATTTTGTTGCTGTTATTTGCTGTTTATATCATTGTTAAGTGGTTGTTTCCATTTTGGAAATAACCATCAATTTGCCAACGTTGGAAATATGGTTTAATGCTGACGGAAAATGTACGTCCCCCCGGTGTCCTTTTTTAGTTATATTTGCCTTCGGCAAGTTATATTGTGCTTCGCACAGTTTAATGGCAAATATAATATCACTGAAACCGTCAGGTCTCAATATCACTTTTGCATTAGCAAAAATATCACTCCGACGAAGTCGGAATATAACTAAATCATATGCATCCAAAATTGTATTGTAATTCACTATGACTTGAATTTGTTTACCCATTCGGGAATTGTAAGTGTTTTCTTTATTATACCAAAATTTTATAATATTTTCAATAGCGTTTTGGAAATAATACGACCAACTCATTTTCCTCACCAAAACAACATTTATACCATCATTTATTAACTATTTGAGCGAAAAATACCGAAACCGAAACAAAACTACATAGAAAACTATAAATGTGTATGCTATAATTTAAATGGGTATATTATTTTGTTGTGGATTTAGTTAGTGGTTAAATGTTGTTTTAAATTGAGGAGGGTATGGTATGAAAATAATTGATGTTCAGGATTTGGTTAATCATGAGTTGAATATCGGCAATATTACGGTTTTGTCCCAGTCATATATACACAATCGCGGATATAGTTATTTTGCTGCAGGTTGGCCTAAGTCATGCTTTTCGTATATTCTTGCTCATAAAGCAGAGATTCGTATAAAAAACGGCAAAACATTTATCGCTAACAAGGGAGATATCGTGTATTATCCGGAGGGTTCCCGTTGTTGGATGATATATTATCACAGAGAAATAACCCCCGAGCCCCAGCCTACGTGTATGTCAATAGAGCTTCATATTACAGATAACAATATGGTGCCGGTTAATTTTGCCGAAAATCCATGTATAATTATTAAAAATGCAGATTTTGAAAATGAAAATTTTTTCAGAAAAATGCTGAAAATTTATAATAATCCCCAGAAAAATGTCCTCATGCTTAAATCAATTTTTTATGAATTCTTATATAGCACATATCTGGAAACCAGAAATCAAAAAATTTTTTCAAACGAGGTTATGGATATAGCTGCCGGTATAGATTATATTGAAAATAATATTTCTTATGATGTAACGGTAAAAGAGCTGGCTAAAATGTGCAATATGAGTGAGTCTAACTTCAGACGTATATTTGTAAAATATTCCGGAGTGAGTCCTACAGAATACAAAAATATCTTGCGTATTGCAAAAGCAAAAGAGCTTCTGCGAAATACAAATATTTCAATAAGTGAAATTTCAGTGCAGCTGGGATTTTATGATTCTTCATATTTTACTAAGGTGTTTTATAAAAGATGCGGCTTAAAACCCGGTGAATACAGGAAAAGATACAGAGAATAAATATTAAAAATCTAAGTTACAGGAGAGAAGCAATGAAAAACAGAATTAAAGATATATTAGAAAAAATGACATTTGAAGAAAAGGCACAAATTTTAACCGGAATGGATGCTGTACATACCAAAAATTTCAATGAATACGGCATCCAATCAAAAACTCTTGTTGACGGACCTCATGGCATAAGATTGGATAATGAAAAAAACTGCACTCATTTTCCTAATTTATGCAGTCTGGCTGCATCTTGGGATGTTCAAACAGCAGAAAAAATGGGTAAAGCCCTTGCGAATGAATGCAAAAAACACCATATTGACATGCTTTTGGCACCCGGTGTAAATA
Source organism: Clostridia bacterium (assembly GCA_017621495.1). Lineage (GTDB taxonomy): Bacteria > Bacillota > Clostridia > UMGS1810 > UMGS1810 > RGIG8748. The sequence goes on from JAGATB010000003.1 coordinate 23,060, forward strand.
TCAAGAGAACACCCTTTTGCGGAAGGAACTTTGAGTATTTCTCTGAGGACCCTGTAGTGGCGGGAGAAATGTGCGCAGGGTATGTAAATGGATTGGAAAATGAGGGAGTAGCCTGCAGTTTAAAGCATTTTGCCGCCAATAATCAGGAAAAGTACAGATGCGTAACAAGTGCAGAGGTGGATGAGAGAACCCTGCGTGAGATATACCTTAAGCCATTTGAAATTGTTTTAAAGAAGTCCAAGCCCACCTCTGTGATGTGTGCTTACAACAAGCTCAACTCCGTATGGTGTTCTGAAAATGCATTCTTGCTGAAAGAGGTTTTAAGAGAAGAATGGGGTTATGAAGGATTTGTGGTATCCGACTGGGGTGCAGTACATGACCCGGTTAAGGCACTTAAGGCGGGGCTGGATTTGCATATGCCGCCTAATGCAGGCATTACCGATGCATTGAGAGCAGGCATCGAAAACGGCGATATTACAATGGAAGATATAGATAAATCTGTAGAGAATATACTTAAATTCGTATTGAAGGATAAGGCAGAATGCGTATCCTATGACAGGCAACATCAGCATTTAATTGCAAAAGATATTGCTTCATCGGGAATTGTTATGCTTAAAAATGACAATAATGTTCTTCCCCTTACAAGTAAAAAATATCAAAAAATTGCAGTGATAGGCGAATTTGCATCAAATCCCCTCGTGTCCGGTCAGGGAAGTGCGGAGGTCAATCAATTACCGGAGTATACCGACAGCCCCCTCCAAGAGCTTAGGAAGCTTCTGCCGGATGCTGAAATCAATTACAGAGAAATGTACAAAAGAAGTGCATACTCCGAAAGTATGATATGGCCGGATTTGTATCAGCCGGACTTTGTGAATTTCATCCGTGAATCTGATATTGTGTTGATTTTTGCAGGCTCTATGACCTCGGAGGACACAGAGATGTTTGACCGTAGAAGCTTGGAGCTCAATCCCAATTATGAGCGAATTATTGAAGCTGCCAAAGAACACGGCAAAGAGGTTGTCCTCATACTGCAGACAGGAAGTGCCGTTATACTTGACAGAGTAAAAAACCCTGCCTCGGCTATTGTAGAAATGTGGCTTGGCGGTGAAGCGGCAGGCAGCGCTATTGCTGAAGTATTGTGCGGTGTAATAAATCCCTCCGGTAAGCTGCCGGAGACATTTCCCACAAAGCCCCGTACAGATATGGATTACCCCGGTAACGGACGCTATGTTCTTTATAATGAGGGGCTTGATGTGGGATATCGCTATTATGACAAACATCCCGATGAGATTTGTTATCCCTTTGGCCACGGTTTGTCTTATACCAAGTTTACATACAGTGATATTAACACCGAGAAAACCGCTGAGGGATATTTAGTTACATTTAAACTCAAAAATTCCGGAGAATATGACGGTGCAGAGGTGGTTCAGTTGTATGTTTCGGATGTTGTTGCTACTGTGTCAAAGCCCGTTAAGGAGCTGAAAGCTTTCAAAAAGGTATATCTTAAATCGGGAGAGGAAAAGACGGTTACCATGGAGCTTAAAGCAGACGATTTGGCATATTATAACATTATGCTTCATTCATGGGTTGCGGAAAACGGATTATATAAGCTGCAAATAGGCTCTTCTTCACAGGATATACGCCTTGAAACAGAAATCAATCACGACGAAAAAATGCCGTATTCCATACAAAAGGTGGGAGATGCCATGGTTGGAGATACGACCGCATGCTTTGGTTAATGAAGACCTGCATATAGCAGATTAACCCCTGCGGGGACCGAAAAAAGTCATGACAGACAGAGACGAATGGATGTCATGACTTTTTTCTTTTGTTTTGTTATCGTAAAACATGCACGAAAACTACCGAAAATCACATTGATTGTACATTGAAAAACACCGTGAAAAAGATATAATAGAAATATAAGGTTTACCGCACTGTACAAGCGGTATAACGGTTTAAAAAATACATATAAGAAGGGGTAATTCAATGAACAAGCTTAAACATCAAAGCAGTAAACTTATCTACAAGATTTCTCCGTGGATTATGCTTTTCCCTACAATCTTTGTGCTGTACTTCATGATATGGCGTCCTCAAATCATGGGATTTGTGTGGTCGTTTCATGAGATGAACGGATTTCAGGTGGGCGAATTCTGCGGGCTCAAGAACTATATGGAGGTTTTAAACGAACCTGCGTTCTTATCGGTTTTTGTAAACACTGTAGAGTATGTTTTGTGGTCAATGGTAATCGGTTTTGTTCTTCCGATTATCCTCGCGGTTATGATAAACGAGCTAAGACGCGGAAAGGACTTTTTTAAGGTAACCTTATATCTGCCCGGTATAGTTCCCGGTATAGCGGTTATGGTCATGTGGTATTTCATGTTTTATCCCGATGCTACCGGTCTTTTAAATGTACTTTTGGCAAAAATTGGTGTGGAACCTCTGGAGTGGCTCAACGATGCTAAAATGACCATACCCCTCATTGTGATTACGAAGACCTGGCGTGCTGCAGGCGGAAGTGCACTTTTGTACTTTACGGCTCTCCAGGGTATCAAGACGGAGCTTTATGAGGCAGCAATCATAGACGGTGCTTCTGTAGTAAAGAGATTTTTCAGTATTACTCTTCCACAGATATCGGGTCTGCTTGTGCTGAACTTTGTACGTCAGATAATAGCCGTATTCCAGATATCGGAGGAGCCCATGACGATGACCGGTGGCGGTCCCATGGGTGCGAGTATGTCGCTGGGATATCAGATTTACCGCTACGGATTTATATCCGGCAGGGTAGGCTGTGCTCTCGCCTTAAGCGTACTTATGTTTGTGATGCTGGTGGTAGCAACTTTATTCTACTTCTATCTTAATAAAAAAGTAGAAGAAAATCTGGAATAGTACAGGGGGTGAGAACAATGAAAAAAACATCAAGTACTACAGGTATAATGAATTCAAGTGACTTGAAGCTTGCGAGATATAAGTGTCTATATGGATTTTTTATAGCTTTTCTTGTCATAGCGTGCTTGATTTCGGTACTGCCTACATTGTGGGTTGTGCTTTCCGCACTTAAAAGCACTCAGGAGATATACAGCATCCCGGCAACCTTTTTTCCTAAGAAGATAGATGTTGCGGGAGTTGCAGAGGTTCTCAAAGACCTTAATATAACCTCTAACATAATATGCACATTCATCCTCTCGGTACTGGAAACCCTCTCCATGATTCTGGTATGCGGTCTCGGAGGGTACGTTTTCTCCAAGCTCAGAACCAAGGGAATGGGAATCCTCTTTATGCTGGTAGTTTGGACTATGATGGTTCCCGGCACTATGCGATTGGTGCCGCTGTATATGACATTCGTAGACTTCCCTGTGTTTCATGTGAGTCTGCTAAATACATACATACCCATGTGCCTTTTGGCAGCGGCAAACTCCTTTAACGTGGTGCTGTTTAAGAACTTCTTCGATTCTATACCGGGCTCACTGGTGGAATCAGCACAGCTTGACGGTTGCAACCGTTTCAGGATATTCTTGAGCATAATCATACCCTTAAGTGTACCGGCAATTGCATTTACATCTATTACGGCATTCAATGCTCCCTGGGGCAGCTACCTTATGCCAATGCTTGTAATAACCAATGAGAAGCTGCAGCCGATACCTACCATTATTTTCAGATTGAAAAACTCATCGGCTATGAAGATGAATTCATATATGCTTCTGCTCGTAATAGCAACCATACCACCCACAATTGTATTTGTGTTTTTCCAGAAGCAAATTATGGGCGGTATAAATGTAGGAGCAGTAAAAGGCTAAGTGAATTTTTTAAATATATATTTTTTATTTTCAAGGAGGAAGTAAAGTATGAAAGTTTCAAAGAAATTAACATGGATCGTTACTGTGGCAATGCTTATCAATTGTCTCGCAGTAATACCCGGCTTTGCTCAGACGGGTTACTCGGAAGGAGAATTTACCAAGATTTATTCTTTTTCTGATTATGATGTTGCTTTCACAACCGATGTGGCATCTTTTCCGGGTGATATGATTGGTCAACAAAACGGATTTAGAAATGCTAATCATGGTTATGTGGATTATGAAGGAAACGACAGAAGCAGCCGTGTTTTTAAATTAGTAAGCACAGCTGAGCCCATTATTCCTTTCGGAACCAATTTTTTGGACGGCTATATGCATGTCAGCTTTGATTATCGACAGAATGGCACCAAAGACAAGCTGGATCTCATGCTTGCAAGAAATAGCAGTAATCCTGCATCAACAGCCAATTCTGTGGGAATTGATGGCACACAATATCATAATATAAGTGAGGCTTTCAATCAGGATGAATATGATTACACACGTTTTGTAGAGGGTCAGTATACAAGAATATTTAGTACCGGTAATGCTTCCAATCCGGATACACCCATAAATCGTGCTGTATGGAACGGTGCATCCGGCTATAATGCAAACCTTCGTCAGGGTAAGGACCACAGCGTAGGTAAGAGCTATAAAGACACATGGTATAAGGTTGATGTATATCTTGACAGAGTAAATTCAAGCAACTACTATGTGTATATTGATGGTGTTTTGGCAGATTATTCTAATGACAAAGATGGCAATGAAGTAAATGTTGATGAAAAACAAAGTTCTGTTAACTATGCTGCTGACGGCAATAATGCAATAAAAGGTATCGCCTTCAGACATGATACACTTCGTAATTATGGAGATGTTTCGGTAGCAACATATGATGCGGCAACGGATTATGTATATCTTGATAATATTTATGTTAATCATTATACATCAGATGACATTGCAAACGACACAATCAAATTAATATTGGATACATTAAATAAAGGTACTCTCGCAGCAGGCGATAAGGTGAGCATCGGTTTCTCCGAGGCGCTTAAAGCTGCACCCGGCAAAGCGGACATTGTGATTACAGATGAAAGTGGAAATGCGTTCACTGATTTTACTGTAGCAGCTGACGTAGCTCAGGCTACGATTACACTTGGCAGCACCATAGGTACAGGCAAGTACACTGTGACAGTTAAAAATGTTACCGGTGCAATATCCGAAAGCAGCATTGATGATGAGGTTACATTTACAGCTTCTTCTGCACCTGTAAGTGCAGCGGGCACAACCTTTAACTATATTGATGAAGACTTTGAAGGTCTCGAAGAAGGCGTAATCTTGCCCAATTGGTACTATGATGACCCGGATTTGGCATCCGGCGTAGAAAACAGCAGATACTATACCAAGAGAACACCCGAATATTATGCGGAAAGAGTAATGCCCGAGGACAGAGACGGCAGAACAGCCCTTAAACTCAGCAAAGACGCAGCCAACACCGATACAGAGCTTTTCTATTACTTCCCCGCCGGAACGGCAAAGGGCTCCTTTAAAGCAGAGTTTGATGTTAAGCACGAAAACGGCGGCTGGACCTTTGGATTTATTAATGATTCAAACTACCAGGCGGCTATGTATAAGTTTGAACACGGCTACTGGAATGGTTATCAACTTTCGGACACAATAACAGCAACTTCAACGGCACCTGTTGTCGGTGGTGTAGTAGGGGACGACGGTCAACGTCAGTCAATTCTCTCAAGCCGCGCAAAACAGTCGGTTTTCCTCGGTATGGGTAACAGCACTGAGGAGCTTGCCAACACTACTGATGGTTCTACGGTAAGGGCGATGAGTCCGTACCTTGGCATTGTTGGCGGTAAGAATTTGGAAACAAAAACAACATCCGGTTCGTTGCTCACAAGAAGCGAAACAAATAACGTAGAAGCAATAGATGGTCTTACCGTAACTCCGGGTGAATGGACAAAGGTAGAGGTTAGTGTAAATGATAATAATAAAACTTATACTATAACCGTAACACCTTACAAGTCCAATGGTACACTCGGTACACCGGTTACAAAGACTGTTACGGATTTTGCTGCAAATCGTTTTATGGGCGGTATAATGGGTATACGTATAAGCAGAAACGGCGCTAATGCTACTTTAGAGAATGGTGTAGGCGATGTTTACTTTGATAATATAAAGGTATATAAAGAAACTACTACCTATCTTGATGATAATTTCAATGACTACACTACCGCTACAACCTACGGCACAGCAAGACAGCAGGGACCATCCGGTTGGCAGCAGTGGTCAGATAAAACACATACCGAGACAAATAACTTTACATATGAAGCTACTAAAGGCTTAGTAGGTGTTACTTCGGTTGCAAGGAATGCTACGGATTCAACAGCATCTGCTTCAGACAGAGCAATGGCACTTTACTATAACAGACCGGTTGTGTTTAAAACACTTGATACTCCGGTTCCTGCAGGTCAGCCGTTTGCAGTAGAATTTGAGGTTTATAACGTTGGAACCTTAGGCAGACACAATGTGTGGACCTTTATGCAGATAGGTCAGGAGGATTCGGTTATACTGCCTACATATAACTATCCCAATACTGCAACTAAAAACGGAAAGTTCTCAATTTCCAAACATACCTTTGTAAATAACACAGTCGATGTTCCGGTGGATGACACAATGGTTAAGACCTTTAAGCAGTGGTATGACGGAACATCCGGCGCATATGATGAAGCGAAAGGAAACATGACATACAGCTACATTACCGGCGACCTTATGAAAAACAATGTTGTTCTTGGAAGATATAACGGCTCAAACGATCTGCGCAGATTATTCTATAGTTCTACCGGTAGAGATACAGCGAATACTCTGGCTACAGCTTGGAATTCACCTAACTATTTGACTTTCAAAAAAGTTAGTGATAATACTACTACAGTTGACATTGAGAGATTTAACTATGGAACAGGCACCGCTGCATGGACAAAATATAAGGTAGTATGTATACCGGCTGAGACAGGCACTACCTATAACATCACTGCTACTCACCTTGATACAGGCAACGTTTATACATCAAGTTTTACTAATTCCCGTGACTGGTACACAAATGATACCTATGCAATAGGATTTGCACAGCCAAATCTTGGATCATTTGGAACAAATAGCACAGGAGAAATGGCTAACTACTTCGACAACGTAAAGGTTTACGCAGTAGACGCAGAGGAAGCAGCAGTTACTACACTTAATCTCCAGTCTGTAGCAAAGATTGAAGCAGAGACTGCATCCGGCGATGTTACAGATGTAACAAATGTATCCGAGCTTCCCGTAGGCACAAACAAGGTTTCCGTAACCTTTACAAGCCCTGTAAATGAGCTTCTGCCTCAGAATGCATCTCTCTATGCAGAAACCTACGGCACAGGCTACACATTGGCAGCTCCTGCAGCTGGCGAAAATGAGGATTATACAAGCGTTCTTACCACAATCAAGGATTTCGTACAGCTGAGAAAGCAGGGCGAACAGGCAGACTGCTATACATCGGTAGCACTGGAAAATGACAATAAGACTGTAGTACTCACTCTGGACGAAGCAGTTAACTCAAGAAGCAAATATACCCTCGGTGTTAATGAGAATATCAGCTTCACATCGGGAGCTTATGATAAGCTTGCATCTAACTTTGTACAGACATGGAGCGTAGAGCAGGATGCTAAGACAGATATTGCATTAACCGTTGAACGTTGGACGGGTACAGCATACATTCCTCTTCATAAGTCCGGCGTAGCTAAGATTACAGAGGATGATGATGTACAGCTCAGAATCACAGGATACAATGCTACAGCAGGTCTTCCTCTCCTGGCAGCATATTCATACTACATGGCGGATGATGCTGCAGTAAGAATGCTTAATTACGACGGCGAGGAGGATACACTAGATATCGGAGAAGTAGACAAAACACTTCGCGTAACGGTAATACCTTCGGACTACAGCATATTTAAGGCGTTCCTCTGGAACAATGAAACACTTACACCCTTTACAGATGTATATGAACATTAATTAATTACCACGGGGCTTCATTGACAATTACTTGCCGTGAAGCCCCTTTCGGCAATATATAAATAATAGGAAACGGAGGGGAAATATTTGAAAGCATACAGAAAACTGACAGCCTTATTATTGACCTTTTTCATGCTCAGTACCTCGGTACAAGCGGCATTTGGTGCCCCAAAATCCGATAGCGATACTGCGGAGGCTGTTTTGACAAGAGATTCCTTCTCCCTAAGGAATTTTGATTCCGTGGAGCCGGGGCTCAAGAACGAGGTAGCATATTCCGAGCGTGATTCCACAGTAGCCTGGACTCTGGACAGGTCGTCGGGAACCAACAGCTCATACTTATACTTTGACTTGTCCAATGATTTGGCATTTAAAGTTAATGACGGCTCGGTGTTTGACATCGAATTTGAATATTACAGTGAAAACAACGGATATTTTCAGGTGGTTTATGATTCGCAGACCAAGGCAGAGCACTGGGGTGAGCTGGTCTATACAGGAAACAACCGCCGTTGGAATAAATCGGTAGTCACCATTGAGGACGCATACTTTGGCAACCGCTTAAAGAATAAATACGATTTTATGATAACTATTCGTGCAGCCTCATCCACCGTTATGAAGGTTTCGGACGGTAATGTTGCCCTGAGAAACGTCAAGGTCACAAGGCGCAGAGCCTACAACCCGGTGACGGTTAAGTCCACCACCCCGGAGACCGGCAATGCTTTCCGCTTCTTTGACGAGGAAAAAACTGCGGAAAACACCTTCACAAACAATACGGATGAACTCGTATCTGCCAAGGTTACATACAGCGCTGTGGGCACAAACGGTATAACCGTGTGGTCTGAGGAGGCGGAGCTTACCCTTGAACCCCGTGAGGTCAAGCAGCAGAATGTAAATATTGACACCGATAGGTGTGATGTATATAAATTCTATGTGGATATCACCACCGACTCAAGTATACACAGAAGGTTTGAAGCATTTGATTTTTCAATTCTGAAAACCGACCCGGACGGTATCAAAAATGACAGACACTATATGCAGGACCATGTACGTGCTACTCTTGATGTTGCCGCGGATGCAGTTGACATGCTTGCAAAGTCCAATACCTACGGTGTGCGTGAGGACTTCGGCTGGAACTATGTAGAACCGGTAAAGGGAACGTTTTCATACAATGACCCGGACAAGACAGTACACAAGCTTATGCACGAAAAAGGACTTGATATTTTACCCATCATAAACTTCTCTGCACGCTCATGGCTGGGTAATCACGACCTGATTCCGTCGACGGATGAGGAGTTCAACCGATTCGGTGAGGCTGTGGAATTTATAGTTCAGCAGCTTCCGTATGTAAGAAGGTACGAAATATGGAATGAACCTACATCATCACTTGTTGTAGCAGGAAGAACACCTATAGATCCTGATAACTTTGCACGCTTTACAAACACTGCCATTGATGCCATAAATAAGGTAAATCCCGAAGCTGAAAAGGGTATTATCTGTATGGCGGGCCTTTCAAACGAGGTCTGTTGGGAATGGTACAAAAAGGTTATCGATTCCGATTATAATTGCTGGAAGGATGCAACCGCAATTACTCTCCACCCCTATATGACCAATACAGGCTCCGACAGAGGTGATGCTGCAAGCATTGTAAAGAAATATGCGGATTATGCAAAGGCTAAGGGACGTGAGGATTTGGAGGTCTGGCTCACAGAGGTCGGATTCTCACCAACAGACGCCGTTCAGGGCACGGAGGCAGTTCGTGCAGACAGCTCCGTCCGTTCTTATTTGTATCACATTGGCGAGAATGCCGGAGATGTGTATGTAACCTACAACTTTGACCGCAAGGGTGTAGTGGCTATAGACCGTGAAGATATGTACGGACTTACAAGCTCAGGACATGCCAACACATACGACAAAAACGGCAAGCCGTATGTTGCCACGGATGCCTTTGTGGCACTGACGGCTATGAACTATCTTATGGCTGATTCCGAGAGGGACGGCAAGATAGTAACCGATGACCCCAACGAGCTTATATATAAGTTTAAGAGTGATAAATTCAATAACGAAATTATCGCTATGTGGAACATGAACGAAACAAGCGAGGTTTCATTAAACCTCGGAGTAAATCAGATACAGATAAGCGATATATTCGGCAACATCAGCGATATGTACAGCGATACCGGTATATATAGCTTTACCCTCACCGGCAGACCATTTTATATAATGGGTGATATTGCAGGTGCTAAAGTTTCTGACACACCGGTATTTGAGTACGCTGACAGCGAGATAAATGTAATCGGCGGCGACAGCTTTACGACTAATATAGTAAAGCACTCGGATAAGGATTACACTGTAAAGGTAAATGCATCGCCTGCATTTAAGGTAGTGAAAAACAACGGCTTTAACGGTAATGCCGCAGAGCTTACAATTTCTGTTGACGATACCGAATCCGAGAAAAACATCGTAGAGCTTCAGGTCTATGACGGCGACAAACTTGTGAGTACATCACCTATTACGGTAAACATAGCGGGAGAGCGTGTCACCTCCTCGGTAGCGGTTGACCTTCCCGATTACAGTAGAAACGAAAAGTGGAAGGGCTACATGGAGATTAAAAATCACTCCATAGTAAATGCAGCCAAGGGCTATATCAAATTCAATCAGCCTGCAAGCTTTGCCCGTCTGGGCAAGATAGACATAGGGGTTATTCCCAAGGGCAAGACCTCTCTAATTGAGTTCAACTGCCCGGATATAATCCGCAAGGGGTCGTACTCCGTAAACTATGACATAACTCTCGAATCGGGAGAAACCTACAATTCCAATGCTATGCTGGAATTTACTCTTGCCAAGAAGGCAAAGAATCCTATAGTGATAGACGGTGTGCTTGATGAGAGTGAGTGGGATTTCACCACAGCGCTGTATTCTGATAATAAAGACCAGATAGCTTCTGCGGCAGGCTTCTACTATGATTGGAAGGGCAAGCAGGACCTCTCGGCTAAGACCGTGGTTTCCTGGGATGAGGAAAAATTCTATTTTGCGTCAAAGGTAACCGATGATATACACTTTAACGACCAGCCTGTAAATAAATCATACATGGGTGACTCTATACAGTTTGCTACGTACAATGAGGCAATTGAGGATAATGTCCTTTCCGGTAATACCAAGGCGTATTTCAACGAGATATGTATTGCATCAACGGACGTTGAGACCGGTGTATACCGATTTAAGTCACAGATGATGGAGATCCCTGCAGGGCCCATAACGGAGGGCGTGGAATTTGCAGTAAAACGTGAAGGTAATGAGACCTGTTATGAGCTCAGCATTACCTGGGATGAGCTCTGTAAATATGAGTATACTCCGGAGGTAGGCGGTCAGATTCTGTTCTCCGCTTTGTACAATGAAAATGATGGTTGGGGACGACTCGGATTTATGGAGTATTCGAGCGGTATCGGCTGGACTAAGAATGCCGGACTCTTTACTACACTTAAGTTTATAGAATAATACAAATATTAATTATGAGGTGAAAATCCTATGAAAAAATCACTTACAGCTATTCTTTTGATTTTGTCCGTGCTTGCATTTCAAACGGTAGGATTTGCTGACGGTATAACAAAAATCAAAACCATGGAGGGCTACGATAGTCCGTATGTGGAAAATGCCACCGGCACCCATCCGGAGGAGTTTGTGGCTCTCATGCCGAGCAGGGCTGCCAATACCGGTTCGTACTACGACGAATCAAGAAATTCTCAGACCTTAAAGCTTGGTAATCTTGCCGAAGCACATCTGCCCTTCGGGGAAATATACAAGGACGGCAAGCTTCATGTGAGCTTTGATGTGTATCAGGGCTATCCCGAGGGTGTGGAATCGGCAAAGAACAAGACACTGGATATATATTTTTCGGCAAATAATACAGGTACATTTGTAAACGGCGCCATAAACGGCGTTATGCAAACTGTAGGCAATACATACAAGAAAGATGACCCGAATGCATTAGTGGCAGGGCAGGGACAGTATTTACTCAGTCTCGGATGTGAAAATCAGAATTCTCCGCTGTTCTTTATAGCACCGGGTTGGGCTCGCGGTTATGCACCGGACTCTGTAATGACAGCCCATACCTGGCACAAGGTGGATATGTACTTCGACAAGGACGATGCCACCATGGAGATTTACTTTGACGGCAAGCTTTTGGAGGCTTATCAGATTAATAAAGCAACCTATGAGTACACTGATACTCCCGTAAACCAAAAGCTCTGGATTGCCGATGCATGGACATCATGGAAGTCGGTATTTTTCCGCTTTGAGGGTGCAAAGCATCATGTAACAGAGGCTAGAATACCGGGAAGCACCGTAACCGACGGCGGTTATGTGCTTTTGGATAATGTGTATGTCAACAAATACTCCTCCGACACCGACAAGCTCATACTCATGAAGGATGATATAAAGGGTGAGGGAGTAAGCCTTGCAAACGGCATAATAAACATTGCCTTCAATGAATACACCGACCGCCCGGCAGAGATGAGCGATATCACGATAAAGCACGTGGCAACGGGCAAAGAGGTTACTGATTATACGCTGCTGCAGTCGGACAATATGCAATTCTCGATACAGTTCGGCAACCTCGATGCCGGCAGATATGAGGTAAGTGTGGACGGCATTTACGGCAGTGCCACAGGTAATGCTCCGCAAGAGCCCATATACTTTAACACAAGCAAGCAGTATCAGGACGGTATCTCTGTACCTTGGGTTGACTCTGTTGAGTATTTAAGCTATAACGGAGAGGCTCAGAATATTCATGAGGAGCTCACCACCGCTACCTCCGGCATAAGGGTAAACTTCACCGAGCCTGTTAACTTAAATGATACCGTTATAGAGGAAAACCTGCTCCTGTACTGTGAAGGTGAGCCGAGAGGATATTCTTCATATGAAATTTCAGATGACAATAAATCGGTTACTTTGGTACCGGAGGGACTTTTAGAGGGTGCAAGTGATTATCGCTTTGAAGTAGCAGCAGGTATAACAGCCCTTGAGTCCGATGAGGTATATATCATAGCCAATCCCGATACGGGTCTGGCATACGGAGTTGACTTTACAGTTGCCGACGATGCCCGTATGGAGATAAGCGGTAAGCTGTCCGTAAATAGTGGTGACAGCACGGCAAGCTTTAATGTAAATGCGGTTAAGACCAATTCCGATTCCTTAAGTGCTACAGGTGCGGTAGCTTGCTATGCAGACGAAGCTGCAGAGGACGGCACAGTGTACCGAAAGCTTATCGGCATTAAATGTGTGCCTGTTGAGCTTGCTGCGGAGGACAGATGCGTTGCGGACTTTACTACCGAGGCTCTCGATCTTACAGGTGCCGATACTGTAAAGGCATTTTTGTGGAGCTGGCCTCATAACGTAAGCATCTATTCCGAAACAGTGGATTTGAACTAAAGGAAGGGGGAACAAACTATGAAAAAAACACTTATATTACTTCTTGCTTTTATTCTTATCTTCCCCGGATTATGCACTGCGGCACAATACACCGAGTATATACACGACGGTAGGATGAATTTAAGCGGCACATGTGAGGAGGCTTCTTTGGGGGATATTATAACTCTCAGTGTGGTATCAAGTGACTTTGACTGGCAGGATGCCGAAAACCGTGAGGCGCTTGCCGGCTCGGAAAGTGACATAGCTTACTACGATGAAACTACAGCAGATGCCAACGGCGGATATAAGTTTAATTATATTCTCCCTGACCAGGGTGAATACACTCTCTATATCGGCTCCGGGTACTTTGACAAAGCAGAGACCAAGCAGCTTGTTTATATAAATAAGGACAAAAACGTCGCTGATGTTGCTGCGCTGAACTCTCCCGATATTACAAAAGATGCTATAGAAGCTCTTTTGAAAGACGGCAAGTACAGCCTGGGAATTTACCTGGATTTATATGATGAGGCAGACCTCGGAAACGCTGCGCAGGTTTTATATGATTATTACAGTGCAGGCGGCAGTAAAACAACCGGTTATGAAGATACGAAATCACTCATATATAAGGCATTTATGGTGGATTTACTCTCCAAGAAGGATATCTCTACCATGGAGGATTACAGCGGATGCACCGGAATTGAAAACGAATCCATAGGCAAGTATTACGATGCGGCATACGCTGCTCAGATTGCCGAAAGTATTTCCGATATGGATATTTCCACAATAGGTGAATACGAGGAGGCACTTTTCTACGCAATAGCAGGAAACGTAATCAAAAATAATGATAATGTAGGAAATATAAAAAATCTGCTCCTTGACTATTATGAGAAGCTGGATATAGATAAGTCAGATATAACAAGCGGTCTGGCAAGCTATCTTGCAGGCAAGAGTCTGTATACCAAAGAAAGTATCAAGTCAGCCGTAGCTGACTATAAGGATTCCCTTAAAAATACCGGCGGAAAAGATACCGGCAAACGTGGTTCATCACCGGGAGCAAGTATTTCCGGATATGAGTATCCTCAGACGGAGCTTCCCAAGCAGGATACTTCGGCAGTTTCGGTATTTACGGATTTGTACCTTACTCCATGGGCAGAAGAAGCTGTATATGCTCTCTACGGCAGAGGTGTAATCGCCGGCAGGGGAGACAGAACCTTTGCTCCTACAGAGCCAGTGCTTCGTGAGGAGTGCGCCAAGCTTATTACAGAGGGCTTTAAGTTCTACGTAACAGGTGACAAGCTCACCTTTGATGATGTGCCCGAGGACAGCTGGTTTAGTAAATATGTAAGCCGTGCTTACCATTCTGAAATTATTAAGGGCTTTTCTGAAAAAGAATTCGGTGCAGGTTATCCGGTTACCAGACAGGATTTGGCGGTTATGGTATATAATGCCCTAAGACAGGCAGACATAATCCTGCCGCAAGATGCTGAAATCGTTATTTCGGATGCAGACAAGATTGCCCCATATGCTGTAGAAGCTGTGGAAGCACTTTGCAAGGCGGGCATAATTTCCGGTGACGAAAACGGAAGCTTTAATCCCGTAAATTCTGCAAACAGAGCAGAAACAGCAAAGATTCTGTATTATGCACTCAATTTAGGTAATTGACATCGACCCTGAATTTAAGATATGGAGGTAAAAAGATGAAGAAGATATTAAATATATTATTGATAAGTATTCTTCTGCTTTCAAGCATAACCGGCACCACGGTTTCCTTTGCCGCTGATGCCCCGGACAGTGCTTCAAACGAGGCGGCAACCGTGCTTGAAAGACTTGGCATAGTTTCACTCGCAGACATGGAAGGGCAGGATAATACCCCTGTTTCCAGAGCTTCTTATGCAACATTGGTCGCTTCTGCACTTAAGCTTTCGGAGGGCGGTACATCTGTTTATTTTGAGGATGTGCTTCGTGACCATTCTGCCGTAACGGCTGTCAATGCTCTCTACGAAAGAGGACTTATATCCGGTACCGGCGGCGGTAATTTCAAGCCCGATGATAATATCAGCTTTGCTGCAGCACTTAAAATTATGCTTAATGCGGCAGGCTACGGTGAATATGCAGAGGGCAAGGGCGGCTTCCCTTCCGGTTACATCATAGCAGGAGAAAAATTAGAGGTTATCCCGGATAATATCAATTCGGACGGCACTATAACAACCTCCCAGGCAGCTGAGCTTATATACAATATCATGAAGGTTGGGCTCTATGACCCGGTTGTTATATCCGGTGACGGTACTCTCATAAAGGAAGTAAGCGATGAAACTCTTCTTTCCACAATATGGAATATATATGTAGAAGAGGGAATTCTTGAAACCTACTACGGCGGTTCCATAAACAGTCAGACTGTTGCAAGGGGAGAAATCCTCGTTGATGGTGAGAAATATCTGTGCGAAAATGGCTTTAACGCAGATTCCTTCCTTGCAGAGCACATAGAATTCATCTATGAAAAGTCCGGCAATGACAAAACCGTGTTTTATGCTCAGACCTCCGATTTACAGTCGGAGAGCAAGGTTATAGATTCTGTTTCTATTCTCTCCTTTGACAGAGACACCTACACGATTGAATATGAAGCAGAGAACGGCAGTACCAAGACAGTTAAGCCGGATCGCGGTTCGGTGGTTATATATAACGGCAGTCCCTACGAAGACAGTATTCCTGCGATTTTTGAGGAATTCACAAGCGAATACAAAAGGGGAACCGTGAAAATTGTGGAATCCGCCATGGGTGGCTACGATACCATCGTAGTGGAAAGCTATCGTAATTTCGTGGTGAATTATTCCGATACCGAGGGCGAAAAGCTGTACAGCAAGCTCCAAGCGGGAGATGTAATTGATTTAACCAAATATGATGAAACGCTTATAAGAAATCTTAATAATTTAGATACACAGATTTCAAGCTCCGATGCAGGATATGCCATTTCCGCAGCAGAGTCCAAGGATGGCACCAGAATCAAAATCATAACTCTGACCAATGTTAATACAGGAGTAATCGAAGAGTTTACAAGCGGTACAAATGAAATCACCATAGACGGTACAGTGTATAAGCTGGATAAATACTTTGCAGAAAAAGAGCTTTCCGACAAAAACGGCAATATAATGAGCGGCATCTTGAAAATAGGAAAGACATATAAATTTAATCTCGACAGCTTCGGATATATAGCATATATGACAGAGACCTCCCCCGGCAGTGCATACTCTGTGGGATATCTCATGGCATGCGATTACGGTACAAGCGGACTTGACAGAAGCTTAAGGCTCAAGCTCCTGGGCGAAACAAACGGTGTTCAAATATTTGAAACAGCAGAAAAAATAACCGTTGATGAGCAGAAATATACAAATGTGCTTCAGGCTCTTAGAGCGGTGGAGCTTGCAGCTTATGAAGCCGATAACCCCGGTGCGGTTATTTCGGATGTGCCATTAAAGGGTGTTACCAATTATAATGATACTTCGGGAGCAAACCCGCAAATCACACCACAGCTTATAAGATATCAGCTTGATTCCGAAGGCAAGCTTCACAGAATTGATACTTCGCATGTATCTTCAGCGGAGGACAGTGATTATTCACTTACAAGACAAGCTTATATCGATGGTTTAGACAGACCGGTATACAGACAGCATACCGTAAATGACGGACATTTCGGCTCTGCTATTCTGTACAAGAAGGGTACCACGGCAGTGTTTATGATTCCCCTGACAAACAAAGACGGATATCTTATTGCAGAGACAGACCCCTCTACGGTTTTGTCGGGTAATATCAACGTTCCTGCGCTTGGCTCCCTGACACCGGTACAGACCAAGATATGTGATACCGACGGCAGTTATGCCGAGCCGGATGACAATATGTATTTATACAGCAAGAGTCAGAGCTTCTATTCTGATTCCAGATATGCGGTAGTGGCGTACAACTATACCAAGACATCACCATATGCCGATGCTATAGTATGTATGTACAATAAATATATAGAAAACGAAAATGCCATAATGTTTGAAAAACTAACCAGCGGTCTTGACCAAGAGGGCAATGTATGTACATATCTCAAGGGCTGGGAGGCAGGCTCCGAGGTTTCGTATATTGTAGGTGATAATTCCGATTTATCTTCATTGTCACTGGGTGACCTTTTATACAGCTGGGTTAATGTGGACAAAACTGAGATTGCCTTTGTTAAAAAGGTATATGATGCATCGGAAAACACCTTTGTAAATTATCCGCATACGTATAATGAGACGAGAAATGTACCCGAGCACTGGTGGTCTATAATGTACAATACATATAACGGTTCCACAGGTGCCATCACAGGTTATCAGCATGCGGCACGCTGGATTCTTACCAAGGGTAAGGTCCTGGATAAAAACAGCAATGTTCTTTACTGGGATTGGGACGGTAACTACCGTGATTATGAAGAGGCAATGGATATCTCATCCGTACCTGTTGTGGTATGTAATTTCGGATTAAACAACAATAACATAAAGCTGGGTAATATGGGTGATATAACCGACTATAAGACAGTGGGCGACACTTGCAGCTATCTGGTTATGAATATGAGACATTCTCAAGGAAGATGCGCTTATATTTATATAAGATAACAGAAAGGGATTAAGATGAAAAGATACTTATACAGATTAGCTTCTGTTTTGCTTATAGCAATTCTTGCACTGACGCCGTCTTTGGCAGCTGCATATCAGCCGGATACCTCGGATATAGAGCTAATCGAGCTTGCATCGGTTGATTTTAGCACCGGTTCTAGAGATAATACTGCGTATTCCGGCGGACGTATAGAAAACGGCTGCCTGGTAATAGCAGGAACAGACGGCGAGTCGAAATCGGTAAACCTGGACATACAATATGATACAAGGGGCAAAAACTGCTATGCTGATATCTGCTATCTTGACAAAGGCAATAACCTCTTTGCCGTTTCATACAGAAACAGCCGTTCTCAGGGAGTACAGACCGAGATAACCGAGGGTAGCGGTACAGGAAGCTATATTACCAAGAGATTATACCTTCCGGATTTCTGCACAGCTGACGGTTCGGATATAAGCGTAAAGGCAGCCCTTACCAATCCCTCTGTAACGGGTGAGGACCCTCTACGTATCAGGAGCATCACCATATACACCGACAACAGGGAAACGATAAATATAGATGCACTGACGGACAAACCGGGAAATATATTCTATGACGGTGAAGCAATATCCTTTGATACCTCATTCAGCGGTACTGCTGAGGGCGTCAAGAGCCTTGATATCAGGTGCAATGTTTACAAGCGAGACACAGATATGACAGAGGTTTTGTATGATTCCTCAGAGTTCACAATAAGGGTTGACGGTGCTGCCACAGTACACTATCCTTTGCTTTTGACGGTGGATGACTTTGCACTATATACCTTGGAGATTACAGCCACCTCCGATGATTCATACGGATACACCAAGGTTGATTTTTCAAAATCGCTTATAAACAAGGAAGGCAATCCCTCTCTCGGAGCCTGTGTTCACCTTGTTCGTTTCGGTGATTCCGATGCTGAGCTCAGACTTATAAAGAATGCCGGCTTTTCCACCGTTCGTGACGATTTTACATGGTGGGAATACGAGACTGTAAAAGGCAGAAAACAGCTGAGTTCCCGTCAGAAAAACTTACTCGACACCTGCAAGGAGTACGGTATTGAACCCCTCATGATTGTATATGGCAACAATGCCTTGTATGATACCACAGCATCAGACCTTGTGTCCGATAAATATATGGATGAATTCAAAAGCTTCGTTGCATCTGCAGTTTCGCTGGATGAATTCGACATCGTAAAAAGGATTGAGGTCTGGAATGAACCCTCAGCCACACATACACTTGCCGGAGAAGATATTTACTCGGATTTCACCAAGAAAGGTGAGCAATATGCCAAAATCCTCACCGCTGCATATGATACAATCGACACTATCAGACCGGATATAGAAGTAGGCGCATTGTCACTGAGCGGAATGGAATCTGCCAATGCCCGAACCTTTGTGACCGCTGCAATGAAGTATTTGAGTGAAAATAGAGATTATCAGCCTTTTGATGCTGTTTCATACCATCCGTACCTGTTTGGATATGAACCGGAGTATGCACAGGAGGCGGCAGACAGCTATAATACGCTCATTGAACCTTATGGATTTGGTGCTTATAATGTGTGGTATACCGAGTATGGATATTCCACCGGTAATCCGGCTTTCGTGAGAAAGTTCAATGCTAAGACCGAGATGGAACAGGCGGCATTGACCTTAAGGAAGTATGCCGCATTAAAGGCGGCAGATAATACGAGCACCTCATGGATATATGACTTTGCCGATGATAGTATTCGTGACAATGTGGAGAACGCTTCACATGGTTTGGTACATTCACGTCACAGCAGTACACCATACAGTGCTAAGCCTGCATACCTTGCAGTATCGGCACTAAATCGCCTTACAGGAGATGCCACCGCATGCAGCAAGCAGAGCATAGGCAGCGGTACAGTATTTAATTTCAGCTGTCCTGATCGTGAGGTATATCTTATGTATAATACCGAGGCAGGGCTTATGAATTATGAAATATCCGGCGAAAATGTGTATTATTATGATATATTCGGCAATCCTCTGACTGAAGATGAGGTTATGACCGAAGCCGGATACAAGGTATCCGATGTGCCTTTTTATGCAGTTACGGGTGAGAAGCTTATTAATCAGGCTATTGATGATACAGCTATAGATATGCCTATAATGAATATCAGCGGCAGCATTGCTTCGGAGCTTCCGGATAAAAACATATCCGTAATTGTGCTTGGCAGCGATGAAGAACTGTCTGTGGAAAATATGATGAACGCATCGTATATTGACCAGCAAAAGACAGGCATTTCGGGAACATTTGATTTTAATGTGCGCTTTGAAAGTGCCGGTGCCAAAAAGGCATATGTTATTTCGGAGGATTCGAGCCTCCCGATTGAGCTCAATCTGTACAGTGTGGGAGCCGTAGATGCATTAAATCTCACATCGGGTATGGTGAGAATAGGTGATACCAACATGTCTATGCTCAATGTCAAAGATATGTCCGTGCTGTTAAACAGAGAATATATCAAAGAAGCAACGGATTATACTGTGATTGTGGCATTGTACAACGGTGACAGCCTGGTATACACGGGAGTGGGCAAGGATGCTAAATCGGATTTGTCGGACAGCTCGGTTGTAAGCTATAAATTCTCCTGTGACGATAATCCTGCATATGACAGGATGAAAATATTTGTATGGGATTCATTAAGCGAACTGAAGCCCTTACTTGATGCACGTATATATTTAAAATAATTAAAAGGAGCGTTTTAAAATGAAAAAAAGATTGTTATGCTTATCATTGGTATTTTGTTTGATTTTTACTGCTTTGGCAGGATGCAAGAGCAGTAAGGAGACGGCCTCCGACCCATCAAAGGTTTCTCTCAGCGTAGGCGGCTGGCCCTCAAAAGAAGGTCCGGCTCTGGATAATATGAATAAACAGAAGGAAGCATTTGAGAAAAAGTATCCGGATGTTACAATTGTGCCCGATACATGGACCTTTGACCGCCAGACCTTCCAGGCAAAAGCAGCTGCAAATTTACTTCCCAATGTATTTGAGACAGGTGTTACGGAGATGGCGGCAAATATCGAGCAGGGTTATACTGCCGATGTGACAGATGCACTCAAAAAGCATGGTTATTATGAATACATAAATCCCTACATGAAAGAGATAATCGAAAAGGACGGCAAGGTATATTCATTGCCTATGACATTCTATGCTATGGGTATTGCATACAATGTATCTCTTTTTGAAAAGGCGGGCCTTATGAACGATGACGGCACACCCATTTACCCCAAGACATGGGATGAGCTCGCTAAGACTGCAAAGAAGATAAAGGATAAAACCGGAGTTCCCGGATTTGTATTCCCCACCACAAGCAACAACGGCGGATGGATGTTTACAAATTTGGCATGGTCATACGGTGTTGAATTTATGAAGCAGGATAAAAACGGCAAATGGAAGGCTACCTTTGACACCAAAGAATGTGCAGATGCACTTCAGTTCATAAAGGATTTGAAATGGAAATATGATGTCCTTCCCGCTAATAAGCTTATAGACGGTGTAGAGCTTTACAAAACATACGGCACAGGTCAGGCTGCTATGGTAATGGCTGCCGATACCATTCACACCAGAGTATCTGCTTACGATATGGATATAAATGACGTGGGTATGTTCCCGATGGTTGCAGGGCCCAAGGGTAGAATCTCACTGCTTGGCGGCGGTGTGATGAATGTGTCGGCAAACTCCAATGAAAAACAGATAGATGCAGCTATAAACTGGCTTGCCGATTTGGGTAAATGTACTCCTTACCTCACAAAGCCCGGTAAAGAGTATATAGAGAACTCCTACAAAGCAAGAGCGGAGGATAACCAGTTCATAGGTACTATCCCTCCCAGTGCATGGACAATTGACTCTGAGGTAGATAAGTTTACATTGGAAATGATAAATAAGTACAGAAATACCAACGAAAATCATTATAAAGCATTCAATGATTCTCTTGCAGACGGAAGTGTAGAATTCCACCTTGAAGAACCGGTATGCTGTCAGGATTTGTATGCAGTTTTGGATAACTGTATTCAGGAGGTATTAAATGACAAAAATGCCGATTGCAGAAAAATAATAAAAGAAGCTAACAAATTATTCCAGCAGGGATATCTCGATAATTACAACAACTAAATTTTGATACCGGAGTGCTTGGAACAGAGAGGAAATAATTTATGGATTACAGATTAAATGAGTGTTTAAACGACAAAAACAAAAATTACCTCAATTCATTTTTTATAGTTCAGGATATTGGTACGGAAAGACTCTTGGATGAGGTCAGAGCTATACATAAATCCGGTATAAGGTCGCTTATTGTCCATTCCGGAATATATGAGGATTTTTGCGGTGTACATTGGTGGAATGACTTAAGAGCAATTCTTGAGGAATGTAAGCGCCTTGATATGAAGGTGTGGGTGCTTGATGCCAAATGGTTTCCATCCGGAAATGCAGGTATCCTCAAAAATAAATATCATCATTTAAGAGCGTGGGGGATAACAGAGTTTCACATGGATGCCTTAGGTCCCGTGAAAGAAGGAAGTGCCACAATTAATCACCTGAATGACACTGATGCAGAAATCATTTCGGTGCTTGCATGTAAGCTTGTACCGGGTAAGCCTCAGCTTCTTTCGGGAGAGATAATCGATATTACAGATGGTGTTTCCGGAGATATGGTGTACTTTGACCTGCCCGAAGGTGTTTGGAGAATAATGATTATCTATAAAACACAAAGCGGAATTGCGGAAAGATATGCTCATTACGTAAACAACCTTATACCCGAAGGAACCAAAATATATATTGATGAGGTGTTTGAGTCCCATTACAGGCATTTCAAAGAATACTTCGGAAACACTTTTGAAGGCTTCTTCTGTGATGAGCCAAGCTTTCACAATAATACTGCGCTGGGATTTTCTGCACCTATCGGTACAATAGGTGCCCACTATCCCTGGGATGATTCTGTCCTTACGGAAATGAAATCCATATACGGAGATAAGACGAATTCCATGCTTGCATCACTGTGGTTCAGCTTTGATAAGGATGCGCACATACTGCCCAGAAAAGCATATATGGAGATTATTGCCGATAAGTATCGTGATAATTTTACCAATCAGATTTCCGACTGGTGCAGAGAGAAAAACGTCAAATACGTAGGCCATATAGTTGAGGATAACAATATCCATGCAGAGACGGGGGCCGCAGCATGTGACTATTTCAAGGCTCTTGACGGTATGGATATGGCAGGTGTGGACGTGGTTCTTCATCAGATTATGCCGGGAATGAAGGAGTATTCTACAGCCGGATATGTAGGCTATAAGCATATGGATAATAAGTTCTTCCATTATTATCTTGCGAAGCTGGGTTCTTCTATGGCGCACAACGACCCGAAGAAAAAGGGTGTGGCACTTTGTGAAATCTTTGGTGCCTACGGATGGGCTGAGGGCAGCAAAATCATGAAATATCTGGCTGACCATATGCTCGTGAGAGGTATTAATTACTTCATCGCTCATATGTTCAACAGCCAGATTGATAATTTTGCTTCGCCATCTATGGATTGCCCGCCACAGTTTTACAGCGGCGGCAAAAATCCCATGTATCCGTATTTTAAGAGCTTAATGCTGTATATGAGCAGAATGTGTCATCTGCTCAATGACGGTGAAGCTAAAATCAAATGTGCAATAGTTTATGATGCCAAGGGATTGTGGACAAGAAATAAAACCCTCCCCCTTGCGGATGTGGCAAAGGTGCTTTACGATAATCTCATTGATTATGATATCGTACCTATTGAGTATTCCGATGAGGTGTTTAGTAAATATCCCCTCGTAGTATCCTGCGGAAAGATGGGCTTTAACGAAGATGAAATAAAGAAGCTCCAAAGGTTTGGAACAGTATTTGCAGATGAACTTATAAATCTTGAAGAATTGATTACAATTGCAGAAGAAAAGGGAATAAGAGATGTAACCTTGGAGAAGCCGGATAATGATTTGAAATATCTTCATTACATGCGAAACGGTGCACATTACTATATGCTTACAAATGAATCAACAAGTAAAACTGTTTGCGAAAAAATTTGCCTTTCGGATTTTGACGGCGGTGACTATGTAATATACGATGCGATGACAAATAAGGCAGAGCGTTGTCATGATGACAGCGGCAGCATATATATTGAAATCGAGCCCTATAATTCGATTATAATTGCATTTGGCGATGTTGATATGAGCGGTATTGCTGCATATAAGCCGCATGTTGAGGAATTCAGAGCTGAATTGGATTGTGAATATGATATATCAATTTCATATCATAACGAAGATTCCTTTAAGCCCTATAAAACAACCAAAAAACTGGTTAATATAACCGGAAGATATGAAAAACCGGATTTCTCAGGCCATATGAAATATGATTTTACTGTGGATATTTCACAGCAGGGAGATTATATTCTGGATTTGGGCTATGTAGGAGAAATGGCGGAGCTTAAAGTGAACGGAGAAAGTGCAGGAGTGCGTTTCTCACCCCCATACAGATTTGACGTGGGACACCTTTTGAAATCGGGAGAAAACAAAATCAGTGTCGACGTTGCAAACAATTACGGCTTTGAAAAGAAGGATGTATTTTCAAAGTATGTAATGTTTGAGCCAAGTGGTATCCTCGGACCTGTTGTACTTAAAAAATATAAAGCATAGTGGAGGAAATGTATAATGAGAAAATATCTCTTGCCAAAAGAAGGAACATTCTACAAAGCCAATCTGCATAGCCACAGTAAGCTTTCCGATGGCGGCTTCACACGTGAAGAAATGAAGGAAGAGTATAAAAAAAGAGGATACTCAATCCTTGCCTTCAGCGACCATGATACCTTAAGGTGTAGCTATGAGCTTACAGACCCGGATTTCCTCGCCCTCACTTCGTATGAAATAAGCATAAGAAGTGATGATATTGAAATCCCTCATGCATATCGCAAGGTTATGGACTTTAATCTTATTTCAAAAACACCGTATAATGATACTGTGGTGGGCTTTCATCCAAGCAGAGTTGAGTGGCTTGTAAAAAGAGGTGCTATGACTCAGGAATTTGCAGATAATATTAAATACGATGTTCCCATGGATTTGCATTTATATACTGCCAATATCAATAAAATTATTCGTGAGGCACACTCAAAGGGCTACCTTGTGACGATGAATCATCCTATGTGGTCACTTGCAAATTATAATGATTATGCAA
Source organism: Clostridia bacterium (assembly GCA_017621495.1). Lineage (GTDB taxonomy): Bacteria > Bacillota > Clostridia > UMGS1810 > UMGS1810 > RGIG8748. The sequence goes on from JAGATB010000003.1 coordinate 48,199, forward strand.
ATATTGAGGGACTCTGGGCAGTAGAAGTATACAATCACGGTTGTGCGGCACTCTCGGGAATGACCGACAGTGAAAATGTGTTTGATGATATTCTCCGTACGGGCAAAAATATATTCTGCATAGCAGCAGACGACAATCATAATAATACCGAAGTGCCTTTGATAGACTCTTTCGGCGGATTTACAATGATTAAAGCACCGTCATTGGAGTATGGCGAGGTGATTTCAGCTATGGAAAACGGACATTTTTATGCTTCTACCGGACCGGAGATATATGAGCTTTATTACGAGGACGGCAAGGTGCATATAGAATGCAGCGAGGCTGACGAAATCTGTATGACGACACTTGGAAGAAGAGGTCAAAGGGTGAAGAATCTTAACGGAGAAACCATTACCTCGGCAGATTTTGTCATTGACAGAGAGCTATATGGTTATGTGCGTTTCAGAGTTGTGGATAAAAACGGTAAAAAAGCATATACAAATGCTTATTATGTGGATGAATTCATGGATGGAGCACCGGCAAACCGCATAGTATTCTGATATATATTCAGTCTGCCCACAGATTGAATTAAAAATTTATGATTTTCTGTGGGCAGAAAGGATAAAGTATTAATATGAATTTTATCATTGCTCAAATCTTAGGTATCGTCGTGACAATAATATGCATTATCATGACTCATTTTAAAAAAATGAGTCATGTTCTTGTGTCTGAATTTGCAGCAAATGCATTGACTGCTGTTCAGTATTTTATTTTAGGCGGTATTTCCGGTTCGTACATGTGTATTGTTGCATCGGTACATACATTTGTCATGACAGCCCTTAATAAATATTGCAAAAATAATATACGGATTAAACGTAACATAATATTTGGTATCTTTATATCTATCTATCTTTTAATCGCCGTGCTGTTATACAGCGGCATAAGAGATATCTTTTCGATAATATCTTCAGTATTGTTTTCGTTTATGGTAGTTCAAAGTAAATCAAGCAAATACAGAGCACTCAATCTGATTAAAACATTTTCTCTGCTTTTCTATGATTTGTATACACACGCATTTACAAATATATTTACACGTCTGTTTACTGCCATCAGCTGCAGTATGGCAATATGTAGACTTGATTTAAATGTAAAACTAAAAAAGGTATAAATTTGTAATTTTGCCTGCTGAATTTTCAAGAGTTTTGTATTAAAAGAGTTAGGTAAAACAATAAACACAATCAATGTAGGGGCGATTCAGGAATCGCCCGCAAAAATGTGTTTATTGAACCTTCAAAGGAAGCAAGCCGTTAAAAGGCTTGCATTTATGGTATAATAAACACAATCAATGTAGGGGCGATTCAGGAATCGCCCGCAAAAATGTGTTTATTGAACCTTTAAAGGAAGCAAGCCGTTAAAAGGCTTGCATTTATGGTATAGTGAAGAGTGAATAGGTAATAAGAAAAATCGACAAGACCCTTAAAGGAATCTTGTCGATTTTTGGCTGGGCTAGAAGGACTCGAAGAAAGTAATATGGTTGTTATTGAACATTAAATCATACCTTTATGATTTATCTAAAACCCGCGAATCATCTGTGTTTTACGGTATTTTATGCGAGCTGAATTGTGCAATGCAGATGAGAACTGGAATTCAAAATTTTGGTACAAATCTTAGAACAAAATTAGAACAAGGATAGTCTATCAGTACAATTATATTTTAACATTGTGATAAGTTTGCTGTTATTAGTTGCCGATTTATCAGAATGCTAAAATACAAGCATCTATTGAATTTAAATATATGGAGGAGAGTTAATGAATAATACTGTATACAAAAAAGAGTTAATCAATAAGATTTCTAAAAAGCTTGACAGGGAACGGATAGTAGTCGGCGGTAATCGACACACCTACAAACGAAAATATCATTTGAAATACACGGAAGCAATTATCAGCAAAGTGCTGGATACCTTCTGGGATGTTGTTGCTGATACTATATCATCCGGAGATAAAGTTCAAATTCAACACTACATGTCTATATTTCCGAAGTATACAACCTGTGGCAACGTTAATTCATACTGTGTAAAGACAAAAACAATGTCAAGACTAAAAGAAGCATGCAAGATATTACTTGAAAACGAAAAAGGAGAGGAAACGTGTCATGAATAATACGAAATGGATCGATGTAATCACAAGGGAATTAGCATCTATAACAGAGCCTACTGAAAGAAGTTTAATAAATATGGTTATACTTGATATAGTCCGTCGGTTCAAAAACGATGAATTCAAAAACATGGACGGAAAAGAGATATTAAAGATGTTTGGCATCGAGGGTGGATTTAAGGAATTGTCAGCGTTAATTTGATGCTAAATGTATGAGAATTCGTTTTTTTAAAATTTACTAAGCTATCCTTTATTTTCATTATTTTTACACTAATTTACAGTAAAATAAATGATAGGGGTGTAGGGGTATTAAGTATATAAGTGAAGCTGTTATGATTAGAATTATCGTTCGGAATAGTGTCAAAATTAAGTCTATGTGTGAATACATCTGCACCCTGTTCCGGGAAAGAAAAAAACATCATGCAGAATGTAAACATAGGCGGACACATAACACCAACGCAGAGCCACAAAAACCGCCACAAATACCGATATAAAACAAATTTAACATACTTTCATACCGTAAAAAATAAAGGCTTTAAAACGGCAAATTTAAGCCTTAAAACGATACAAAAAAGAGCTTTCAACCGCTCCGCAAATAATAAAAAGGTGCTGACTTTTTACGAGGTCAACACCTTATTTTTTTACTGTCTTTATTCCGCCATATGCAATATATAATTAACTGCTTTTTCTGCTTTACCGCCGAGGTCGCTCCATTGTTTAAATGTTGCATATTCTCCGCTATGTTTCAAAATCATTTGATTTAATAATGAATAACTTTTTTTAGTTACTCTGTTATATGCTCCATTTTTGGTGCCTGTCCATGGTCGGTGCCACGGGATTATGCCACTTTCAAGTTGTTCAATAATTCTCTTTGTCACCATTTCATAAACTGCTTTACTCATTTGTTAGTCCTCCTAAAAAATATTTGTATTTGGTTTGTACCTATATTATACACGAATATGGGTGTATTTGTCAAGCGTTTTATGCACGAATTTTAATGTACAAAATGCACAAATTTTCGTGTATAATTTTATGCACTATTTTCGGTGTATTCACGAAAAAAAGTGTTGACAATGCACGAAAAAGGGTGTATAATAATAAATGTCAAGAGGACAACAAACCGATTGACGAAAACCAAATATTTTATTTAAGGAGGTACACAAAAATGTGTATGACAAACAAAACAATCGAGGCAAAAGCAAAAGAAATTAAAGAGCTTTTAAGAATGAAAGAAGAGCTTGAAACCGAAATCGCAAGCCTTCAAGATGAATTAAAAGCAGAACTGACAGAACGCAGTACAGACGAACTTATAGCAGGCGAATACAAAATCCGCTATAAAGAAGTGAGTTCAAACAGATTTGACACAACATCATTCAAAGCAACACATAAAGAACTTTATGAGCAGTACACAAAAACAACGGTATCAAGAAGATTTTCAATAGCTTGACACACTAACGGCAGAGGGAGGGCGAAAGCCTTCCCAAAGCCACACCAAAACAAATAATAATATAAAGGATGGTATTTAATAATGAAAGCATTTAAAACAATTAAAAATATAGGAAGAATTGACCTTGCAACTTTAGAGGTAATGGATGACAGTTTAAGTGTCGCTATTGAATTATCAATGGTATCAGACACTATAAAAGAACAAATCAACACGGCAATAAAGGAAGCTAACAAACAGTATGATGAAGAAATGCAAATCCCTTGGGGAAATGCTGAAGCAGTCATTGATTATATGGGACTTAATATCACATATGAAAAAGGCAAAACAGACTACTATATAGCAATTACATTCCATTCGGCAGAAAATGAACTGTTATGGGATAACGCAAATATAGCGGTTGACTTACAGGCTGAAGATGCAGCAGAGTTTAAAAAGCTAATTGTCAAAGCGGTAATTGATAAATTCTTTTAATTGGTAGTATGTGGATAAGGAGCGGTCACAGTACCGCTCCCCACTTGAAAGGAGTTATTGAAATGACAAGAGCAGATTTTGAAACAAAAACTTTTGACGAACTCATTGAGCAATTGAACGAGGAACATCCCGACATACATAGTTATGACTATTTAAAAGACTTCGCAAAACATTTGATTGAAGAAGAAGATATCGGTTTTGCATTGCATATTCTCAATGCTATATATACAGAGCCGGGCGAATGGTTTGAATATGACTGCACTATGGGAACATTGCAAACACCATCAGGCTTGACGGAAAAAGCAGACCTTGAACATTTAATATGGGAGTGATGGAAAATGATGTATATAACTTATAATCAGATGAAAATATCGGTCAATGTTGCTTTACTAAAAAGCAGAATCAAAAGTATTGTTATATGGATTTTAAAAGCTATGAGGACAACGGCAATTATTAGCGGAATATTTCTATTGCTTGGTACTGCCGGAGCATCAGACCTAAACAACATCACATTTTCACAAATGCTTTATCAGGTGTTTATATCTCTGTTGCTTTTTGGAACAGCTTATGTGTTGGAATTTATAAAAGTAATTATGGAATAGCGGAAAGGAGGCGGAAATAATGAAACTACATTTATATTGGATAGATAGCAGATGGAAAGCAGAGCGAAGACATGAGTGAGTTAATCACTGCTATTTTGGAATATAGCAACGCAACGAGAGATAGTCTTAATGAGTTATACTGTATAGCGAATAATAATGTTAAAGGAGATTGAGAAAAATGGAAAAAAATATTGGTATTATGGAAAGACTTTGTGATTTGGAATGCACAAGTATAACGGTATCTGAAATTGCCAGAGCATTAAAAAGGGATTATTTTGAGGTTATTCCCATTGATCCAGTAGATAAAGAACGTTTTGTCAGCAATTTTAAAACAATGAACGAGTTTATAAATGTCATTTGTGATTATAGTGAAAAAATAAAAGAAAGCAGCTATGGTATAGCAACCGATTATTTAAGAGAAAAAAATGATATTGCACAAACGCCAAAGGCAAACGTAACCAAAGACCCCTGTGGAATGAGCATTGAAGATTTGCCTTACGTAGTAGGCAAATTTAAAACGATAAACACATTGGTATATGATGCTCTTGAAAGGTATTTTTACGACCTTAGAGGAGAGGAAAAGATTGTAGGATGTTTTAATTACATAAAAGCAGATTTGGAAGCGCTTCATGCTCTGTGCGAGCAAACATCAGAAATACTTCTTAAAATTGCAAGGAATACGGAAGGAGTTGTACTTGATGATTAATGGAAATAGTTTATCGGTGATTGATAACATCATTAAAGAGGGCGAGGAAAAACTATTAACCGCTCGCGCCATAGCCGATGTATTGGCAGAGGCACAATTATGTCTTGATGAAAATGGCAGTACATTTACCGAGAACACAATTTTTCATACTGTTAATGCAATATGTAGATACCAACGTGAAGCGGAAGAGATTTTTGCTAATGTTCACAGGAAAATAAACGCACTGAAATCTGTGGGAAATGTGGAAAGGGGTGCTCTTGATGCTTAATAAAGATAACATCGTACCCAAATATGGTAATAATTACTTTTTTAAAAGGTGTTAATGTCTCGGTGTATATAAGACCTGCAAGGGCGATATATGGATTATCACAAACAGAGCAACGGAAAATCCGGGAGAGAATGTGACAACAGTATTATTCCCTGATGAATATTGATTAAGATAGGCTGTCTGAAATATGGCAGCCTACATATCCAAAACTTTAAAGTTATGATACCGAAATGCAAACAACGGATTTATGCGTGTTTTAATGGTGTCAAAACTAAGTGTCAAAAGTAATAGCGGAAAAGAGGTGTTTTTATGGTTTATGGATATTGTAGAGTAAGTACAAAAGGACAGTTAGACGGAAACAGTATTGAGGAACAAATACAAACCATTAAAGGCAGATATACAGATGTTGAGATAGTTATAGAATCATATTCAGGAGCAAAAGACAGACCTATATTTAATAACCTGTTGGAAAAACTTCAATCAGATGATATTTTAGTGGTTACAAAGCTTGACCGCTTCTGTAGAACCACAAAAGAAGGATTGACTTATATTGACAATCTTATGAATAAAGGTGTGCGTATTCATATTTTGAATATGGGCTTAATTGAAGATACACCTATGGGAAGGCTTATAGTCACAAATCTATTAGCCTTTGCAGAATTTGAAAGAGCAATGATAATAGAAAGAACACAAGGCGGTAAAGCCATAGCAAAGAATAATCCTAATTTTAGAGAAGGCAGACCAAACAAGTTTGGAAAAGACCAAATAAATCTTGCTATGCGTTTATTGGAGAGCCACACATATAAGGAAGTCGAGAGTATGACCGGAATAAGCAAAAGCACATTAATCAGAGCAAAAAGGAAATTGGATAACCTTAACTGACAATTTTTCAAGAATTATTGACATTTCACGAATTTTAGTGTATAATAGCATTGGAAAAGTTGTGTTAATATACAATGTTCTCCAATACGTAACGGAGGTTAATATGATGATTAATTATAATAAACTATGGGAAAAACTTAAAGAAAAAGGCATTACAACATATACAATAAGACAAAAAGCATTGATACCGCAAAGCACACTTACAAAATTAAAGATGTGCAGCGGTGCTACAATGGAAGAAATAGAACAAAAATTACAGGAATACAAAGAAACTCACAACGGAAAAGATTTTATGTGTGATGTTTCTACTAAGACAATCGAGGATATTTGTCAGCTTCTGCAATGTCAACCACAAGACTTGATTGAATGGAAAGTTGACTTAAATCCCGACTTGTCATATGAGAACAGATTCAAGGGGTGATTTATAATGCATGATACAGCTATAGAGATGGCTAAAAGGCTTTTGGTGGATTCTATATGGAAATCTGCTAACCTTGAAGGTCTTGGAACTACATTTCCAAAAACAGAGGCTATTCTTGCCAATGCTCCAACGGAAACAAAGTCAGAAGAAGTGTTATTCGTTATTAATATGAAAAGAGCTTGGCAGTTCTTATTAGATAATTTAGATAGTCCTAACAACATAATGCTACTGAGGGAATATAATAAAGTTGTTGGAGAGTTGTTGTTTCGCAACAATGGAGAGATAAGAACATTCCCTGTACAGATTGGCGGTACATCTTGGGAGCCTGAATTACCTAATAGTGCAGCTATCATAGCAGACCTGCAAGAAATAGATTCTATTGATGATATAGAATTAAAGGCTTTAAAATTATTCTGCTTTGTGGCAAGAACGCAGATTTTTATTGACGGCAATAAACGTGTAGCCCAATTGATAGCCAATAAGATACTTATTGAAAATGATATTGGTATCTTTCAAATACCGATTGAGAAATTAGAGCAGTTTAAAATCCTCTTAATTGGATTTTACGAAACTGCTGATGATACCGCTATAATTGACTTTATGAAAGAGTCGTGTATTAAAAGGGTGTGGAAAGAATGAGTGCGGACACTTTAATAATTAGTCCTAATTTTACCATTAAAGACATTCATAAGGTGAGAGAAAACAATTACAATCTCACAAGGGACATGTCTCCGCAAGAAAAAAGAGATTACTATAATACAAAAGGAATGGAAGTACACCGATTAATTCAAGAACATAAAAACACTAAACTTACTTCGGTTAGTCCGTTCCGGCAAGTGCTTGGAACGCTCTAATAAATATTTGGTTTGAGGAAACCGCTGATGATTCTCGACTTTGGGAGTTTTCGGTGGTTTCCTTTTTTTGCTTAAATGACCGTCTATAATAGGCTAAATATAGGCGTTCGTGTTGCACTTCGGTGAAAATTGTTTATATATCAATAAATGATAGCAATATGGGTACACTTTTCACGAAATATAGTGTTAATATCGGTAAAACCTTGAAAATGGCGTAGTTATGGGGTTTATTGAGGATTTGATAAGTAAAAATGTTTTATGTTCGATAAGATTTTAAAAAGAGGTGGTGTGTGGATGAATAAATTATATAAAATATACAAATCAGCACTATTTTTATATACAAAATCAACAAAAATAAAAATAGTTACTCGAAACTATTGACTTGAAACTGTTTTTGTGATAGAATACTTATTGTAGAAAGGAGGCAGCACAAAATGATTGGATTAGAATACATATTAGACTTGTATAAAATATCTCAAAGTGAATTGGCATCACATTTGGGAATTAAAAAGCAAAACATACACAAATGGATAAAAGGAATTCAAGATGTTTCAAAAAAACACATACCTGCAATGTCAGAATTTTTTGGAATACCTCAAGAGTATTTTCAGAAAGAATTAACTGCTGATGATAAAATTGCTATTCAATCTATAAAAGAAACTGGAAAATCACCAGAGTTTACTAATGTTAAAGATGAAAAACTAAATACATTGAAAGTGGTAATCAATAATTATACAAGAGGATTGGTAATAATCACACAAGAGGAAACACCTGCAACACCTACAACTACTGTTACCTCTTTTGCCTTTACCGCATTTGAAATTGATGATAAAACCATAACCTTCAAAAAAGATTTTTCATTTGACAATGTTCGCATTTCGTGCAATCAAATAAAAGAAATTTCTTACCCGGATGATTTACTTGAAAAAGATTGCAAAATCGAATTAACATTAGCAGATAATTCAATAATCAAGATTATTCTATTTGATAAAAAACCTGAATTGCTTATTGATACCGAAAATTATTCCAAACAATATTGTGAAGGACTTGAGTTCGTAAGTTTGCTTAAAGACTGTAAAAAAGTCACAATCGAATATTCTCAAGCAGACATAGTAAGGTATATTTCGGCAACCGAAAGATGGAATGTTTTATGTTTTGATGAAAATGAGGAAGAATGTGAGTGCTACGAGGCTGAAAATATTTGCATAACTTTCTTTGGCAACAATGACAGCAACAACCCTCAATTTTCCTTAGACTACAATGTGAATGATGAAAACATAACATTTGAAGTTTTGGAGCATAACGAGAAATTTAGAAGTATATTTAAATTGGGAATATCAGAATCCCCCTATGCTGAACTTAAAATACAGCTTCTTTACGAATTACCACCACCGCTATATCAAAAATAGATAAATAAAAAAAGAACCCTGTTGGCGCAGAGTCCTTTCCCACTAATCAGCCTTGGCGTGTTGATTAGTACCGTACATCTATTGGCGTAGATGCACAAACTTACAAGCGATAAACACAGAGCAAAACCATGTATAATCACTGTTCGCACTATGATTATACCATATTTGTATTGAAAAATCAATATTTTTGCTCATTTTTGTGGCTATTGCTTTTAAAGATGGAGATTAATCCGTCTATTTTAGCAATAGTCATTTTTTTCACCCTAAAATCACTACAAAAGTTGTTTTACTTAAAGAGAGTGGAAAATTCAATAAATATTATTGAAGCACTTCATCAGAAGATGTTTAAATAAAAAATTGACAGCCGGAAAGACGGCAGAAAGTATGAGGTATAATCATGAACGAAGTAATGACAAAAGAGGTAATCGAATTATTTAAGGGCAAGTATTGTGATGTGTCTATCTGTAATCCAATTATGGAAGAACACGATATTCGCTTCTGTGCGGTAGGCTACGATGAAGAAGAATCACTTTTCATCATTGATAAAAATGGCGTACACTTTGAACTGAACGGAAACGAGATTGACAACGTTGAGGTTGACGATGAAAAAGAAATTGCTATCACTCTCATTTTTACAGATGGTATGGTAATAGTAATCAGACCTTTGGAAAAATTTGAAGCAAGACAGCGTTACGCATACGAACTTATGATGTTGGAACTCACAAGAGACCGCTATAAGGAAGAAATGTTTGAAGATTGCAACGAAGACGAATAATTTTTAAATTGTGGCAGGTGGATTTTCTGCTTGCCACATCATTTTATCAATTTTTTCAACTTTTTCTTCAAACAAACGGAGAATATATATAGTAGAAGGGGTTTTACTACTTTTATAGTGTTACAAAAGTTGCACGATAGGAATTTAAGAAATGGCTTAACAACGGGGTTTGTGGGCTATTAAATTCGTCCCATATATGGAGGGGGTAAACTCACAATTAACGAAAGGAGGAAACATTTATGCTTGAACAGATGTATGGTTTGAATAAACTCAAGGACGTTCTTAAGAACAATGGCATAAAGCAAATCTTTGTTGCTGAAAAAATTGGAGCTTCAAAACAAGAAATTTCAAAGTTTGTTGGCGGCAAAGCAGCTTTATCCACAAGAAAATACGAATCACTCTTAGAGTGGTTAAAAAATTACAATTAATGGAGGAAACATTTAATGAGCTACGAAAAATTTAAAAAAATCAAATCAGAAATTCCGTATATGCAAAAAGATGGAGAAAAATATACCCTTATATTTTATGATGAAAATACTAACACTTGTAAATTTAAACACAAGCCTTTAAAACAGAAGGTCAATAAAAAAATAGCAATGCTTCCAACATATGAAGATGTGTGTAAAAAGTATAATGTGGAAATTGAAGAACACCCCCTTACCCCCGCACAATACTTTATGTGGAAGATACATGAAGAAAACAACCCCCACATACTTTTTACCGTGTCGAACCCAATATTTGTTTCATATATGAGACAACATAAGGAAGAATATCCTGATGTTATCAACAAGTTAATCGAGATAATCAAAACACACCCGGACGAAGCGGTACGAAAGGCAGCATCCAAAACTCACAATAGTATTACGAGTAAAACTATTGATAGTATTCCGTGTGATATAAGGGAAAGAGTCGAAGGCGACTTGAAGAATAGCAATGAGTACATACAACTTTTACAAGACGGGATTATATATGACGATTCAATCCCCAAAGAAACATTATCCGAAAAAAGCGGATTGTCGATTGGAGAAATTGAGATGTTAAACAAACTTATTTTAGCATTGTTGGCAAGACGTTCAGGGTGTACCGTCCGTGCTATCGCCGGAGGATATGTAGTAATAAAAGCAAGAAAATCAGAATTGCCATATGTGACCGACATAACAAAAAAATGGAAAAAAGAAGAGTATATTCCTTGTGTGGTAGCGTATTATGCGGACTTAGATAAACTTTATAAACATTTTGGATTTAAAGATTGTGATTGTTCCGTGCCACCTCGAACTATAGGACATCTATCCAAAAAAGAAAAACGTTATTTAATAGACGCACATAAACTTGCAAAAAAGGAAAATGTGTATGTAAAAAATATGTATGGTGCTTTTGTGCGATTTAAACTATTTAAAGGAGATGAACAGATATTTGGAGGCGAAAACGGAGCATATATAAAGGAAGTGTTCAAATATCTTAAGTTCAAATATCCTAATAGCCATAAAACGAAAAAAGCATGCAAGGAGACAAAGTAAAAATGGCATATGGAAGAGTTTATATCGACAACCTACGTAATAAAGTTACATCTATATTCAAAGCTCTTACATCAGAAAACTTACTAAACGAAGACAATTTCATAAAAGAATTCAAGAGGATATACCCTAAAGATTATAATCTTCTTCAGTATGAATGGGAGTTCAAGATTCATGAATTCAAGAAAAATCGTAAAGGGAATCCCAAACCCCATCCCATAAGACCAGAAAAAATTTTAAGTAATATTTATAGGAACTATTACTTTAAGTTAATAAAAAATCCAGCAATACAAACACGGAAAGAAAAGTCTGTCAATGCTATTCGTAGAATTGTTGGTATGCATGGATATAGAATCAAAAAAAATCCGTTGGGAAAATATGATGTTATAAAGAAGTCGACTAAAGAGGTCATATATCCAAACATTACATACGGCAAACTAAAAGAATTGTTTTCGCAAAAAGCTTTCAAAAATTAAGAGAACATATATAGTGGGTGGTATTTACCCATCACCCACTACAACAAACACAAGGAGGCAAATATTATAAAGACACAAAACGTAGCAACAGAAAAATACATAGTGCGGTCATTATCAATGGCGAACTGGCTATGTAACAACGGACACAAGATATTAAAAGTCGAAGATTCAGAAAAAAACTCCAAATTCAAAGTGTTTCTCTTTGAAGATACCCCGGATTTGCACAATACGATGGCAAAATTCCGTAAGGAGGTGTAGTTGTATTGGCAAACGGCAAGCAAAGAGTAACAGACATTATAACTACTAACGATATAAGAAGTTGGACACCAAGAGATACTATTATAATATCAGCCGGAACGGGTACGGGAAAATCATACTTTGTAAAAAACAGTTTATATCAGTATGCAAAGGAAAACAACAAAAAAATCTTATTCTTAATTCATCGTTCTAACTGCGTATCGCAGTTTCAAAGTGAAATCGAGAGAGACGGCAAAACAGATGTAATTGATATACTCACATATCAAAAAATTGAACATAACATACTGCATTACAACCAACACAAGAATTATAAAGAATATGCTTATATTGTGTGTGACGAATTTCACTATTTTATATCAGATGCAAACTTTAATAATACAACTGATATTAGTTTTAAGGAAATCATGAGTCAAAATTGCACTAAAATATTGATGTCCGCTACAGGTGAAGATGTTGAAAGGTATTTATCATCAACTACAAGACGTAGGATTCGCAGATATAAATTATCTCCTAATTACGAACACGTGAGTGCTCTTACATTCTTCTCACAAGATGAAGACATAGACTATTTAGCAGAGACAATTATATCAAAGCACGAAAAAGCCATCATATTCATACAAAGTGCAGAAAAAGCCTATAAGCTTTTTAAGAAATTTTCAGAGCATAGTCTATTTAACTGTTCTAAAAACAATAGCAAGCACTACAAATATGTTGATGAAGAAAAGATTAAAACTATGCTTGAAAAAGAATGCTTCGAGGAAAATCTACTCATAACCACAAGTTGTCTTGATGCCGGTACAAACATCGTTGATGAGAAGGTTAAATATATCATAGCTGACATAACAGATATAGGCTCACTCATTCAATGTTTAGGCAGAAAAAGAAGTCAATCAAAAGATGATACTGTTTCCTTTTATATTAAGACCATAAACAATCAAAGGTTAAGCGGTCTAAAGCAATCAATAAACAAAGATATTGAAATGGCTGAGTTCTTGAGAAAGCACAGTACACAAGAATTGATTAACAAGTACCCTCGACAGATTGACAGTAGCCGAATCATATATGATGATACAAAACTCAATAATCAAAAGAATATGAGTACGAAGAAAATCAATGACATGATGCTCACAAAAAAGAAATCCAATATAAAATTGTACAATGCTCTTATGAGCGTTGAGTATGGGTATTGCAAACATTTAGCCGAATATTTAGGGTTTAAGGATAAAGACGGTCATTATACATACAAAACTCTTTCAAAAGACCATTCTTTGAGTTCATTTTTGCAGAAATATGTTGATGATAAAATTGTAATGCTACAGTTAAAAGACCGCAAGCCACTAATTGATAAGTTAAATGTTAGAAGCGAAAACAGAAAACAGTTAAAAAGTATTGATTCTCTTAATGCGGCTTTGTCAGAAATGGAACTACCCTATAAAGTTGTTCAGTTTATGACAAATAGACTAATCGAGGGTAAAAATAAAAAATTCAAGCAGGCATGGAAGATAGAAAGAACAAATACATAGTGATGTCATGGGTGTCAAAATGGGCGCAAAGCTTTTATAAATATACGCACCCAAAAAGACACCTTTAAGGTCACTTTAGCCTATCGGCATATACGGTATTCAGTTACGTGCCGTAACTTCATACCGATGTTGTCCTGAGCAGTGGCTCAGTCCAATATTTGTAGATTAGATTAAGAAAGAAGGAGTTTAGCATGAGAACAACTGCATACGAAGTAAGAAAGAATGGTTATAAATTTTCGGTTGAACTTGATTTTGGCGGAGAACCGGGTGGTGAATATACCTGTTGGATCTGCCATGATGGAAAACCTTTATTGAATCCAAATACCAACAGACAAGTAACAAAAGATTTTGGTACAAAGTTCAATAAATATCATTTTGAAAGATTTGTTGATAAATTTATCAAAAATCCTGATTATAGAGAAAAAATTATAAACAACGGTTAATATACATGAAATTTGCCAATAAAACTGTTATTTTAAAGTAACTATAGAAATACGATACGGAGGTTAAAATTATAGAAAGCTCAAACAAAAAAATTGTTATTAACACAATCAAAGAAATAAAAAAAGAATATGAATCCGGTAAACATTTATCGGAATTGAACTTTACGAATATTATCGAAGTTTTAAATTACATATCTGACCATACGGATGGAGAAGATTTTTATAATGCATATCATACTATCGCTGGATGCTTGGACAGCCTTACTGAATATATTCTTCAATACTCAGATTATGCTGGATATTATTCATCAAATCCGAAATCCAATAAAAAGGATTGCAATTATAAATTTAAAACTAATAGACAGCTACAGAAAGACCTTTATACAAAAGGGCGAAAAGTAAATCAATATTTATTCTGCAATTTTGTGAAGACAAATGATAATGGAGAGGAATATTACAGCTTTGATTATATTCTGGGAACGGAGCATCATTTTGAAAAAAAATCCGATGATAATATATGGTATGATAAAATATGCAAAAGTCTTACATCAGAAGAGAAAGATATACTTGATTATAGAATGATGGGACTAACACTTGAAAAGTGCTCTGATAAAACAGGCTTGAGTATAAAGCAGGTGAGAAATAGACTTGATAAGTGCAAAAAGAAGATCTCTCCGTTTATAAAAGAAATCAGCGAGCAATTTGTGAAAAATATGTAAAATAACTGTAAATATTTTTTGAAAAAGGACAAAATTGACAAATTTGAGGGCATATATATTAGAGGATGAAATATTATTCGGTTTCCATAATCGCCGTTATAGTGAAATGGATTCTTGTGTGGGGTGTCTAAGATGGACATACCTTCGAATGACGGAATTTAAATGATGAAGATTCTTTTCGAAGAAGGTATCAGGGTTTTATCGACCCCTTAACACAGATGTTTCTTTCTCCACTCTATTTTTTACTTTCTTAGTAAGCGTATTAGTAAATTTATAGAGTGTATAATGAAAGGAGAAGAATATGTTAAAAGAGCGGATAAAAAATTATTTGCACACTACAGGCATTCCTATGACAAAATTCTGCAAACGTCTTGGCTTATGCACAGCAACGATTTACAGATACTTAAAAGATGATTTGCGTTTGTCTGCAGATACTGAAAATCGAATTAAAGATTATTTAGAAAAATTTAGTTTTTAAAGTGAGACTATAGCCTTAAAAGTGTAGGGGACTCCTATCTGTTAGGAGTAAAAAGAAAAACAGAGCCACAAATTAGACATAGAAGACTTTAATTTTATGACTGAATTTATGGGTATTATAAAGGAGGAACGATGAATGATAATAACCAAAATAAAAAAAGAGAGGTACAACCTCTTTTAATACATAATGAAACAAAAAGATGCACTAAATGCGGAAGAGATTTACCAATTGAGAGATTTTGTAAAAATCATAGTTGGTGTAAGAGCTGTCGCAGTACACACTCTTCAGAATTGAAAGGAACTATTACTGAGAAAAACATTGTAAAAATAGAAAGGCTTTATAAAAAACCTTTACCTATAAGGATTCTTGATGTCAAGCAAGCAGGAATAAAAACAATAGCTCTCGATGAATACTTTGTCGAATTGATTGACTATAAAAGAGCATGGATTTCTAATTACGGCAGAGTATTAGAATATAATGGCAAAAAATATGTGTTTAAACGAATAAAAACAGACCGCTTCGGTGAAAAGATTTGCACATTACAAGAAAACATATACAATGGTGAAAAATGGGTATTCCAGAAGAATACTATTGAGGTGTGGCGGTTAGTGGTTTATGCCTTTATTGTAAACTTCGATATAGTTGGAAATACTCATTGTTGGCACAAAAACAACGACAAGAATGATAACTATTACAGAAATATCTATCCCGTAAGTGAAAAGCAGTACAGCGCTATTTTAGAAAGATTTTCTAATGGTGATGCCGACACCGAAGATATGATTTTTGATATTATCAACAGCATTGTCTATAAAGAAAACGATTGGTACGCTAATAAGTGGAAGAAGACAACCTTTGGCATAGGATATTTGGGTTGTAATGATTCCTTGTCAAGTAAAGGTGATTATTCGTATATTAAATGGGCTAATATGTTGAAGAGATGCTATAGTGAAGAAATACATAAGAATAAACCTTATTATATTCTCTGTACCGCAGATATTGAATGGCTCAACTTTTCCAACTACCGTGAATGGCACAAAAAGAACTCTATGGGCGATAAAAAGGTTGATTTAGATAAGGATGTATTAGTGCCGGGTAATACTGTATATGGCACAGAAACCTGTACCCTTATCCCTCATTTTACGAATACAATTTTTGAATCACGAGGATTAGAGACAAATATTGTATTAAACAATGACACCGGCAAATATGATGTTACTATGTCTATTTTGGGTGCAAAAAAAGAAGTCGGCTCATTCGACAGCTACGAGGAATCCAAAAGGGGATATATTGATTATAAGCAGAATTATATTAAAGATATTGCTAAAAAGTGCAAAGGTAAAGTTCCACACAAGACGTATTTAGCCATGTTGAATTGGAATGTAGAAACGGAGGTAAAGTGAGCATTCAGCAGCAGTTACAAAAAATCACAAGCCGGATTGATTTAAGACTAAGCCAAGCAGCACAAGAGATTATGTTAAAGACCAAAGAAAAGCTTAAAGAGTCGGTTAATGAATCGTGGTATTCCACCTACCATCCTTCTGATTATGTCAGGACTTATGAGCTGATAAATGCGATAAATGGTAGAGTAATCAAAAATAGCAAAGGCAATTACACGATAGAGGTGTATTTTGATGAGAATTTAATGAGTACAAAGTCAAGTACCTATGGTTGGGGTACACACGTAGGATTCAATGGTGGAGACTTTAGAAAAGGTCTTATCAGCAGCATCATTCACGGCATGGGTGGGTCTAAAACCAATCCCCGATATGGGGAGTCTACAAATGTTATTGATGTGGTTAAGCAAGAAGCAGAAAGATATGCAAATAATATATTAAGAAAGTATTTATAAAGGAAACTTAGGAGGATTTAATAAATCATGAAGACACGAGTTAATTACAAAGGAATAGATATTACAGAGATTTACAAGTTGGCTCTTATTGGTGCGGAGTTTGTGACGGAGAAAAATGAAAATGGAATAATGGTCGTTAATCCGCTTAGCAAAGAACTTTATGCCAAGACGGTTTTGCTTACAAGATTTTTAAAGGTCGTTGACCTTCCTCAGGACAGAGTTATGAGTTTAGAGCAGTACAAAGATAATGACTTTACTGTTGCAAGTTTTGCTTGTGGCAGAAATACAAGAAGATTGAAAGCAGACTATGATTTGTTTACATCTATGCTTGATGACGAAATAACAAATCGTCTTGCTTGCGAAAATGACGCCATGACTCGTTTTGATGAGGCGATTGCTTTTTCGATTACACCGGAAAAGATCAAAGGATTAGAAAAGCAAAAAGACGAGCTTATTGCTAAACTTAATAAAATAAGCAAATAAAGGGGGTTAGTATGGCTGACGATAGAATACAATTAAACTTAGTCTTGAACGAGGCAAGTGTGTCCTCTGTTGAAGGAAGAGTGCGAAATATTGTTAATAATCTAAATAACCATCCGATTAGTTTAAATATTGATGGGCGAAATATTAATAACATTATAAATAATTTAAATACAATTTATCAGCAGATGCAGAGGTTAAACAACTCTTCTGTTAATATAAATGCAAATCTCACAACGCAACAGCAACAATATAGACTCGAAACAGAGAGAATGCGTGTAGCACAGCAAATTTCTGTGGAGCGGGAGAGAACTCTGCAATCAGAAAATCGTGCTATTCGTGCTTTAGCAGAAGAAAATCGCACAATGACAATTAATCGAAATTTGACATCGGATATAAACGGAAATATTAGGCATACACACGAGCATATAAGAAATGTTAATAATGCAACCAATGACTTTGCTACCGGATTAGGAAGAAGTCTCCAATACATACTTCAATACAAAGTTATAACCGAAATGCTAAATCAAATCACAGAAGCTTATCGTGAATTAAAAGCTGTTGATAGTTCTATGGTTGGATATCGTAAAGTTACCGGTGCATCTAAAGCAGAAGTAAAAAGCCTTACCAAAGAGGCTTTTGCTAATGCATCAAAATATAGCAGATTGGCTTCTGAATATGCAGAAAGCACAGAGCGTTTTGCAAAAGCAGGATATAATGATAAATCATCGGAATTATCTGAATTGGCATTGCTTGCCGAAAATGTTGGCGATATTGACAACGCACTTGCAAACGAGTTTATCGTAAGCTCTGACGCCGCTTGGAAGTTAAATGGTGATATTACAGAACTTACTAAAATTTTAGATATGTTCAATGAATTATCAAATAAAACAGCTACCGATGTATCGAAACTCGCCTCTGGTATTACAGTATCAGGTAGTATGTTTGCACAGGCTAAACTTTCGGCACAAGACTATGCTGCCATTATAGGCACAGCCACAAGTAAGACACAGCGCAGTGGCGAAGAGATGAGTCGCGCATGGCGTACAATTATTATGAATCTTTCCCAGATAAAAGGTACGGATATTGAAACGGGAGAAATCATTGATGAGGACAAGCTTGCAAAGGCAGAGAAAACGCTAAATGCAGTTGGAATACAAATTCGTGAAATTGTAAACGGACAAAATGAATTGCGTAATCCAATGAATGTACTTAAAGAAATTGCTGATAAGTGGCACAGCTTATCATCAATTCAACAAAGTGCTTTAGCAGAATCAATTTCAAATAAGCGTCAATCCAATGCTTTTATTTCTGTAATTGAGAGCTGGCAAGATGTTGAAAAAGCTATTGAAATAACATCGGAGTCTAGCAATAGTGCAATGCGCGAAAATGAGATATATATGGATAGTTGGGCTGCAAAGCAAAAGAAAGTTTCTGCTGAGTGGTCTGAATTTATATCACATATGAGCAATGTTAAAATTATAAAAGGGACATTGGATTCATTGGTTTCTGCAATTAATGTTATTGACACTCCGTTGGGCAGAATTGTTACTCAAATTGTTCTTATTAATACGGCTCTTGCAGTAAGCAATAGATTGTGGGGAGCAGTAAGGTCGAGAAGCATTGTAGCTGACATATTGTCTATGGGTCTTGCAGAAGGAAGTCTAGGAACAGCTATTCAATTAGTAACAGAGCATTTGTGGGAACAAGCCACAGCTTGGTTGGCAACCCCTATGGGTATGGCAACAGTGGCGAGTGCCGGAATATTTTTACTAACATCATCTATCTCAAAATACAATAAAAAACTTGAAGAGGCACGTCAGGCAACAATTGAACTCGGCAGAGAAACAGCTCAGACCAATAAAGAACTTGACACTCTTGTGGCTCAATATCGCAAGCTTGGAGAAGATGGTAAACTTGATAACTCAGATAGAGAGCAAGCATATGACATTCAAAAGCAAATCAATGAATTGCTTGAAGATGAGGTTGGATATATCAATCTTGCTAATGGTGAATATGAAGAGCAATTAAAATTGTTAAGAGATATTCAGCATAGACAAGCTAAAGATTCAGTAGCTGATATAAAAGATGCAAAAACTGCAGCCGAAAAGAGTTTATTAACTAAAGCAAGTTATGACATAGACAATGGAATGTCTGATGTTTTTGGCGGAGTTAAAGCTGAACGTAAGGCTCTTGAAAACCTTCTTAAAGATGAGGGTTTAGAAAAGTATTTAGGCAAAGGTCTTGGAGAAGACAAAGGCTACCGTTTCTTTAAAATAGATAGGCGTAGTAACGACACAATACTTAAGTCCTATGAGGATATGGTTAAACTTAGAAATATACTTGCTGATTCTTACGACGAAGAAATAAAAGAAGGCGGAGACCTCGAAGACTTTTATAACAACTTGAAAGATAAAATTGATGGCATGACTGATGCGGTGCAAACGTATAAGGATGCCATGGCTAATTACAATATCAACCAAGCTGTAATTAAGTTCAATGAAGAAGAATTTAGCGGCGTAACGGGAGCTATGATAAACAGTGAAGCAGCAATGAGCAAGTGGATAGACGGATTGTTGTCTTCAGGAAAAGTTAGCTCCGAGCTTAAAAGAGAGATGATATCTCTTGCCAAAACTAATTTTCCTCAATATATTGCTCAAATTAATAAAGCTACCGAAAGCCAGGCAAAACTTAGTATCCGAAGCAAGCTTCATGATAAGAGCATTTCAGGAAATATTACAGCTCTTAAAAATCAAGCTACTGCATTGGGTATAACAGAGCAAGCTATGATTGACTTAGTGGTATCGGAAATAAAATTCAGTAGAAATGAGCTGAATATATCACAGAAAGTAACTGCATTAAAAGAGGTTGCTGTGTGGGCTGGCGTTGCTCAAAAGAGTATCGACGGCATTATGAATTCGACCAATAAGAAAAATTGGGCTGCTACAAACAACTTTGATATTTTAGGAGTTGGAAAAGAAGGAGAACATTGGGAATATAACGGAGAAAAATATTATTCTTGGGCTTATAGAGATAAAAACACCGGTATAGTTTATGATAAAATTGAGCAAGGTAAAGAAGTTCGTTTAGACGAAGCGATTCAAAATCAAATAGATAAATTCAACGATGTTCAAGTGTCAGAAAACCCTTATACCCCATCGGAATCTTCTTCCTCATCCTCAAAATCAAACGAAGCTCTTGACAACTATCTCCACGAAGCCGAAAGAAGATATAAGGTTCATCAGAATGAACTTCAATACATATCGGATTTGCAGTATGCTTATGACAATCTAACCAAGTCTCAAGAAGAACGATTAGATATCCTTGACGACATAGACGAAGCATATAAAGACCACACAGAAAACCAGATAAAGGATATTGAGCATCAGATGGAATTGCTCAAGAACCTTTATGGTGAGGACAACGTAGACCTTACTCCGTATTATGAGCAGATGCAAAAAATACGTGAAACTGAAGCGAACAGACTACGTGCGGCAGGATACGACAACAATTCAAACGAAGTTCAGGAACAACAGATTGGCTGGTGGAAAGACGAAGATAATAAAGTTCAAGACTTTGTAAAGCAACATGAAAAGACAATTCGCAACCTTGAACATTCAATGAAACTTGAACTTGAAGCCAATCCTTTTGCAGATACGACTGAATTCTATAAAGCTATGCAAGACGAATATCATGCTATGGCTGAAAGATATAGAGCATTAGACCCTGAGAAGTATGCCAAGGAAATCCAAGAATTACAGGAAAAGTGGCATGACGCTCAGGATAACATTTTGGACTGGAAGCTCAATAATTCTCAAAATTGGATAGATGAGCGTAATCGACTTGGCGATTGGGAACTGTTTGGTGACAGTGAAGTTAAAGCATGGGAACGTGTTGTAAAATGGCTTAAAGAAGATTATCCTAATGACCTTGACAAAATCAAGGAAGCTGAAGCAAGTTTGTTTGAGGCAAGGAAAAAGCAGATTAATGAAACTCTTAACCATCAAATGACTCAGTTGGATTCTCTTAAAGCATTAACTGAAGGTTATTACAATGTTATTAACAGCATTGCAGAAGCTCAGAATGAAATCAATAAAGAGTTAAAAGCATCTCAGGCATTGTATGAGTATCTGGATAAGGATGCTCGCAAGCTGTTGTTTAATCAGGATGACTACAATATCCTAAATAGAGAATTGTTGGGTATTCAAGAAGAAGCGGAAAGATTACAAGCAAGATATAACAGAGACATACTGAAAGCGACAGAAAATAATGTTGCTGAGATAACTTCTAAATATGAAATGCAATATAAGGTTCTCATGAAGAACTATGAAATTACAAAGGCTGAATTGGACGTTGCAAAGAAGCGTCAACAGCTCGACAACGTATTAAATGAAAGAAATGTAAAAATGTTCATTAACGGTCAGTGGCAGAGAGTGGCTAATACAGACGACGTTATCAACGCTCAAAATGAATTAGCAGATGCTCAATATGCAAAGACACAGGCTGAAAATGAATTGGGTCAGGAAACAGAACTCAATAGCATACAGGCAGCTCAGGATAAACTTACCACGGCTATTAATTGCGTAGAAAGTGGTGTCGTCGATTTCAATGAGGAGGTTGTTGGAATAACATCAGGGCTTGGTCTTATATCTTCATATGATGTTCCTGCACTTAGTTCTATTTGTAATAGTGCAACCAAAGCAATAAAGCAATTTGCAGAAGACTTAACGGAGAAGAAGATAAGTGGTGGTGTTTCAGGTAATGGTAGCATTAAATTGAATGGAGCATATAAGTATAGTCCATTGTGGAGTAGTGGATTAAATGCAAAAATCAACCAGTACGCAAGTGGCACACCCTCTACTAAGGAAGGATTTGCACTAATGGGTGAAGCAGGTGATGAATTATTTATCAATGCTGCCGGACATGTTATTCCTTTGACTAAGCCGACTTTAGCGAAAGTTAGTGCTGGTAATACCATATTCAATCAAGAACAACTTGATAATATCGGGGCATTGCAAGATATATCTTCGAGGATGAAATTTAAATTGAATAACAGTATGCACTTCCCTGTTCAACAACCATCAGGTGATACGAACTGTAACAACATAACTATTGAAAACATCAGAGTTACAGGCGGAAATCCGATTACAGACGACCTTGTAAATGCAGCTACAAGATATGCGTATACATGTAAGAATAAATGGTAAGGAAAAGATAAAATGGAATTAAAATTAATTAAAAGTTTAAATATTAAAGATAATGAAACAATAGAAAACATTTGTGTGGGGGATAAGGTGGCATGCTTTAGCAGTGACGGACAAACCATAACAATTGCGTATGGAGAGGTGACGGGTTTTGCTGAAGTTCTAAATGATAATTACTATGAAGCATACATTTATATTGAATCATTTTGGGATGGAGACTTTAATATTCAGGCTATTGTGCCTATAAAAGAAATATCAGAGATTTATCGTATGGATGATGAGGGTCTGGTAGGACTGCACGAACTGGTAAAAGAACATCTTGCAAAAATTAAGTCTTACAAACAAATTAAAACCAGCAATTAAAAATAGTAGTATATATAGATGTTGGGGGTGGAGAATATCATCCATCCCCAACACCGTTTATAAAATAAATTGGAAGGAAGATATAACATAGATATTTTTAGCGAATATAAAGACATTTTAAATGTATCTGAAGTATGTCAAGTGTTGGGTATCGGAAAGAATACCGCTTATAAAATGTTAAAGAGCGGGGATATTAAATCATTTTTGATTGCGGGGAAATATCGAATCCCAAAGTATTATCTGATAGATTACATAAAAAAATCATCTTGCAATACTTGTGCATAAGTTGTATAATTAAAAGCGTACTGATAGGCTACGCAGAAAGGAGAAAATATGACAGGAAGCCTACAGAATAAAAAAACCAAAAATGGCAATGAGTATTATTATATGGTCATTAACACTAAACCTAAACCAACATGGATTGCCACAGGACTATTAGTGAAAGGCAATAAGAGACTTGCAAATGAAATGCTAAAAGAAAAAATTGCCGAATATGAGCGACTCGATAAGCTGGAAGTTCATGTAAATAATATGTCATTCGCAGATTATTTGAGAAGTTGGGTATCACGGACGGAAGTTAGAGATACCACTCGGCAGAATTATGAAAGTGCACTGAGAAATCATATTATACCGTATTTTGAAGCTAAGGAAATCAAGCTTAAAGATGTGCGCACGTCTACATTAAGAGCGTATTATGAAACCCTTGAGGGGAAACTTGCAAGTAAATCAATCAGAAATCAGCAAGGCATACTTTCAAAGGCTTTAAAAGATGCTTTTTTTGACGATTTAATTGAAAGTAATCCGCATGATAAAATTAAGTTGATTAAGGTCAAGCATGCAGAAATCAGCACATTAACGATGGATGAATATAAAACATTTATGGAAGCAACAAAAGACCATCCTTTGCATCTGGCTATTGTTTTATTGTGTGAGACAGCAATACGACGTGGTGAGCTGTTGGGGCTCGAATATAAAAATATTAATTTAAGAAGCGGGGAAATACATATTTGCGCCACAAGAACCAAAGTGTCTAAAGAAAAGGTTGTATATCTCACTAAAACAGATAGTAGTGATAGGACAATGTTCTGCAGTGATTACACGGTTGAACTAATCAAAAAAGAGAAAGAAAAGCACAAAGAATATCGCAAATTGTTTGGTAATGAGTATATTGAAAATGACCTGTTAATTAAGCACCCAAATGGCAAACCATATTGTGATGCTGTGGTTACAAAAATTATTGGAAATCTGACCGAAAAATATTTTGGTAAGCGTATCACTCCACATAAGTTGAGACATACAGTAGCAAGCATCATGGTGGATAATCAAATCCCTATATACAGTATTTCTAAATACTTGGGGCATAGCTCAGTGCAGACGACCGAAAGGGTTTATGTTCATGCGAAAAAAGATTTTAATCGCAAGACAATGAATATGCTTAGGAGTTGTTTGGCGGAATCTTAGAACAAATCTTAGAACAGGCAAAAAAGAAAGCCTGTAATCGGCTTGATTACAGACTTTGTAGATGGCTGGGCTAGAAGGACTCGAACCTCCGAAATGCCGGAATCAGAATCCGGTGCCTTACCAACTTGGCGATAGCCCAATATTTACTACTCGAATATGATACCAAAAAATTGATAAAATGTCAAGTCTTTTTTGAAAAAAATTGAAACAAATTTCATTTAATTATATTATTGCACAAAATTTAATATATATTATAGGAATAAATTAAAAAAATATTGAATTATGATGCATTTTGTGATATATTAGAGAAAAAAGAAGTAAAGGAGAAAAAAGATGTTTTGTAATTCATGTGGCAAAGAACTTGAAAACGAAATGGAAAAGTGTCCGCACTGTGGGGCAGAGATTGCACAGAGTGAATTTGTGCCGGAGGCAGAAGCTGCCGTCTCGGATGAAACTGCAGATAACATTCAAAACGAAATCGGCGAAGCAGATGTTACCGCTATGGAGCAGCTTGACACAGAGCAGATACTATATTCACCCAAGAAGAAAAAGGCTAAAAAAACTGTCATAGCTCTTGTGGTGGTGTTGGTGCTCGGTATGGTAGGCTATTTTGCACGTGCAAATCTCATGATAGCATTTGTACCTAAGCACCTGGTGGCATTGTCGCTTGCAAATACCTTCTCACAGCTTGAGACTGAAACCACACGTTTCAGCGAGGAGTTATTCGGATTTAAGCTTGATAAAAATACTGATTTTACAGAAAAGGTAACTTTGAGCGTGCCGTCAGAAAATGCTACCGTGTCTGTCAAGGCTGCACACAGTGCAACAGATAAGGCTGTCTACGGTGAAGTTGAAGTTGGTGCCAATGGTGAGAAGATAGGCATGAATATGCTCTGGAACGACGAAATAATCGGCTATCAGTTTCCATTCCTGGCAGGGGATACATATTTTGCCGTTTCGTCCAAAAACTTTGGTGATCAGATTATGAACACCAAGATTGCCCCGATTTCAGATGCACTTAAGCAAATAGGTCTTGATTTAAGCGGATTGGATTTATCATACTCCAATGTTACCCGTCTGGGTCTTACAGAGGAAGAGGCATTTAAACATCTGGAAAAGAAATTCAGAAACTGCATACTTGATTTCATCAAGAGCGGCGAAATCCTGGACAAGGATTCCGAGGATATAGATATAGACGGCAAGGAGCGTTCGGCTCTGTGTGCTACGGTGCTCTTTGAGGGTGAAGATATACAGAACTTCCTGGCAAATTACGCAGGCATTATAGAAAAAGATGCTAAGGTAAAGGAAGTATTCGGTAAGGGCTATGTCAATTTTGTAGGTAATATCAGAGAGGGCATAGAGGACACGGATTTTGAAGGGGAGTACGAGGTTGACTTCCTTATATACAAAAATAAAGTCGTAGGTATAAAGCTTGAAGCAGATGAGCAGAATTTTGAAGTTGAGTGGTGCTTTACAAACTCCAAATGTCTCATAGACGGTATGTATGCAGAGCTCACTGCAGGCAACGGTCAGAGTGTGAAGCTTGAAACCACGGGTAATATGATACCTGTTAAAGGCAAGATGAATCCCGAGATTGCCATAAGTGCCGGCGGTCAGAAGCTTACTGCAGGCCTTGAGGCTGATTTTAAAGCCGGCAAGAGCAGCGTGTACCTCAATGTTCCCGGCGGACAAAGCTTTGAACTTGACGGTAAATGCTCCAATAAGGACGGATTTGAATTCAGTGTGGAAGAAAACGGCGTAGAATTTGCCCTTTCCATAAAGAAAGGTGCTAAAATCGGCAAGCTTGACGGCAAGAAATATATGATTTTTGAACATACTGAGGAGGAGCTGCAGAGTAAGATGTCTCAGGGTATGAATCCTTCCTTCGGAGGAAGTGCTTTTGACGATCCCCAGTATAACGACTTTAGTGTGAATCCGGGTATGTCAAGACCTTCTATGGATATAGATGAAAAACAACTTGAAGAATTGCGTAAACAGCTTGAGAATATGCCCTCCAACGGAAATTGGGCTACCGAGAGTATTCAGTAGGGGTGGAATTAATGAAAAAGAAGGGAACGACCTATGATGTGTCGTTCCCTTAAATAATGAGTTAATTTTCAAGGAATTATTATCCGTTAACAATAGTATTTGCTATTTCAATAGCGGAGGTAATATTCGGTGCAAAGTTTTCTTCACCGATTTCGTCATAGAGTCCCTCTTTTTGCAGCACGGATAGAGGCTGCTGGTTTATGTGGGATATGATTAGGGTCATATTGTTGGCTTGACACCGGGTGTATACGTCTTTAAGGGTTTTGTATGCAGTGGCATCAAGTGCAGGAACTCCACGCATTCTCAGTATCATTACTTTGTTGTTCTTTTGGGAGTCTGAGAGCATTCCCATGAATTTATCTGCCGCACCGAAGAACATGGGTCCTGTGATTTCGTATACCACGGTTTTGGCAGGGAGCTTCATAAGGCTTATAGCTTCCGGGTCAGAGTTTTCATCAAAGCTGTCTTCATAGTCCTGCCACTTGCGTACATCAGTGGTGTTTGCCATACGGCTCATAAAGAGTAGTGCTGCCAGCACCATGCCCACTTCTATGGCTACTACCAGGTCAAAGCAAACAGTGAGCACGAAGGTTATGATAAGTACCGAGTAGTCACTCTTGGGTGCCTTGCGCATTGCTATGAATTCTCTCCAGCCACTCATATTGTATGCTACGACTATAAGTACCGCAGACAGTGTGGTCATGGGTATGAGTGATGCGTAGGGCATAAGAAGTACCATGATAAGAGCCAGTACTACTGCGTGAACCATACCTGCTATGGGAGTGCGGCCGCCGTTTTTTACATTGGCTGCTGTTCTTGCTATGGCTCCGGTTGCAGGTATACCGCCGAATAGTCCGGAGCAGATGTTACCTATGCCTTGAGCCACGAGCTCTGTGTTTGACTTGTGTCTGCTTCCTATCATACCATCAGATACCACGCATGACAGCAGTGATTCAATTGCCGCAAGTATGGCTATGGTAAATGCAGGCGATATGAGATTTTTGATAAGTGAGAGATTCACATTTGGGAGCTTGGGTGTGGGGAATGCCGCAGACAGCTCACCGTATACACTTCCTATGGTTGCCACGTCAAGGCTTAATAACCTAACCAAAACAGTGGTTACAATTATTGCTACCAAAGAGCCGGGAATCTTTTGTGATAAATACGGCATTATTATCATGATGAGCAGTGCGATACCGCCTACCAGAACCGCATATGGATTTACAGTGCCTATGTGCTCTATATATGAAGCTATTCGGGCAAAGAATTCCGAAGGTACGGTATCTATATTTAATCCCAAAAAGTCCTTGAGCTGCTGTACAAAGAGTGTAACCGCAATACCGCCGGTAAAGCCTACGGTAATGGTAGAGGGGATAAACTTTATAAGTGAGCCTACATTGCACAGACCCATTACAACCAGGATTATACCCGCCATTATGGTGGCAAGTATCAGACCCTCCAAGCCGAATTCGGCTATAATGCCCACAACTATTACTACAAATGCTGCCGTGGGGCCGCCTATCTGTACCCGGCTGCCACCAAAGAGAGAAATCATAAATCCTGCTATTATAGCGGTGTGGATACCCTTTTCCGGCGAGACTCCCGATGCTATAGCAAGCGCAATAGAAAGCGGAAGTGCTATGATTGCAACTATGATACCTGCAATTACATCGTTTAAAAATTTGGTTTTGTTATAATCCTTCATTACCGAAAAGAGCTTCGGTTTAATTTTGTTATTCATTCTTATACCCCGTTTCTTTTGTTAATATCTGTATTAATAAAGAGTGGGCTCTTTTTCGAGCTCTCTTTTGCTCCAAATTGTGCTTCCGTCCGTAAGTGCCTCGTGTTCCCGGTTTAATATAGCGCTTGCCAGCTCACGGGAATCCTTCATCCGGCGATTGAAGTATATACCACCGCCCAATAAGCCGGTATTGTGTATATCAGAGCCGGCGGTCATGGCAAGGTTATGCTTTTTGGCATATTCAAATGCACGCTCATTAAACATAGGTTCGTAGTGGTTACCCTCCGGATTGGTATGAGCTGAGTTTATAATTTCCACAGCATCAGTAAATTCCGGATACAGTCGAACCTCGGGAATGTAATCCTCCTCACGGTAAGGATGTACATGGATTACCATTCCGCCGTCTTTCTTTACAAGGCGGAACTGCTCCTCTATGTCAGCCTCTTTAATCTCCGGGTGGCTGATGAGCCATTCTTTGTCAAGACCCAGTATTATAAACTCGGTACCTCTGTAGCCTGCTTCCCAGCCGAAGAATACATCTATACCAATTTTGTCGCCTTCTGCTTTCGCGTTTTCATACCCCTTGCAAAATTCGTTTACATATTCCTCCCAGGGCAGATTACGGTCTATGGCGGTGTTACCTCCCCAGTTGTGGTCGGTTATGACTACACCTGTGTACCCCGCCTCTTTGGCGGCACATATCATTTCTGCGGCGGTATTTTTGCCGCATTTACTTCCTTCACTTGTGTGGAGGTGCGTTTCATACTTGTACAGCATTATCATCACTCCGTATCAAAAAATATACAAAAAATCGATAAATTGTAGTTTATGTGCCGTAGGCACAATTGATAATTGATAATTGATAATTG
>JAGATB010000011.1 GCA_017621495.1 Clostridia bacterium
ATACGTGCATATAAAGTACCGTCACCGGGGTATTGTTTTACCGCAGATGTATCGGACGAATCACTCTTTTCAAATATATATCCAAATACACAATTGGAATATCCGCTTCCTCCACTTGATTCACCAATAAACGGCAATGTCATTTCCTCAAGCGAAGTGCATCCCTTAAATGCCTGGGCCTGTATGGTTTTAACACTATCCGGCACCGTAATGGCGGTAAGAAGTGCACAATTTGCAAAGGCGTCGGTGTTTATCTGTACTACTGTATTATCCCCTATCGTGCTCGGAATCACAAGAACACCGGTCGCATCCTCATTGCAATCCGTTATAGTGGCTTTAGAGCCGGAAACGGTATATGTAAGTGTAGCATTGGTGCCCTCTACGGGAAATTGCTCCGCACCGGCAATTTGCGGAAAGGCAAAAATACACACCAGTACCGCAATAAATATCAAGGCTTTGGTAAATTTATATTTCATGATTATCCCCCATTGTTACTAAGTATAGTAAAACACTTGTTATATAAGTATATTATAGTACTAAACAGCAGGAATTTCAAGATGTTTTAGAAATATAATTACTTTTTTGCAAAAATGCTTGACATCTATATCTGCATATTATATAATAATGTAAATCAATAATTAAACTGCCACCGGGTAGTGTAATGCATACGCATTCGTTAACATATCGTTAGGTCTCAGAAGATATGTGCGGATGCTTATTTTTTTGGAGGTTACTATGAGCAAAATCAAATCACTCATGCACTATTTTTCAAAATCCGAGATAATCCTCTGGGGGTTTTCTGTGATTATGATAATTATATCATTTGCAATGTTTGACAGAGTAAACTACATTACCCTTACAGCATCGCTTATAGGCGTGACCTCACTGATTTTCAATGCCAAAGGAAACCCTTTTGGTCAGCTTTTGATGATTATATTCAGTGTATTGTACGGGATTATATCATACACATTCTCATACTACGGAGAGATGATAACCTACCTGGGCATGACGGCACCCATGGCTCTCTTTGCATTAATATCATGGCTTCGTAATCCCTACAAGGGTAACCATGCGCAAGTGACCGTGAATAATCTGAAATTAAAAGAATATATCCTCATGCTAATCCCCACAGCCATCGTTACATGGGTGTTTTATCACATACTTACCGCCTTTGACACAGCCAACATTATACCGAGCACAATCTCCGTAACTACCAGCTTCATAGCAGTCTACCTCACATTCAGACGAAGTCCGTACTTTGCCCTGGCTTATGCCTCAAACGATATCGTTCTGATTGTATTGTGGATTTTGGCATTGAGAGTAAATATATCATATGTGTCTGTCATTATCTGCTTTGTGATGTTTCTCATAAATGACCTCTATGGATTCATAAACTGGAAAAAAATGCAGAAACTTCAGCAGAGCTCATAATCCGGCTACCTGCACACTTCAAACAGTATATCTTTGAATTTGGCCACAGCCTTGGGCATATATCGTTTGGAATCATAAAATACATATGTCTCTCTGGTATGGTTACAAATATCCATACATTCGATTTCTTCGCTAAACTGTCCCTGCCATGAAAAAGCCGGCACAAAAGCTATACCAAGACCCAGCTCAATGTACCGGCGTACATAATACGGGTCCTCACTCTTTATCACTATATTAGGTTCAAAGCCTGCCTTATGACAGAGCTGCTCTGTAATATTACACAGGCTGCTCTTTTCATTCATGGTGATAAATCTTTCTCCCTTAAGTGACGATATATCCTTTATCTCCATGCCGGATTTTACATTTCCCTTTTTGGCGGCAACCAGGATTTTTTCGGTTATAAGCAGTTCCTTGGTCAAATCCTTTTCATTTGGTGTTACATCAGATACTATAAGGTCATAGTCACCCTCATCATTGTAGCTGTGACTAAGTGTAAAATTGACATAAGGATAAAGCTCTTTGAATTTTTCTATAGCAACCGTTACTATACGGCGATTGGTGCAAACTCTCAGCTTGATTTCGGTCTGTATATCATCTGATGTATCGTAAATCTCCCTGCATGCATCATCAAGGGTACACAGTGCAGCCTTAACCTTAGCATAAAATCTCCTTCCGGGTTCGTTAAGGCTTATCTTATTTGGCGAACGGTCAAAAAGCTTAACACCCAGCTCATCCTCCAGTCTGTGCACCGTCTGAGATATATTTGACGGGGGTACATCATATTTATGGGCAGTCCTTGAAAAGTTCTCTTCCTCTGCCGCATCACAAAAGTATCTTAATTGCAAAATCTCCATTTTTTATCACCATAATAAAGTATACCACGTTTTACTATAACTGTCAACATATAGTGAGGGTATGTTATTATGTTATTTACAATACAGTGCAAAGGGTTTATAATATATAAAAACACATATGAAAGGAAGTATTTTTAATGTCGGAACTTTTGGAAATTATAATGATTGTGAGCTTCGGTATATCCTGGCCTATGAATGTAATCAAATCCTACAGGGCACGCACTACCAAGGGCAAGAGCCTTGCGTTCCTGTGTCTCATATTCTTTGGTTACATAGCAGGTATTGCCTCCAAGTTTACCAATGAAGCCTACATGGCAGCATTTGCAAGCAAATGGTATGTGCTCTTCTTCTATGTACTCAACCTTATAATGGTGGGCATGGATTTGTGCTTATACGCAAGAAACTACAAGCTTGATAAAAAATCCAAATGAAAGCGAGCGTAAAAAATGAGAGAATATAAAAACATACCCTACTCTACAGTATCACCCAAATACAATTACCTTAATCTTCTCTTGCCGGATTGTGACTGTAAGGCAATCTTTGTGTACATTCACGGCGGCGGACTTACAGTAAGAGAGCCAGGTGAACATATAGGTCCTTTTATGGAGAATTTATGCAAACGCGGTATCGGTGTAGCAACTATAGAATACAGGGGATTTCCGGAACACAGATATCCCGACTTCATAGACGACTCTGCATGCGCTGTGGCGTGGATTAAAAATCACATACATGAATATGTTGACTGCAAAAAAATATATGTAGGCGGTTCATCTGCAGGCGGTTACCTGTCTATGATGCTCTGCTTTGACAAAAAATATCTTGGCATTCATGACATATCCCCTATGGATATAGCAGGCTTCATTCACGACGCCGGTCAGCCTACAGCTCACTTTAATGTGCTTAAATCCCGTGGTATAGACCCCCGCAGACTAATTGTGGACGAAAGCTCACCTATGTATCATGTGGGTGTAGACAGCGAGTATCCACCCATGATATTCATAGTATCGGACAACGATATGGAAAATCGCTACGAACAGACGCTTCTCATGAAAAGCACCCTGAAGCACTTCGGTCACGAAGACAATGTGTATTTGAAGGTGATGAACGGTACACATTGCCATTACGTAGATGCTGAGGACGGAGTTTTTGCAGGAATAATAGCAGATTTTATTGAAAAAACGCTGTAAAGTCTTATAGTGTAAATTTAATTTTTTCATCAACTTTATTATACCACAAAAAACCGACCTCCCAATCGTTAGATTTGATCCAACTTTTGGGGGTCGGTTCATTCAAAAAAATCGAGGACTTCCATCCTCGATTTTTGATGGAAATAAATTTACATCCCCTTTTAACAATTTTTATTCAGCTTTAGCCTCACAGTACATACAGCGGTAAACCCTGCTGTCTGCATCTGTCAGCTTAAACACATGAGATATCCCCTGCTCCGTTGTGGTGATGCATCGGGGATTCTTGCACATGATTACATCTGTAATCTTCTTTGGAAGCTCCAGGTGCTTCTTCTCTGCAAGGATACCGTCTCTAATGATATTAACCGTGATATCCGGGTCTATATATCCAAGCACATCCAGATCAATCTGTACATCGGAGGCTATCTTTATGATATCCTTTTTGCCCAGCTTCTTACTGGATGCATTTTTGATTATAGCCACCTGACAATCCGTATGCTCAAGGTTTAGGAACTTATATATATCCATAGCCTTGCCGGACTTGATGTGGTCTATCACAACACCGTCTTTAATGGAATCTATCGTCATTTACTCCACCTCCAAAAGCTTTAATATAAGCGCCATACGAATGTATTTTCCGTATTTTGCCTGTTTAAAGTAGCATGCTCTGGGGTCAGAGTCCACCTCTACAGCAATTTCATTTACTCTGGGCAGCGGATGCATCACTATCATGTCATCCTTTGCCTTGGACATCTTCCCGGCATCCAGTATATAGCTGTCCTTAAGTCTCAGATAATCCTCTTCGTTAAAGAACCTCTCTCTCTGGACTCTGGTCATATATACTATATCCAGCTGGTCTATAACATCCTCCAAAGAAGTGGTCTGCTCATATTCTATACCGTTTTTCTTGATATAGCTTTCCTTCACATAGCTGGGTAATTTAAGCTCCTGGGGCGATATGAGTACAAACTTAATCCCTGTGTATCTCGAAAGTGCCGCAACAAGTGAATGAACGGTCCTACCGAATTTGAGGTCACCGCAGAGTCCCACAGTGAGGTTATCGAGCCTGCCCTTCTCCATCTTGATGGTAAGCAGGTCTGTGAGAGTCTGAGTGGGATGGTTGTGACCGCCGTCACCCGCGTTTATGATGGGTATGTCGCTCTTCATGGCTGCTACTACCGGTGCACCCTCCTTGGGATGACGCATAGCTATAATGTCTGCATAGCCGCTTACCACAGCTACAGTATCGGACACACTCTCGCCCTTGGTAGCCGAGCTTGAACCTGCATCGGAGAAGCCGAGTACATTACCTCCCAGCTCCATCATAGCCGCTTCAAAGCTGAGCCTGGTTCTGGTAGAGGGTTCAAAGAAAAGTGTAGCAAGCTTCTTGTAACGGCATTTATCTCTGTAAACATCGGGGTGAGCTATTATATCCTTGGCTTTAGCTATAAGCTCATCTATTTCACCGATGCTCAAATCCATAATATCTATCAGATTTTGCATTTCTTTTTCCCTTTCGATTACTTTATCCAGCTTTCGTCACTCGGGTTATTTCTGAATGCTATAAGTCTGTCTACGTCTTCGGGCTTGATGTAGCCTGTTTCTGCAGCAACCTTAACCACTGTATCGAAGTTAGTAAGGCTTACGTTCTTTACATTGGCTGCAGCGAGTCTGTCCAGACCCTTCTGCATACCATAGGTGTGAATGGATACTATACCCAGCACCTGTGCACCTGCTTCGCGGAGTGCTTCTACTACATCTATAACACTGCCGCCTGTGGAGATAAGGTCCTCTACTACTACAACCTTCTGACCGGCTTCAAGCTTACCCTCTATTCTGTTGCCTCTGCCGTGGTCCTTGGAGGAACCGCGCACATAGCCCATGGGCAGACCCATGATGTGTGCTGTGATAGCTGCATGTGCAATACCTGCAGTGGAGGTACCCATGAGCACTTCTACGTCGGGGTATTCTCTCTTGATAGTCTCAGCGAGAGCATTCTCCACATCGTCTCTTACCTTGGGGCTTGTGAGTGTGAGTCTGTTGTCACAATATACGGGGCTCTTGATACCGCTTGCCCATGTGAAGGGCTCCTCCGGTCTTAAAAATACCGCTCCGATTGATAATAAATCCTGTGCTATTAATTTTTCCATTTCAATATTCTTCCTTTCGTTTAGATTTGCGGGCGATTCGTGAATCGCTCCTACAACGTTATATATTAATCTACAAATTCAGCTACGCATCTTCTGTACGCTGCCACGGGGTCCTCTGCCTGAGTTACGGGTCTGCCCACAACTATGTAATCAGAGCCAATCTTCTTAGCCTCTGCAGGTGTCATAATTCTCACCTGGTCACCTACACTGGAATCAGCAAAACGGATACCCGGTGTCACTGTAAGGAATCCTTCACCGCATACGGTGTGTACCTTACCGGCTTCAAGTGGAGAGCATACTACGCCGTCGAGACCTGCTTCCATGGCATTCTTGGCATAGTGCATTACCACTTCATCTATGGGCTTGTTTATGAGAAGCTCACCCTGCATTCTTTCCTCACTGGTAGATGTGAGCTGTGTTACAGCTATAAGCAGCGGTCTGGTGCCGTCGTCTCTTGTGAGGCCCTCTATAGCAGCCTCCATCATAGCCTTGGTACCGAATGCATGCAGATTGCACATATCCACATCCAGATTAGAAAGCACCTTCATAGACTTCTTAACCGTATTGGGGATATCGCAGAGCTTAAGGTCAAGAAATATCTTGTGCCCTCTTGCTTTAATCTCCCTTACGATATCGGGACCTGCACCGTAAAAAAGCTCCATACCGATTTTCACATATGGTTTCTCTTCCTTGAACTTGTCCAGAAATTCCATTACTTCAGCCTTTGAATTAAAATCGCAGGCAATTATTACATCCTTACCCATTAATGAGCACCTCCAATTATATCTTTTAAACTTGTAATATTATACTTTTTCATCACACGGGGTAAATCCTCTACTATATCCTTGCTTGCGTATGGATTGATGAGGTTTTCCGCTCCTACCTGCACTGCAGATGCACCTGCAAGCATAAGCTCGATTACGTCCTCTGCAGTGGAAACACCACCCATACCTATAATCGGTATGTTAACTGCTTCGTATACCTGATACACCATCCTCACCGCTACGGGGAAGATAGCTCTGCCGGAGAAGCCACCCGCTTTGTTTGCGATTACAGGTTTGCCGGTCTTTAAATCTATCCTCATACCCATGAGGGTGTTTATGAGACTGATACCGTCTGCCCCTGCCTCCTCGCATGCTTTGGCAATTGAAGCTATATCGGTTACATTGGGGCTTAGCTTAATGTAAACCGGCTTAGTGGTAACCGCCTTTACAGCCTTGGTAACCTCGGCAGCGCACTTGGGGTCTGTACCGAAGCTCATACCTCCGTTATGTACATTAGGGCAGCTTACATTGACCTCGATTAAGCCCACGCCATCCTCTTTGTCTATTCTTTCACAGCAATATGCATACTCATCTATACTGAAACCGCTTATATTTGCCACCACAGGCTTGTTAAAACATTTCCTGAGCTTGGGCAGTTCCTCGCTGATTACTTTATCTATACCGGGATTCTGCAGACCTACGGAGTTTATCATACCCTCTGTACACTCTGCAATTCTGGGAGTATCGTTTCCGAATCGGGGTTCTTTGGTAGTACCCTTAAATGAAAACGAACCAAGTATATTTATGTCGTAGAGCTCTGCAAACTCATAGCCGTAGCCAAAGGTCCCACTGGCAGGGATTATGGGATTGGTAAGCTCCAGTCCGCTTAAATTCACCTTTGTATCTACCATATTATCTCCTCCCTCTCAAGAACGGGGCCGTCCTTGCAAATTCTCTTGTTGCCGTACTTGGTCTTGCAGCTGCAGCCCATAC
The DNA here is from genome assembly GCA_017621495.1 of Clostridia bacterium. Classification (GTDB taxonomy): domain Bacteria; phylum Bacillota; class Clostridia; order UMGS1810; family UMGS1810; genus RGIG8748. The sequence continues at coordinate 7,380 of JAGATB010000011.1, forward strand.
ACGCACCGAAGCCACAGCCCATACGTTCCTCGAAGCTGTACTGACCGCTTGTAGAAGCAAGCTTCTCTATCGCCTTAAACATAGGCTCCGGTCCGCAGGTAAAGAAGTATGAATATGTAAGATTTTTCATAACATCGGTCACGAATCCCTTGGTACCCACAGAGCCGTCTGCAGTAGCTACATACACCTTAGCTCCCAGAGCTTGGAATTCTTCACTGTAGAATACATCCTCCGATGTATTAAAGCCCAGTATCACGCTGACACTCTTGCCCTCGGATATGAGAGTTTTGGCAAGGTTATACATAGGTGGTACACCCACACCGCCGCCTATAAGCAGGGCATCACCTGCACATTTGGAGGTGTCAAAACCGTTTCCCAGACCGATTAATATATCCAGCTTGGTACCGGGGAGCATCAAGCTCATATCCTCGGTGCCGCCTCCTACTACCTTGTAGATTATGGTAATTGTGTTTTCGTCGTAATCACACACAGAGATGGGGCGTCTTAAATACCTGCCCTCAAGCTGTATGTTTATAAACTGACCCGGCTTGGTGATATCCGAGGTATCGCCTGCAAGTATCATCTTGTAGATGTCCTTTGCAATGCGTATATTTTCTGTAATTTCATATACTGCCTGTTTCATACATGCCTCCTTGGGGTTTTATATACAAGAATATGCGATTCTGCCGCCGCATATTGTAAGCACACACTTGCCGTACACTCTCTTGCCTTCAAAGGGAGTGCTCTTTCCTTTTGAAAGGAAATCTGCAGATGTGATGCTATATTCATCATTTAGATTAAATACCGTAAGGTTAGCCCCTGCTCCAACTTTAAGCCCTGAATCTATGCCAAATCGTCTGGCGGGGTTTATACTCATAAGCTCTATTAGCTTGTCCATGGTAATCACACCCGTCTTTACGAGCTCTGTGTACAACACGGGAAACGCTGTCTCTATACCTACTATACCGTTGAGGCTCTTTAAGCCCCGTGACTTCTCCTCGGCGCTGTGGGGTGCATGGTCGGTGGCTATCATGTCTATGGTGCCGTCCTTTATACCTTCTATAAGGGCGAGCCTGTCCTCCTCGGCTCTGATGGGAGGATTCATCTTAAAGCCTCCGTCCTCACGCAAATCCATATCATTAAACACGAGATAATGCGGCCCCGTCTCACAGGTAATATCAAGTCCGTAGCTTTTGGCACTGCGTATGAGCTCTATGCTTTCCTTGGCAGATACATGGCACACATGGTAAGAAGCCCCTGTCTCTTTAAGGAGCTCTATATCTCTTTTGATAGGACCCCACTCACTCTCGGAGCATATGCCCTTATGACCGTTTAAGGCAGCATACTCACCGTCGTGTATATATCCACCGTGAAGGAGAGCTTCATCCTCGCAATGTGCGGAAATTATCTTGTTAAGATTTCGGGCTTTGATCATACACAGACGCATCATGTCTTCATCCTGCACACCCCTGCCATCATCAGAAAATCCCGCCACGAAACGTGCCATGACCTCCATATCGGAGATACGTTCACCGCGCTGACCCTTGGTAAGAGAAGCAAAGGGAACCACGTTTATCACTGCGTCCTTCTCTATAATATCAAGCTGCTGTCTTAAATTTGCCATACTATCCGGTACAGGGTCTAAGTTGGGCATGGAGCATACTGTGGTATAACCGCCCCTTGCCGCTGCCTTGGTGCCGGTGGCTATGGTCTCCTTATAAGAAAATCCCGGTTCACGAAGATGCACATGAACATCCGTAAAACCCGGGAATACAGACAAACCGTCCAAATAATATACCTCATCAGCCGATGAAATATCAATAGAAGCAGAAATATCAACTATAACAGAATCGGATATAAGTAAATCCGATTTACCATAGCCATATACATCTGCATTTTTAAGTAATATCTTCATATGAAATCCTCTTTTAATTTATTACATTAAGTATACCATTTCGAGAAGATAATGTCAATAATTTAAATTACCTTTATTATAAAAATCTTCATAAAATATATCTCAAATATCTCAAATAAACTTTATAAAACTATTGCTAAAACATAAAAAAAGTGATATAATAAATATGCTACACAAATTAACAATGCAATGAATGGACTTCTATATTTTTATATAGGGTTTATTTTCTGTTACACTCGTCAAAACTGAATTTGATAAAATGCAAATTCCACTTGATGAGTGTAGAAGTTTTCTTCGCATTGTTAAGATTTGTGTAGCAACAATCGGAGTTTGCGTTTTTATGCGTCGACTCTCGGTTGGCGCATTTTTTTATACATATTTTAATTACGAAGGAGAATTCACATGAACAAAAGCTTAAAAATCACAGGTATTGTTACAGTCGTAATTGCAGTTATAGTCATAGCGTGCTATCTTTCACCCGTTCGCAGAATAACTGTAAAAGATTTATCAAATGAAGAAATTTATGTAGGCGAATATAAAACATATATCATAGATATCTCCGGCGGTTTATTTACAACTATCAGTAGCTATCACATAGTTTCTGATAACCCCGAAATAGCAGATATAAAGTTCAGGATGGCAGGTTTTAATATGTTAAGATACCCTGCGATATCAATCAAAGCAAAGAAAGAAGGTACCGTGAAATTTCACTTGGAAAACAAACATGGAAAAGTAAAATCAAATACAACCGAAATCACAATAAAAAATAAAATTAAATAGTGAATGAAGCGAAAACTTAAGGAGCTTAAGTATCATACTTAGGCTCCTTAAAATAAATACCAAATTATAAATATTCGGCTATAGCGACATTACTTTAATTTTTGATAGGCTATTTTAGCAGCCTCCTGCTCCGCTCTTTTTTTACTGCTGCCTTCTCCTCTGGAAAACTCCTTACCGTCTATATATGCCGCTACCTCAAAGCACTTGGCGTGCTCCGGGCCGTCCTCACCCACTACCTTGTAGGTAAGCACCATACCCTTTGCCTGCACCAGCTCCTGTAAATCAGACTTATAGTTTACCATGAATCCTCCCGTACGGGAAAACTCATTGATGTCCTCCATAAGATTTGTAAGTACGAGTTTTCGGGCTTCTTCAAAGCCTCCGTCCAGATACACCGCAGCAATGATTGCTTCCATGGCATCTGAGAGAGTAGAGGGTCTTTTGGCTCCTCCCGACTTAATCTCACCTCTGCCCAATACCAGATATGAGCCTACATCCAGTGAAGCTGCCATCTTGGCAAGCGACTCCTCGCAGACTACCTTGGCACGAAGCTCGGTAAGCTTACCCTCCGGGAAGGACTTAAGGTTCTTGAATATATACTCACTTACCGCAAGCGAAAGAACCGAATCTCCGAAAAACTCCAACCGCTGATTGGAATAAATCCTCTCAACATGCTTTTCATTCAGATATGACGGATGCACCAGAGCATTCCTCAAAAGAGAAATATCCTTAAATGTGTATCCGAGGTTTTTTTCTAAATTCTTAATGTCACTCATTTTCAAACCTCTTTTTCGAGCGGATAATATATCAATTACATATCGCCGTTAGCTTTGATATACTCAACTGCTGCCCCTACTGTAGCGATACTTTCAACTTCCTCTTCGGGAATTTCAATACCGAATTCCTCTTCCATAGTCATTATAAGCTCCACTATATCCAAGGAATCTGCGCCTAAATCCTCGATAAATGCTGCATCCATAGTTACATCGCTTTCATCGATATTAAGCTGATCTACAAGGATTTCTTTAATCTTTTCAAATACCATACAATTCACCTCCGGATAATAATGATTATTTATTCTGCCACACATTAAGGTGTGGTATCACACTATGATAGTATATAACGGATATCCAAAAAATGCAAGTGTTTTATGAAATTTTTTATAATTCTTATTTTACCTTCACACTCTGCCACAATTTACTGTACTTCTCCGAAAGCTCGGAATTATAAGTGAATATCTCCATGTTGTCAAGCTTAGACAAATCAGGATACCTCAATTCATTGTTTTTCACTTCGTCTGCCAGGAGCTTTCTGCCCTCTTCGTTTGCAGTGGAATAGCCTATATATTCGGCATTTTTCTTAGCAATCTCAGGACGGCACATGAAATCTATAAACAGCTCTGCTTCCTTTTGGTGTTTGCTGGTATTGGGGATTACCATGTTGTCAAACCAGAGATTGGAGCCTTCCTTGGGCACGCTGTAGCGCAGGGATTTATTCAAATCCATGCAGTAGAATGCATCACCTGACCAGGCAATTGTCATAGCTCCCTCGTTGGCTATCATCTTATCCTTTACCTCATCGCCGCAGTAAGCCTTTACCAGGGGCTTTTGAGCTATGAGGGCATTTTTGGCTTTTTCCAGTTCGGCATCATCATAGCTGTTCATGGAGTATCCCAGGCTTTTGAGAGTTATGGATATCATGTCTCTCTCGGAATCGAGCATAAATATATCGCCCTTGTACTTGTCGTCATACATTGCTTTCCAACTGTCCATGTCCTTCTCATCTACCATGTCCTTGTTATAGAGTATGCCCATAGTGCCCCACATATACGGCACACTGTACTCACCCTGTGGATCGTAGTCAAGCTTTTGGTACTGCTCGCCTATATTTTTGAAGTTTGGAATGTTGTCATAATTAATTTTATTGAGCATATTTTCTTCAATCATACGCTCTACCATATAGTCCGACGGAAATACCACATCATATGCGGTACTGTTATTTTTTACCTTGATGTACATCTCTTCGTTGGTATAAAAGGTCTCATAATTGACTTTAATACCGGGGTATTCCTCTTCAAACATGGAGATGACTTCTTCGTCTATATAGTCCCCTACATTGTACACGTTAATCACGGTTTTGCTCTCACAACCTGCAAAGAAAGGCACCGTAAGCAAAACAGCCAGTAAACAAGCCATGATTTTTTTCATAATAATACCTCCATAACTAACTTATAAGGACGTTGGAGTCCTTGTCTTTTGATGTGCGCTTGTTTATGATAATAAGCAGCAGCATTATCACTATAAACATCAGTGTAGAAAGTGCGTTTATCTTCGGATTAAGTCTCTTTGCCGTAGAATAAACGTAAATTGACAGATTGGTAATTCCGTTGCCGGTAGTAAAGAAGCTTATCACAAAGTCATCTATTGACAATGTAAATGCCATCAAAAGTCCGTTGATAACACCGGGCATTATCTCCGGCAGCACTACGTTCTTAAAAGCATACCAGGGCTTGGCACCCAGGTCAACAGCCGCCTCATACAGATTATTGTCAAGTTGCATAAGCTTGGGTGTGACGGAGAGTATGACATAGGGTATATTAAACGTAATGTGTGCCAAAAGCATAGTCAGCATACCTCTGGGTATCTTAAGAGCTATAAACAGCAGCATAAGCGACACACCTATTACAAGCTCACTGCTGACCATGGGGATATTGGTCACCTCATTTATGAGGTTTCTTAATTTCTTTTTTCTGAAGCCTTGTATACCTATAGCAGCCGCAGTGCCTATAATGCATGATATAACTGCAGAGAGCACTCCCACTATGAGAGTAGTCCTGAGTGCCGACATAAGCGTGGAATCGGCAAGCATCTCTGCGTACCACTTCAGAGAAAATCCTCCCCACACACCACGGGATTTTGCCTTATTAAAGGAAAAAACCATCAGCACCGCAATCGGTACATACAAAAACATAAACATAAGGTATAGATATACACTTTCCAGTGCTTTTTTTAATTTTGTTTTCAACTTATAATCTCACCGCCTAAAACATTGCCATTTGTTTATTGCCTTTATTAAACAGATTCATTATCTTCATAGAGAGGAACATCAGCACCATCATCACTATGGCGATAGCCGAACCGAAATTCCAGTTATTCGCCACCAGGAACTGCTGCTCTATAAGGTTACCTACAAGCATAATCTGACCGCCGCCGAAGATGTTGGAGATATAGAAAGTAGTGATTGACGGCAGGAAAACCATCGTAATACCGGATACCACTCCGGGCAAGCTCATAGGTATAGTCACCTTAAAGAAAACCTTAATGGGGCTGGCACCCAAATCCTCTGCAGCTTCATTGATGCTGGGGTCGATTTTAACCAATACCGAGTACACCGGAAGTATCATAAATGGTATGAAATCATATACCATACCCAATACCACCGCAGCCGTAGTATAGAGGATATTCACCTGCGGTAAACCGAAAAATCCCAATAAAGTGTTGAGCAGACCATTTGATTCCAGTATGGTAAGCCACGAATAAGTACGCAGCATCATATTCATCCACATAGGCATCACAAAGAGCATAAACATGGTGCTGCTCTTTTTGCCTTTGGCAAGTCTCTCACGCTCCCGTTTGGCAAGTATATATGCCACCGGATAACCGAAGCCCAGACAAAACACCGTGCTCAAAAAAGCTATCCACAATGAATACCCGAATATCTTCATATATGTTATATCAAAGAAATTTTTGTAATTCTCAAATGAAAAGCCTGTAGTACCGTTGGTAGAAAGCACATTGATGCTGTACAGGAAGATTATCACTATAGGTACCAGTACAAATATAAGCATCCACATAAGATGGGGATATGATAAATACTTTTTATACACAATCCCACCTCCGTCAGACAGACTTTTTCATTACATGAATGTCAAAGGGTTTTACCAGAATACCTACCCTGCTGCCTGTGTCAAACAAGGTAGTGTCATGCACCAGCCACTTCTGACCGTCTGCGGCAACCACACACATCTCATAATGTACACCCTTAAATATAGCCGACTCTACCGTGCCGGTTATCTTGCCTTTATCCGGCTCTACGAGATAGATATCCTCCGGGCGCACCACCACATCTACATTTTCATCCGGTGCAAAGCCCTTGTCAACACATTCAAAGTCCACGCCCTCTATATTTACCAGGCAGTCCTGCTTCATAATGCCGGATACTATATTGCTCTTGCCTATAAAATCCGCCACATAGGCATTTTTGGGCTCGTTATAGATATCGGTAGGCTTACCTATCTGCTGAATGGTACCGTCCTTCATTACAACTACGGTATCGGACATGGTAAGAGCCTCCTCCTGGTCGTGTGTTACGTATATAAACGTAATCCCAAGCTCTTTTTGCATATTCTTAAGCTCCAGCTGCATTGACTGGCGCAGCTTCAAATCCAACGCTGCCAGGGGTTCGTCCAAAAGAAGCACAGAGGGCTCATTTACCAAAGCACGTGCTATGGCAACTCTCTGCTGCTGACCTCCGGAAAGAGCATTAATCGAACGCTTCTCAAAGCCTTTGAGATTGACAAGCTCAAGCATTTTTGAAACTCTCTTGGAGATTTCGCCGGAGCTCATCTTCTTTAATTTCAAGCCAAATGCAATATTGTCCTCCACATTAAGATGCGGAAACAATGCATATTTCTGAAATACTGTGTTTACCGTCCTCTCATAGGGAGGTATAGCAAGCATGCTCCTGCCCTCGAAAAGCACATCACCGGAATCCGGGAACTCAAATCCCGCTATAATCCTGAGTATGGTAGACTTGCCGCAGCCGGACGGACCCAGCAATGTCACAAATTCATTTTTGTCTATATACAAATTTATATCTTTGAGAACTTGATTATCATCAAAGCTCTTGCAAATATTGGTTAACTGAATAAGATGTTCCATTTATGCACCCCTTTCTTAAAAGCTTGGCGGAGTAGAAACCCAAAGCACAGTGGCATTGGATTTTCCGTTATTCTTTATATAATGTGATTGATTTGCCTTATAATAGAAGCTCTCATGCTTTTTTACCTTAAACTTTTCACTGCCGAGATAAAGTGTAATGCTGCCGGACAGCACAAATCCGAATTCTTCTCCGTCATGGGGGTCATCCATGTATGAGATACCTTGGGGCAGTAATGTGATGATAATAGGCTCCATATCATGCTTCTGAGAATTGGGGACTATCCAGTTAACTACATTCAAATCCTCTTTATTCTCCTTAATAAATACATCCTCCTTGGTGAATACCACATCGTTGTCAGCGGCGTCATTGAAGAAATCCTTGAGGTCTGTACCCAAACACTGCAAAAGATCCGAAAGAGTGGATATAGACGGAGAAGCCAAATCACGCTCTATCTGAGATATAAATCCCTTGGAGAGCTCACATCTGTCTGCCAGCTCCTCCTGAGTAAGATTGTTTTTCATCCTTAATCTTTTAAGTTTACTTCCGATTTCCATATGGTTCAAATGCACGCAAATACTGTGCGTACACTTGCCGCCTCCTTTCACCGGTGTTTGAAATTTTTAAATAAAAAGTTTAATAAAATCATGAGTGCGTATTAGTAATCTCAAAGTTTAGTGAAACTAAACTTCACTGCACGAAAAATATTATAATACTTATTTTGTCATATGTCAATAGAAAAGTCGAAAAAGGGTTTAAAAATATACAGATGGGGCTGTAAAAAAGTCATGACTTTTTTACAGCCCCTTTCATCATTTATATATCAGTCCATCACAAGAGAAGGTGCAGTATAGATTCTTGCGGCGTATTCTGCATCCAGAGAATACAGACCCTTTGAATCGTTGCCGAAGAGCTCCATCTTCTTAATCATATCATCGGCATTCTTTTCTTCTTCCAGCTGTTCTTTAACAAACCAATCCAAAAACTGCATGGTTCTGAAATCCTTAACATCATATGCAGCTGCATAAATATCATTGATAAGGCTTGTTACATACTGCTCGTGCTCAAACCCTGCCTTAAGAGGATCCATAAGTGCATTAAGCTCCTTATCCGGTTTATCAACCGCACCAAGCTCTACCTTTTCGCCGTTGTTCTGAAGATACTTCAAAAACAGCATAGCGTGGTCTCTCTCCTCCTGAGCCTGAATCATATACCAATTGGCAAATCCGTCAAGCCCCTGTGCTTCATAAAAAATTGAAAAATCAAGATACAGATACGCTGAATACAGCTCCTTTGTAATCTGTTCATTAAGTAGTTTTGTTACCTTTTCATCTAACACAATATCACCTCATTTTTTAAAATACCGACCGCAGAAAACATAGCTGCGGTCGGTGCTGTTTTAATTAGTTAAAATATCTCTTTAAAAGACCCTCTAAACCTCTACCGTGCCGAGCTTCGTCGCGAGCCATTTCATACGCACCTCCTTCGGAGGCACGTTGGGAACACTTGTATTTCCTTACATCCTTCGCACATCTTTGGTACAACAATGGTACGTTTTTAAAACATCTTTTTACATTTTGGTACAAGTTTAATACAACTTTGGAGGTATTAAACATGTCAAACAAGAATGATGCGGGAGTTTATCAAAAAGAAAATGGTTTCTGGGAATATCGTTTCACAATAGTTGTAAACGGAACTCGCATTTCAAAGAAAAAAGGAACGGATGAACTCGGAAACAAATTAAGAACCAAAAGAGATGCAAAAAAAGCAAGAGAGGCGGCAATGGTGGCGGCAAGGAATGAAAGAGAACCGAAGAAAATCATCATTCGAAAATCCGTCGCAGAAGTTTATGAAGAATATCGGGCAGCGGGGTGTATTGATAAAGCCTATCGGACAATACAAAAACAAGATTCTTTGTGGAAAAATCATTTGGCGGAGAGGTTCGGCAAAAGAATGATTGATGATATTTCTGTTGCCGAAATAAATGATTACCTTGCAAAACTCTATTATATAGACGGTTACGCCTATTCTTACACAGAATCATTTTTGAAAATGTTTTATCTGTTCTTCGGGCGGGCGTATTCAAGAAATTATATAGATGTTGACACTTACAATAAAATTTGCGTAAACAAAGACACAAAAATCAAAATGCCAAAACTGAAATCAGAAGATGACATAGACATTGTTGCATTCAGTCGTGATGAACTTGCCCTTTTGGATAAATACTTTGTTGGAAAAAGTACAGAAACGGCATACCTGCTGGGGCGGTATTGCGGTCTGCGAATAAATGAATGTTTTGGTCTGAAATGGAAGAATGTTGATTTGAAAAATGGCACAATTTACATTGACCGTCAAATGCAATATCAAGAAGGTCTTATAAAATTAGTTGAAGTGAAATCTTTAAATTCACGAAGAACAATTTATCTGAATGACTTCATGAAAAAATACTTTCGCTCTCTGCATGCGAAGATGTTGGCGGAAGCGGAGCGGTTTGACGGGCTACGCCGACAAAATAGACGAACCATTGAGGATTTAGACGGCAGTTTTATTTATTCAACTGAACTTGTGAACTGTTTGCCAGACGGCAAAATTCAAACCGTTAATTCGATGAAATATCCCACAAGAGAAATAAAAAGCACGTTGCACATTGAATTCAAATACCATTATTTGCGGCACACTTACGGCACACTTATGGCGGAAATGAATACTCCGCAACATCTGTTATGCAACCAAATGGGGCATGGAAACATTCACGTTACACAAAAATATTACATTGCACTTTCAAAGTCTGGCATTGAAATTTTACACAACAATCTTAATAATTTATAAGCAAAATAGCGGGGTTTGAATCCCGCTATTTTTAATACATGTCTCTTATTTTATCTATGTATGCCGCAAATTCTTCTTTCACTTCTTCTGGGGAAATGATTTTGACTTCTTTACCAAATCCCAAAAGCCAACCAAAGAACTGTTTACTGATTTCTACTTTTGCCGTAACTGTAAAATGTCTGTCGTCACTCTTGGAATACTGAACATCTTTTTTGCCGAAACGGTCAATGGCGGTATCCAATAGTGGGTTTATAAAACGCAGGGTGACTCTCTTTTCCTCTCCACCATACATTGAAAAAACTCTTTGTGTATAAGTTTCCAAATTGATGTTGAAGAATTCCTTTTCGCCGTCTCTCTTTTCTCCGAGACATTTAACATTTTTCATTCGGTCAACTCTGTAATGAATGAACTTTTGTTTTTTATCATCAAATGCAAGTAAATAATAATTGCCGTCGTTGATAAGAAGTGCAAAAGGACTGACAATGTAAACTTCACCTTGGCGGCGTTCAACTTGCTTTTTCATGTCACTAATTGTATGTTTTAAATACTTGAAACTGATCTTTTCGGGAATATGTTTTTCTCCGTTTAATTCCTTGCTCATTGCCTCGTTAATGTAGGCAATGTTATTCATTACTTCTGCATTGTTTGTTCTCACTCTATCAGTCAGAAGAACGTCATGTTTAATTGATTCAGACTGCCTTTCATTTACAAGTTCGCAAATAACGTCTATTAAAAAGTTTGATTGCGATTTTTCAAGGAACTTTGCAGAATAGATGCACTCCGCCAATAGACGAATATCATTCACATCATAATTGCGGCGTTTCGCATAAAAACCTCTTTTGTTTTTCAAGATAAGTTTTTCTTCGTTGTATTCATCTTCGGCAAGAATTTCTTCTGCCGTTTCAATGTCGCAACCTTGTTCAAGCATTATAATTGCCTTGTTGATTTCTTCTATGTCTCTATAAATAGAACGGCGTTCTGCATTGATGCCGTAATCTTCCATTAAAACTGCCGCAAGATCTTCGCCAGTAATTGGATTGTTTTCGTCTGTGTATTTAAGTAAATATTGCATAACAAGATACGGTTTCATTTTCTGATTGTTTTGTTTGCCGTGTCTTTCTTCTGGGTTCTTCTTTTCCATAACATCCTCCTCCGAACGACATTATACCACAAAATCAGTACAATTATCAATTCATTATGTATAATTAGGTAGATTTTTTCAGTATTTTTTCATTTTTATTGTCTTTTCGGCAGAATTATGTTATAATATACGAGTATAATAGGAAAATAAGAATTTGTGAGGATGATAAGATGGTCAATATAACAGATGTAAGACAGATTCTTCAATTCGCAATAGATGCGGAGATTAAAGTCTTTCTTGATGGCGGCTGGGGTGTAGATGCACTTCTTGGACATCAGTCAAGAA
>JAGATB010000012.1 GCA_017621495.1 Clostridia bacterium
AAATATCAACGTTTTTTGAAAAAACATACCGAAAATTTAAAAACTTTTTAAAAAAGCTGAGATTTTTGAGGATATTTCCCTTAATTCTCAGCTTTTTTCATTTTGTGCGTGAATTTTTGGCATTTTGCGCGGCAAGCTACATAAATGCCAAACCTTACACCAGGTAAAATGTAGGGAATGGCGCTTGCGACATTCCGAAAAACAAGACTTTTTTTAAATTAAATTTTAAAAATCTGCTTATTCGTGATAATTTTAAGCTTGTATACTTGCTTATTCGTGATAAATTGGCTTATCACAACTTGCTTTTTCGTGTTTTTTGTGTTATACTATACTCAAAGATACACATAATACTGCCAAGGAGTGATGTAAATGCTCAAACGAAAAATCTACGACCGACTTTTAGAGTGGAAAAACCGTAGCAATGGTTCTACGGCGTTGATGCTTGATGGAGCAAGACGTGTAGGCAAAAGCTATATCGCAAAAAAATTTGCAGAAAATGAATATAAAAGCTATATCATTGTAGATTTTGGTAATGCCCCTCAGGATATTCTTGATTTGTTTGTCCATGACAGTGCAGACCTTGATTTATTTTTTGCAAAGCTTGCTGCCTTTTATTCCGCCTCTCTTCACAAAAGAGAATCCTTAATTATCTTTGATGAGGTACAGCAATTTCCGAGAGCAAGGCAACTTATTAAATATCTGGTGGCTGACGGCAGATATGATTTTATCGAGACAGGCTCGCTTATCCGCCTAAAAAAGAATGTGCAGGACATAATCATCCCATCGGAAGAAGAGCATGTAGAAATGTTTCCGCTGGATTTTGAAGAATTCCTATGGGCAATGGAAGATGAAGCAACCATACCGCTAATCAAGCATTGCTTTGAAACACTGACACCGCTTGGTCAGGCGTTACACAGAAAGGTAATGAATGACTTTCGTCAGTACATGCTTGTAGGCGGAATGCCACAGTCTGTCATTGCTTTTCTTAATGAAAAGAATTTTGAATTATCCGACATAGCAAAACGAAGGATACTTCAACTGTATCGCAATGATGTATCTAAATTTGCATCCGGTCACGAGGAAAAGGTCTTTGCTGTTTTTGACGGTATTCCGGCTCAGCTTTCAAAAAAAGAAAAAAAATATGTACTGTCATCTCTTAATAAAGATGCACGATACAGAAATTATGAAGAGTCTTTCCTTTGGCTTAATAAAGCTATGATTGTAAATACATGCTATAATGCTAATGATCCAAGTGTAGCTTTGGCAATCAGCGAAGATAATACAACACAAAAATGTTATATGGCTGACACGGGTCTGTTAGTTACACACACTTTCATGGATGGTGCATATACTGACAATGAATTGTATCGTGCAATTCTTTTTGATAAGCTGAACATTAACGAAGGTATGATAATGGAGAATGTCGTAGCTCAAACACTCCGAGCAAGCGGACATAAGCTATTATTTTATTCACGTTACGATAACAAGAATCGGGAAAATCATATGGAAATCGACTTTCTTATTAAACGTGGCAAGAAAATATCACCCGTGGAGGTTAAATCAGGCAATTACAAATCACATTCTTCCCTTGACAAATTTAAAAAGAAGTTTTCTCAAAAAATTGGGGATTCATATATTTTGTATACCAAAGATGTAATGATTAAGGACGGCGTAATTCATCTTCCGTTATATATGGCAATGTTTTTGTAAAATTGATACAAAAATACCACCTTTTAGAAATTACTAAAAAGGTGGTATTTTTGATTTAAAAAGCTATTATTTTGTCTCCTCTGCTTCAGCTTTATTCTTTTTTATAACACTGCCAAGAATAAATACTGCTGCAAAAATCAAAGCAAGTACGCTCCAAATCATTAAATCAGCAAAATTCCCTACATTTGCTATACCGATTACACCACCAAAAGCATAAAATACTCCTGCTGTTATAGAGGCACCTTTTGATTTTCTTCCGGCAAGTCCTACTATACCTGCAACAAGCATACAAATTGCCAACAAAAATCCTGCAGAACCACTAGAACTGCCGTTCTCCTCGATTGTGTTTACAACACCTGCGGCACAAGACTGAAAGACTATAATCATAAATAGAACGATACTTACAATACCAATGACCATTTTTGCTGTCTTCATTTCCACATCCTCCTTTCTTTAGTTATAGTTTAAAAACATATATAATATGTGTTTAAGCTATATTTATTATAGTATATACTTCTATAAAATACAAGTACAAATTATATAATTGTATTAATATAAAGGAGTGCTAAATATGAATAGGATAAAAGAATTGAGAAAAGAAATAGGCATGACTCAAGTGCGACTGAGTATAGAACTGGAGGTTGCTCAAGAAACAATAAGTGCATACGAAAACGGTAAACACTATCCAAGTATAAATTCACTTATTAAAATGATGGAAATATTTAATGTCGGAATCGATTATATTATGGGATTCTCTAATGTACGAAATCCTGTGTCAGAACTTACCGACGATGAGCAAATCCTTTTGAGGTGCTTCAAAATGCTGCCGGAGCAAAAAAAAGAATTAGTAAAAGCATATATTAAGGGATTGCGTGTAGAATAAAAAAGTTTAAAAGCTTCTTTTTCGTGATATTTAAAAAATCTTGCTTTTCGGTTTGTCATAAATGCCAAACCCTACACCGTATAAAATGTAGGGAATGGCGCTTGCGACATTCCGAAAAACAAGACTTTTTTAAATATTAAATTATAAATTTACTCAATTACAATATATTCTTTTAATTCTCCTGACAATTTTATGCCTTTACATATTTTTGATTGGAACTCTTGGGTTTATCGGGAATAGTCAATTTTATTTTTCCGCTTTCAATAAGAGGTGCGACAATCTGTCCCATAACATAGTTACGTGATTTACCCGTAAAAGAAATCAGCTCTGCTCTTGAACGAGGAACGGAACAAAATTCAATAATAGAATCCGTAAGGGAAACTGTCTCTGTGTGGTATCCGTTCTTCATAATCACCTTGAACTCACCGTGTCTTACTGAAAACACAGGAACGGGAAGTCCTGCATTTAAGAATTCCATTCTCATTGTAGGAATACCTGAATATCTGTTTTCTGTAATATTCAAAAGTTCAAGCATGTTGGCAAGCGCAGCGTTTCTTGTTTCGGGATGAACCTTACCCAGCGCATCAATTGTAATCTTGCCATATAATCCACCGCTATTAGTGATTTCCATACGGTCACGGTACATTTCAATACGAATAGGCACATTTTCGGTATGAATGCTATAATCACGGTGTACCAATGCGTTGAGTATTGCCTCGCGCACTGCCTTGATAGGATATTCATTTTTATCCGCACGCTTGCCGTTATCGTCTATGATTGTCTTTGTACGGCTATTTTTCCGTACAAATTCAACCGCTTCATCAAGCATATCGGGAATTGCGCCCGTTATACGTTTATTGTCAATAAAACGCTCACCGTCAGTTCCCGTTGTTCCCATTTCAGTTCCGGGCAAGCACACTGCGGTAATGCATAGCTGAGGAAAATATGTCTGCGGATATTTTGAGAATGTCATAAGTCCCGCAAGAGTAGGCATGCCATCACAGGTTACTCCCATCAATTCAAGTATTTCACTTTCAGAAACATTTTCGGCTAAATTGCGTCGCTCATTCTTTACGGAAGTCAAATAATCATTCATTCGCTTTTCATCAAAAAGCTGCATTTTTGCATTTTCTACAACTCTTATATCGTCACGTATTCTTTTCCTAAATGCTTCATAACTGTAGATTTCATATTCACTCATAGGTTCATCGGATTCTCCCACGCGAACATAAGAACCCTTGACTCTTCCAACACCCTTGTAGAACACAGGTCGCTCTGAAATATCAACACCGGGAATTTCGGCAGATACTACCATAGCACCATCTATATCGCATACTGTGAAAAGCGCACGAACAGAAGGCTCCATTTGCTTACATTGCTCAGTAACCTTTTTCTGCAAATCTTGTGCATCATAAACGCCTTTTATTTTATAATCATCTTTTTCATCCATACCAAAAACAATGATACCGCCTCCATCTTGATTTGAAAACGAAGAAAGCGTATCAAATAAACGAGTAGGGCAACCGTGTTCGGCGCTTTTCAATTCTATCGTTTGCGTTTCTGTCTTTTTGGATTGAATATCATAAACAAGATTTTTAAGTGCTTCGGTCTGCATAAGCGTCTCCTTTTTTACCTTTTTATATATGTATTATATCAAAGAACATAGAGATTGTCAACATTTGCACTCTATTTCACCCAATTTTCATCGTTAAAAAGGAAGTTTGCACACAAACAGTGTAAGTTTGCACACTTGAATGCAAACTTGCACTTTTCGTGTGCAAACAAGCGTTCAGCTTGCCCTCGGTCAAAAGCGTGGTGTACCGACGATGCTGCTCGAAAGAACCGATAATCCTAAATTCAACAGATAACTTACTTTTTCGTGATATTTAAAAATTCTTGCTTTTCGGTTTGTCATAAATGCCAAACCCTACAATTGTATGAACTGTAGGGTTTGGCGTTTTCTGTGGTTTGACCGTCTTTTACGGTATTAAAAATTCCACTATTTTTTCACGATTTTTCTTTATCTTATCTGTCCGTTACCTTCAATCACATATTTGTAGCTTGTAAGCTCCTTAAGACCCATGGGACCTCTGGCGTGGAGCTTCTGGGTGCTTATTCCTATCTCTGCACCGAAGCCGAACTCAAAGCCGTCGGTAAATCTGGTGGAGGCATTCACATATACAGCTGCAGCATCTATACACGCCTTAAATAGCTCTGCATTCTCGGTATCGTCGGTAACTATGCACTCGGAGTGCTTGGTGGAATACTTGGATATATGCTCTATGGCTTCGCTCACATCCGACACGGTCTTTACGCTTATGGCGTAATCCAGAAACTCGGTAGCAAAATCATCATCCGTTGCTTCCCTTACGCAGGTGAGCTTATCCGTAATATCTGCAGATGCATATACCTTAACCGATTTTTCTTTAAACTTTTCATCAAGCATAGCATAGAACTCATCGCTTACATCCTTGTGCACCAAAAGGCTCTCTGCGGCATTGCATACAGATGGACGACTCATCTTTGCATTGGATATTATATCCACAGCCATTTTAATATCCGCGTATTTATCCACATATACATGGCAGTTGCCCACACCGGTCTCAATTACGGGTACTGTGGCATTTTGCACCACGGCATTTATGAGCCCCGCACCCCCTCTGGGTATAAGCACATCTATATATTTATTCAGCTTCATCATTTCGTTTGCACTGTCTCTGGAGGTATCGGTCACAAATCCAATAATATTCTCATCGGCGCCTATTTCCTTAAGAGCAGCCTTCATTACCTTAACTATGGCGGTGTTTGTGTTTACTGCTTCCTTACCGCCACGAAGTATAACCGCATTTGAAGCCTTGATACACAGCACCGCGGTATCTACCGTTACATTGGGGCGGGCTTCATATATAATCCCCACCACTCCCAGCGGCACACGTCGTTTCTGTATTTTAAGACCGTTGGGGCGATTCCATTCTTCCATTATTTCTCCCACAGGGTCACGAAGCTCACACACCTTGCGTACGCCATCGGCAGAGGCTTTAATTCTCTCTTCGGTAAAGAGCAGTCTGTCCTGCATTGCTTTGGACACACCGTTGGCATCTGCATTGGATATATCTGCGCGGTTGGCTTCTATAATTTCTGCGCTGTTTGCTACAAGTGCATCTGCTATAGCTATAAGCATCTTATTTTTGTATTGGGTATCGGCGACACTCAAAGAGGCTGATGCCTTCTTGGCAAGTGCGCCCAGGGTTTCGAGTTCTGTCATGGTTACACTCCTATCAAAAATTTATATTTCCGAGGAAAAACGTGTTCCTATTTCCTTACCGTCAATCATATCATATATGATTTCGGGGTCGCTACCGTTTATGATAAACATATCAGTACCCACAGCATTTACTATCTCTGCTGCAGAAAGCTTGGTTACCATGCCGCCCGTTCCCCTTGAGGTTCCGGAGCCACCGGCAAGAGCCCTTATATCATCGGTCACACCCTTAACCAACGGTATAAGCTTGGAGCCCTCCGCCTTGGGGTCGCCGTCATAGAGACCGTCTATATCCGACAATATTATCAACAAATCTGCTTTGGTCAGCTTTGCCACAAGAGCCGAGAGAGTGTCATTATCACCAAATTCAATCTGCTCTGCACTTATGGAGTCATTTTCGTTTACTATGGGGATTACACCCAGGCTTAAGAGAGTTTCAAAGGTGTTTACAGCATTGGTCTTGAGGACTTCATTCTCCACCACATCCTTGGTGAGCAAAAGCTGAGCTACAGTGTGGTTATAGTGAGAAAACAGCTGTGAATAAAAATCCATAAGCTCACACTGACCGATTGCAGCGAGTGCCTGTTTTTCTCTGGTCTGCGAAGGGCGAGACTTGATGCCCAGCTTGCCCATACCTACTCCTACTGCGCCGCTTGTGACGAGTATAATCTCCTTACCCTGATTTTTGAGGTCGGAGAGCACCTTGACGAATTTCTCCACACGGCGGATATTGATACCGCCGCCCGAATATGTAAGCGTGGAGGTGCCAACCTTAAAAACCACTCTCTTTGCATTTTGTAATGTCATCATATGTTATTCAATCCTTTTTTTACTTATTCACTCTGCACTATTACTTAAAAAGGGTTGCCAAGGCATAAATGCATAAGGCAACCCATAATGTGCTGATTTAATTTTACTGACGGAGGCTTTCTCTGCCCTGTCTGATTTTGTCTGTAACGCTCTTAACGTCTGATTCTACTCTTTCAAGAAGGTCATCTGCAAACTTAATAGCGGCAAGCTTGATTTCCCTGCCGTCCTTCTGTGCCTTGGAGATGATATCATTTGCATTTGCGGTTGCCTGCTTGGTAATTTCGTGTTCATCCACCAGACCCATAATCTTGTGTTCAGCTTCTTTAATCTTAGCATCTGCCTGCTTCTGTGCATCGGCGATAATCTTCTTGGAATCCTCAGCTATTGACTTAGCAACTCTGAGCTCATCGGGCAGCTGAAGGCTTATATCGTTAATAAGCTCCATAACCTGTTCCTTGTCTATAAATGTCTTCTTGATGACAGGTATTTCAAATCCCTTTTCTATGATTTCTTCCAATTCACTTAACAATTCTATAACGTCCATCTTTAGTGCTCCTCCCATAACCTTTATAAATTTGCGGCCTCTGCATGAGCCCGGCTTGATAGCTTAATTATTTTACATCAGGATTAAGAACCTGTTGTGCTTTTTTTAAAATTTCTTCCTTCATTTCGTCCGGTACGAGACCGTCGAGGCAACCCCCATGGCGTGCCACTTCTTTGACAATGCTTGAACTAAGATACTGATACTTGGCGCTTGTCATCATAAACAGTGTCTCTATATCTTTGGACAGCTTGTGGTTCATAAGCGCCATCTGAAATTCATACTCAAAATCTGACACAGCCCTTAATCCCTTTATGATAATACCTGCACCCTTTTCCCTCATGTAGTCTACCAAAAGACCGGAAAAGGTGTCTACCTCCACATTGTCGAGCCCTTGTGTAACCTTGCGTATCCACTCCATACGCTGCTCTATGGAAAACAGCGGCTTCTTGGAACTGTTTACAAGCACAGCCACATACACCTTGTCAAAAGTACGACTTGATCTGCGTATTATGTCTATATGTCCGTTTGTAACCGGGTCGAAGCTTCCCGGATACACAGCTATTCTTTTCATATGTGCTAAGCTTCCTCCAATACATAAAGCCTTACCTTGCCGTAAGTCTTGTCCTTGATTACATTAAAGCCGTCTAAACTAAGTTCATAATCTGCACTGCATTCACAAACCACAACACCGCCGGGATTAAGCAAGCCTCTCTCTTTAATAACAGAAAGCACTTCACCATACAGCCCGGATGCGTAAGGCGGATCCATAAACACTATATCAAACTTCTTTGAAGAGCGCCTAACATATGAAATGGCATCACAGTGCTCAACATATGCCCTATCCTCCAGGCGAGCTTTTTTAATATTGGTGCTTACTATCCTCACGGCTTCATGAGACATATCCACAAAGGTGCACTCTCTGCCGTAACGGCTGAGCAATTCTATACCAAGTGCACCGCTGCCTGCAAATAAATCAAGACCAACGGAATCTGTAACCTTATCAAAGAGCATACTAAAGAGTGCTTCCTTGACTCTATCCAAGGTGGGTCTGGTATCAAGACCGGGTAGACTATCTAACTTAAGACCCCGAAGCGAGCCGGAAATAACTCTCAATATAAACTCTCCTTTACATTACGGATACTATCACCCATAATTACACTTATATCTATTATATAATTATTGTGTGTAATTGTCAAGATAGAATGATGGATTTTTTGAAAATTTATGTGAGAAATTTGAATTATGGTTAATGTAGATGATATTTTAACTTGGAGTTTATGTGCTCTATAGCAAAATAGTTATAATCCCGGGGATGCGACCTAGCCTTCCCCTCGAGGGGAAGGGGGACCGCGGTAGCGGTGGATGAGGTGGAATGTCCTTCCGCCGAACCGTGTGCGATGACCTCGGAGCGGAACGATGAGGGCATCGTTCCCTACATGTAATGTACGTACCAATGTAGGGAAAGGATTTATCCTTTCCGTAATCGCAGAATGCTTGTGCGTTGGATTGAGGTGGTAAAGTAAATATGTGCACCAATCTTGCCCTAAGCCCGGGCATCCTGGGGACAGAGCTGCTTTGGCAACGCTTCGCTATGCCAAAGGACTTCGTCTGTTGAACCCCCTCCCATAGAGTAGACACATGAAATAACAAAAATATTTCAAACTATTCTATGGGAGGATGTTTTATGAAAAAAGGAAAAATATCATTTAAAACAAAACTTGATGCGGTAAAAGCTTATCAAAATAAGGAAGG
>JAGATB010000013.1 GCA_017621495.1 Clostridia bacterium
CTTGCATCTGATGGAACGGATGCAAACAAAGTGGCTGATGCAGATTCAAAGTGGTATACTCTGAAAATAGAGCTTGATTTTGATAACGGTACAACTACATATTATCTCGATGGTGCAGAAACCGCGGGAGCTTCTCTTGAGGCTCTCGGCATTAACGGAATTCAGGGAATAAGTATTGGTACAAATTCCAATGCTGTAGATGCGTCGACTTTGATTGATAACGTGTCAGTGAAACACCAATACAGAATAAGTTCACTCAGCATTATTGAATTTGGACTTGTTGATGAAACCGGTACAGAGGTTTCATATAACAATGTAAATGTCGGTGATGTTTTTTATCTGAAGGCTGATATAGCAAATGTTGATGATGTTGACAAAAAGCTTATGCTTGCGTTGGCTAAGTACAGAGACAATACTCTTGTTGAAGTGGATGTCGAGCAGATTGAAATAGCTGTTGGAGACAGATTCGAGTGTGGTGTGGGAACTTTAAATGAAGTTAAAGTGAGCAGACCGGTAGATGCTGATGAATACTGCAAAATATTTGTATTTGATTCAGATACTTTTGCACCGTATGCAAAAGCTGCTTCCTTTTATGACGGTGAGCGTATAACTCTTCTTTTTAATAATTCTTTGAAAAGTACGGATTTACTTAAACAACCACCCGTCAACATAATGGGCATAGACTACCTCCCTGTCTCATATATTGCAAAACTGATAGATTATGACGTGCGTAATAATGATGACAGAATTACATTAACAAACGGAGAGAATACAATTGTAATAGAAGAGAATAGCGATATTGCTTTTATTAATGGTGATTCTGTAGAGTTGCCGGACACTCCTTTTGAACGGTACGGAGAAATCCTTGTTACTGCTGATGTTATAGAGGAAATTTTCCCCATAGGCGAAGATGTTACAGAGTATGGTACCGGTATTGCATTACATACAGAATACTACAGCGATGAAACTAATTTCTTTAATTTGATAACAACATTTACCGGAGACCCAAAAACACAAAGAGGTTTCTCTTGGGAGGCTACTACGGAATACAGCAATATGGTTATCGAATATTCGGAAGGAGACACTATCGACAATGCGATTTCTGTAAAGGCTATATCAGAAGAATATCCTGTTGTATATAATTATACAAATCAGAATTCGCCAACAACTGATGGAATATCCTTTTACGATAATATGCTGTTCTATAAGGCAACACTCGATAACTTGAAGCCCGGAACTACATATACATATCGTATCGGTGATACAAAAAAGAATGAGTGGAGTAGTGAATACACTTTTACAACCGAGACTGATGAAAATGATGATTTCACAATTATTGCAGTTGCGGACTCTCAGGAACAAACAGTCAGTGGATTCGATTATTATAAAAATACTCTTAACACTGCTGTTACAGAAACTCAGGATGCTGCATTTGTCGTGCATCTCGGTGACATCGTTGAAAACGGCATGTGCGATGATTGGTGGAATATGTTCTTTGAAGCATCGAAGGGTATTAATGAGACATTGCCTCTTGTTCCTGTTGTAGGAAATCATGAAACCAGAATAAACGGAACAAAATATTATAATCTTCATTTTAACAATCCCGATAATGGCAAGGGTCTTGTAAGCGATAACTACGACTATTCGACGGTGAGAGATTATGAAGCCAATGTAATAAGAGAACTTGACAATACAGTTTATTCTTTTGATTATGGCAATGTACATTTCGCTGTGTTGAATACCGGAACAGATTGGGCAGATGAACAATGGAAAACAGAAGGCTTACCTATTCTTGAGCTGCAGAAGGCTTGGCTGAAAGAAGATATGGCGAAGGCTGAGCAAAACGGTGCTAAATGGAAGGTTGTTTTAATGCACATTGGTGTATATACTGCACGTGAGAGGAAGTCTGCATATGAGTTCTATAATACAATAGACGAATGTGGTATTGACCTTGTGCTGAGTGGTCATGATCATGTAACCATGAGAACAAAGTCTATATATGGAGACAATGTATCAGAAGAAAATGGTTCAGTATATGCGATTATGGGTTCTTCGGGCACGAAACGTTACGGTTTCAATAGCGGAACCTATGAGTATATAAATACTGATAAAGTGGCAGTTACGCCAACCGAGACAGATGCTAAAAATCCTACCTACAATATATTAACCTTTACTGATACAGAAATAAGCATTAAAGCAAAGGCTTTGGATGGTACAATAGTAGATGAATTTAGTATTACAAAGTAGTATTTAAGTGCGAGGAGTGAAAAGTTATGAAAAAAATTAAAGATAAAGAAATATTGGTAGGTGCGGATTTTGCAGGATTCCCTCTTAAAGAGGCAGTATGCGAGCACCTTAGGAAGAAAGGCTGGCATATAACCGATGTGGGAGTAAGAGCAGATTCCGATCCCGATGACACCGATTTGATGTTTCATCGTGTAGGGCTGAGAGTCGGTTCTATGATAGCAGAGGGTGAATTTGAAAGAGCACTTATTTTCTGCGGTACCGGTATGGGTATACATATTGCGGCAAGCAAGTGTCCTCACGTGCATGCCGGAGTTGTAGAGAGTGTGCCTGCTGCACTTCGGGCAATTACCGGCAACGGCGTTAATGTCCTGGCGATGGGTGCATTTTATGTGGCACCTGCCATGGGTTGTGATATCGCTGATGCATATCTTAATGCAGAGCTCGGAAGCGGTTATGAATGGTGGGAGAATTTCTATGAATTCCATAAGCTCGCCATAGATGAGCTCGAAGCCTTTGATTATGATAAATATAAAGAAAACGGTTTCAAAGTAAATAAGCTTGGTGACTTTCCCCTTAAGCTTGAAACGAAACCGGAGTAAAAACAGAAAGGGGCGCTTTTAGTGCTTTTAAAAGGTAAAAAGGCTTGTTTCCTTGGTGACAGCATAACAGAAGGATACGGGACCTCGGATATATCTAAGAGATACGCTGATGTTTTCAAGGAGATATCGGGAGTCAAGGATATTTTTGTTGACGGCATAAGCGGTACAAGAATCGCAAGACAGCAGAATATAAACCCCGATTTGATTATTTGGGACACCAATGAATTTACAAAGCGTGCTGATATGCTTCCTGATGATGCTGACATTGTTGTTGTGTTCGGCGGTACCAACGATTACGGACACGGTGATGCGCCTTTTGGAGAAAATACAGATGAGACAGAGGATACCTTCTGTGGTGCTTTGAATGTTTTGTTTAAAAAGCTTATAAGAAAATATCCGTCCTCGACAATTGTATTTATGACTCCTCTCCATCGTACAGATGAGCAAACCAGAAATAAATCCAATAGTCTCATCCTTAAGGATTATGTGGATAAAATCAAAGAACTTGCATCTTACTATTCTGTTCCCGTGCTGGATATGTTTGCCCAATCGGGTATGCAGCCGTGCATCGATGAGCAAAGGGAAGTGTATTTTATGGACGGTGTTCATCCAAATGATGCAGGCAGCAGGAGAATAGCAGAAAAGCTCCTTGGCTTTTTGACAGCTATGTAGTTCGGATTGGAGTATGATATGAGAATAATGAATATTTTTGCCGAAAAGGCAGGGGACAATTATAATAAAAAGTCACCGACGATAGCCTTCCTGGGCGACAGCGTGACACAGGGCTGCTTTGAGGTATATAAGAAGGATGAGAGTGTCATCGAAACGGTTTTTGACCAAAATTTTGCATATCACAGTTATGTAGCCAAAATCCTTTCGGTTTTGTATCCATCGGTGCCGGTTAATATCATCAATGCCGGTATAAGCGGTGATAACGCAGTACATGGCTTGTCCAGACTTCAAAGAGATGTATTGTGCCACAATCCCGACCTTGTAGTCGTATGCTTTGGACTCAATGACGTATGTAACGGATTGGATAAGATAGATAATTACACTACAGCTCTTGACGGCATCTTCAAAGCACTTCATGAAAGAGACATAGAAGTTATATTCATGACTCACAACATGATGAATACTTATACGTCTCACAGCATCACCGATGCCGATATAAAGAATATAGCGGACGCCGCTGCAAAACGTCAAACCAACGGTGAGGTTGATAAATATATTGAGGCAGCGCTTAAGGTTTGCAGAGATAACTGCGTAACGGTATGTGACTGTTATAAAAAATGGAAGAAAATGTACAAATGCGGTGTTGATACTACAGCACTTTTGGCAAACGGTATCAATCATCCGAGCCGAGACTTAAACAAGCTTTTCGCAATTTCGCTTGTTGAGACAATGTTTAATTAAAGTTATGTGTATGTTACATACATTAAATATACATTATAACTCAAAATTTAAGAAAGAGAGGTAAAACAATGGTTAAGAAAAGCTACAAACATACTGCGGTGCTTCTCATTATGGCTATGCTTATAAGCCTATGTCCGGTTTCGAGCCTTGCATCAGGTTACCGACCGGCAGAGCCGCCTGAATTTGAGAGTGTCATTGCACAGTTTGACGGTACAAGCTCCGATGGGGTAACAGGGCAGTTTTCTCTTACCAAAGATACTCAAGGTAATGAGTGCTTTTCTGTAGGCAATTCACAGTGGACCCGCCAGCTGTTTTTCGGAGTTACAGATGGCAAGACGGCTGACACCAAGTATGTTAATGACGAGGGCAGATGCATGATAAGCTTTGATGTCTATCCCAAACAGACAGACCGGGCATTGATACTGCTTATCAATGACAGCGACTCAGTCAGCTGGTATCCGTTTGTTCTTAACGGTGGCGGCAAGATGTATTTCAACGAGGGCAGAGTTTATCCTACTGCGACATACCTTCCGCCCAACGCCAGACCATATGAGGCAAACACATGGTACAACATCAAGATGGACATCAACACCCATGAATCATACATAGATTTCTATGTCAATGATGAGTATTGGGATAGAAACTATGTAACCAACAGTTATTGGTTAAACAGCCTGTACAATGATACCCTCACTCTGGACAAGGTGTTTTTCAACTATCAGCCGGATTGGGGACTTGATGAAAACGGCAGACAGCTTCCTGCTGATACAAGCGGTGAGATTCTTATCGACAACTTTACTTACGGTATCCCTCAAAAAAGGGATATAGAGCTTGAGTTTCACCACAATGAGCCCGGCAATATTTATGATGCAAATTCAGTCGATGTAGGGTACGACATCACCAACTCAACAGATGCCGGCGGTGAATATGCTCTTGACTACGAGATAAGAACAGACAAAAATAAGCTCATAAAGAAAGCAACCAAAAGTCTGGAACTTAAAGCCAACGATACGGTTTCTGTGACATTACTTGATGATGCACCGGAATATGGCTTCTTTACGGTTGAGGTCAAGCTTTATGATGCATCCGGTAATTTGATGATT
The DNA here is from genome assembly GCA_017621495.1 of Clostridia bacterium. GTDB lineage: Bacteria > Bacillota > Clostridia > UMGS1810 > UMGS1810 > RGIG8748. Next base: position 5,363 of record JAGATB010000013.1, read on the forward strand.
CGTGACGCAGACCGGTTTTCTGTCATACCACATCAGGATGGTGTTAATGACAGGATGGGTGCCTGTGTCCACAATGTGGGTCACGGTTCTACAGCCTATGGTGCTACCGAGGGAACCTTAGAGGTTTTGCACAGACTTGGCATAGGCTACACCAGAGACGACTATTCATGGTCATCATTTTATGATACAACCGGTGAAAACCGTACCAATTCAAACTATATGCAGAAAAATAACAAGCTTTATACAGAGAGCCCCATAGGCAGGCTGGTTCTGGTACGTACTTTGCCGGAGGCATATAATATGAAGTATGATGCCAATGACGAAAACGTAAAGAGCTTCTTAAACAGGTGGGGTAAATATTGCTATAATTTGGCATCCGATTTGCCCGATGATGTGATTTATTATGAGATAGAGAACGAATGGTGGCTTCACGGTACATTGGGACTCAGCGGTGTTAACTACAATGTCAATATATCCTCGGATATACAGTTATACGCCGAAATGTACAAGATTGCGTCTCAGCAGATAAAGGCAGCCAACCCCAATGCCAAAATTGTTGCCTTTAATGCCAGCCACGGTAATTATGCGTGGCTCAGAGATGTGCTCGACGCACTCGGTGATAATCCCGGTCAGTATTTTGATATCATAGCCTTGCACGATTACATGGCATACTGGGGTTCACCCTTCCCGGAGCAGTTTATGCAGAGCGGTGATCCGAGCCGCGGCACGGGGGCCGGTGGTATAGACGAGTTTTTAACAATTCTTGATGAATACGATATTGCAGACAAACCTATCTGGTCCTCTGAATTCGGTACTACCTCAGGCTATCATAAAGCAGATATCTCGGAAAAGCTCAATGCAGATTTCTATGTAAGACATTTATGTTTGACTCACAGTTTATGGATAAGATGTTTATATACCAGCTGCAACTTGACGGATTTCCGGCCAGTGCATATGAAGGCGGCTTCGGTATTGTAAGACAAGGCCAGGTCGGCGAAATCAAGCGTGAGGCTTTGCCGGCGGCTATTGAGTTTGCCGCATACAACAGCCTGCTGAAGGGTTCTCAATTTGTATCAAAGCAAATCATAGGTACCGACGGCAGCAACCCGAACAGCAAGGATATCTATATTTATAAGCATATCACAGCGGACGGCAAGGATTGTTATGCGATTTTCAACGCTACCTCACAGATGACCGCAAGCTTTGACTTGGGCGTTGATTCCGCTAAGGTTTATGATGAGTACGGCAATGAAACCACAATAAATGCTTATGATGGTTACATTACTCTTAACGTCACCACAGCGCCTACATATGTCATAGCATCAGACCTTAAGGAAGAAGTTACCATGAGAGAAGCTCCGCTTTTTGATATTACCCGCGAGGTAAAGAGTACTGTAGATGATATGTTTTCATTTGAAGTTACCAAAGATACTGATTTATCTGTAGATGTCAGTGTTGAGTGCTCTGCCAATACGGAAGTAGCCGAAAAGCACCCCTTTGTATATAACTCCTCTGTCATAGATATGATTACATACAATGACATTCAGGATGTAGATAATTACAAGTTTTACATGGGCGAGAATATCGAGCAGATTAATGTTAAGCTGATGTCGGGAGGCAAAATATATTACAATGCACCCGTTACTGTAAAATACATTGATTCATTGGACAGTGATATGAGGATTATGCCCTACAGAAACGGTAGGTGGCAGGCAATCCTGAGCATAAAGAATAATAAGCGTACAAGCCCTCTCTCCGGTAAGATAGATATTTCTACGGGAGACAGTGAAGAAATCACCAATCTCCTCTCCGGTCAGAAGAGCACCATACGATTTAACATCCCCGAGGAAATCCGTGCATCAAGCTATACCGTAGATGCCACCATATATTTAGATGACGGCAGCGTAGTAAGCGACAGCGCAGATACTACCTTCATATCGGTAGAGAGAGCATATACTCCGCCTGTTATAGATGGTGAGTTATCCTCCGGTGAGTGGCAAAACAGCGGTACACCAATCAGCTTTGATTCTGTATCGCAGTATGTCAGATTAAATCCCACCAACTCTCCCGAATGGCATGGAGAGGAGGATTTGAGCGGAGAAGCCTACCTCATGTATGATGATGACTACCTATATCTTGCAGCCACAGTACAGGATGATGTACACTGCGGCACAGATGAACAAGACAGAGTATGGGCTATGGATTCCATACAGTTTGGAGTTGCAGAATCTCAGACTAAGACTTCTAACTATACCGAGATAGGTATAGCACTGGGTGATGACGGTGAATCCAAAATCGCCAAATATGCAGATGCCAATCAGAATGACCCATTCTTTGATAAAGCTACCATGAATATCTTTGATGATACTACGGAGATTAAGGCTACCCGAAACGGTACAGGCACTGTATACGAGCTTAGAATTCCCTGGACAGAGCTTACCGTCTCCGGTCAAAAGCCGGCAGATTATCTCATATTCTCGGCTCTGATAAATGAAAATGATGGTAAAGGCAGAACTGCATTTATGCAGTGGGCATCGGGTATAGGTCAAGGTAAAAACCCCGAGCTCTTTGCTAAAATACCATTTAATAATTAATTTTAATAATTAAAGGAGAATTATTATGAAGAAAAGTTTTTTAAGCTTACTTGTTGTTTTGACAATGCTGATATCGGCTGTATATGTACCTGTGTCAGCTTCTGTAGGCAAACTCGCTGCATACGATTACGATGATATTGTTAAATTGTACAACGACGGTACTTCTACGGACAATTTCTTATCTGTAAGCGGTATTACGGCATCTTCCGGTAACCTGGTTCTTGCAGGCAACGGCTCAACAGTTGCAAGTACACTTTCTTTGCCGGTTACTACTCAGACAGATACTACATATGGCGCACTGAGCTTTAAAATTAATGCTCAGACGATTGATTCCGCTTTTAGTACTGGCGGCGGTGTTTCTTTCATGGTAAAGGAAACCAGTTCTACCCCTGACGTACACTGTTTTATAATGCGTAATACCATGGGTATGACAGATACTACGAGCTACGGTCATAATTTCAACGACGGTATCGCCTATAACACAAATACATGGTATACTGTAGGCATAGTTTTTTATAAGAATCAAACACTTGATTTGTATATAGACGGCGCTTATATCAAAAACAGTAAATTTGCAAACAACCTCAGTTCAACACTTACTTCTCTTAATCTGCAAATGAATGTTATTGGTTCAACCACACTTTATATGGATGACATTACCTGGAGCACATATTCCGATGACGCTTTCTTCGCAGAAACCGTTGGCAAGAAAACTGCATATGCTGCAGGTGAGATTGCTAAAATCAGATTTACAGAACCTGTTGCTGAAGCTGATACATCGTCAATCAAGCTGTATGAATGTGAAACCGGTAATAGGATTTCCGGTATTGAAACAGAGTTCGTTGACGGAATCCTCAATGTCACTCTTCCTGAAACAGGAATGACACAAGGTAAAGAATACAGAATTGAATTAAACTCAATAAAAGGTTCCCTTGGCAGAATTCTTAAAACCGACAATATTTACTTTAATTATAAGGTAGAAAATTCCGAAATAACCGAATCAATCGGCAATGAAGATTTCGAAGAATTTACATTAAGCACAGCATCATTAAAAGGTAATGATACAGACTACTATCAACCTGTAGGATGGTATCTGGCACATCGTTGGAACTCTCAGTTTGACGGCTTTGTACGCCCCGTAAGCGGAGACGCAAGCTATGGCACTGCAATGCAGGTCGGTCAGTTAGAGTCAACGGCAACATCAACCAATGATCTTTCCGAAACACATGCATATATGCCTCTGAGCAAAAGAGCAAGCACCGGCAAGGTAACCATTACCTATGATATGAAACCGGAAAGGGCAGATGATACATGGAGAAACAATACAAATCCTGCACCAAATTTGCTTGTTATGGTATATCCTGATGGTATTGACAGCTCAGATGAGAGTTGGGCACAGGGTGAGTCAGCAAGTATTGGTCAATGGAATTCAGAATCACGTGCAGGTCGCATCGTTAGCGCTATTGCAGGCACCAATATTTCTATCCCTGCAAAACGTATATTGGGTGGTGGTTTCACAACAGAAAATTTAACAACAATTAAAACCTTAACCACAGACAGCTCAAATGTTGTTACAGGTGACAGTGCTAAATGGTATAGGGTGAAGATGGTTATTGATTTCAATTTGGGAACTCTCGAATATTATTTAGATGGTATAAGTGCCGGCACGGTTTCACTCAGCACACTTGGTATCAATGCTGTCAAAGGCATCAGCTTCGGTACTCAGTACAACTCTCTTGATGCTTCAACTCTTATAGATAATATCAAGGTTGAGCATACATATGAATCAAGCATCAAGACAGATACAATCAAGACTGAGAATTTCTCCGGCTTTACTACCGAAAGTGCAGATTCACCCTCTACTGACACAGATTACTATCAGCCTGCAGGATGGTATCTTGCACACAGATGGAATGGTAGAGATACAGGATTTTTAATACCCGAAACCGATGCCCAAAACGGAACTGTTATGAAAATCGGAAGATATGGCAATGACAACAGTGGACCTGCTCACGGTTATATGCCGCTGGGTACAGATATAACTTCGGGTGTAGTGACCATAAGCTACAGCATGAAGCCTGAGCGTTTAAGTACTGCTTGGAACGGTGTTTACACAAATCATGCTCAGACACCTAATTTGCTTGTTATGGTATATCCCGATGGTATTGATTCTTCGGATATGAGCTGGGCTCAGGGAGACTCAGTGAGTATAGCTAATACGAATTATGCTAAGCCTGTTGCCGGTATATTTATGAACAACATTGCTACTGCCAATGAACCTACATGGGCAAAGCAGACTATACTTAAAACATTAACTATGGATACCGCGGATGCCAATAAGGTTGCGGCTTCTGACTCTGTATGGTATGATGTTAAGATAGAGCTCGATTTTGATAACGGTACTACAGCGTACTATCTTGACGGTGTCAAGACTGCCGGTGCATCCCTCTCCGCACTTGGTATTGATGGTATACAGGGTATCAGCTTCGGTACAAATTCCAATGCTCTGGATGCATCCACTTTAATCGACAATATTGAAGTTAAACACACATACGAAGAAGCTTCCTCTATAGGCGTTATGCAGGTTCGTTTCTCGGATTATTACGGTTCAAACTACGGTACTGCATCCGAGCTTACCACTGTTGCAGATACCGTCTGCATAGCTTTCTGGCAGAAGTCCGTAGACACACCCTCCGAATCCAACTTTGCATTAACAGATGAAGATGGAAACGATATACCCTTCGAAGGAGACTATGACGAGGATACAGACGTATACTACATGAATCTCAGAGAGTATCTCACCAAGGGCGGCACCTACACTCTTACAGTGTCGGGATTGACTTCAAACGGCAAGGATATCCCTGCATATGAGCAGACCATTACCGCTTCCTCCGAGGGTGTCATCATAGCTGAGCCTATGTACATCTGGAAGAATGCTTCACCGGCTACAAGCGGTACTGTATCAGAGGGAGATACCATTACAGCCGGTACCAGACTTATCAACACTGCCGGCACCAATAAGACCTATGTATTCTTCATGGCACTCTACGAAGGCGATACCATGTACAAGGTGGACTTCGAAGAAGTAGAGCAGGATGGTATTTCAACTGCACTTGACAAAGAGGCAAACATCTCATGCTCATTTACCATGAGTGCAGATGATGCTGCAAAAGTAACTAAGGTTAAGACTTTCCTTTGGGATGGTATGGATACTATGAAACCTGTATTACCTGTTGCAGAGTTCAATAAAACCTCAGCACAGTAATATACAATCCTAAGCACAATCACTCAGCTGCGTTATGCGGCTGAGTGATTGCAAACTTAAAAAATGGAGGAAAACATGATGCACAAAAAGAAAAATCTAATCTCGGCAATATCAATTACGACAATGCTCATGGCATCTGTATGTCCGTCCGCTGTATTTGCAGATAGTGAGCAGGTAGGTACCGCAGGCATCAGACTGTATGGTACTGCCTCCTGCAAAGAGAGCGGTCATACCGTCTGTGTCGATGTCTATGCACACGGCAAGACTCCGGCAGATTTGCGCAGTGCCGGTTCCAGAGATGAATATCCCGATATTATCGTATACAGAAATGAGCTGAAAACCACAGCCGGCGGCGCGTATGAAATCACATTTGGTCTCGGAGACAGACCCAGCGGTATGTATGATGCATATATATCGTGCGAATGTGAAAACAGCGTTAATACCGAGCAGATACTCTACAGCAATCCGGAAGAGAGCAAGGCGGCAATTGCACTTTTGAATTCTGCAGTAAATGCAGAAGACCCCATAGCAGAAATACAAAAAATCTGTAAGAAAGAAGCATTTGCACTTGGATTCGATTGTGAATATGCATTTGATACATATGCTGCTCAGTTAATGCTGCAAGCTATAACCACAGCGCCCCTCGACCCGGAGGATAAGACAGCAGCCATAGCTTTGTATGAGAAGGCTGCAGCAATTGCAGCTGTCAAGAGCGGTACATTGACCAATCTGTTTACAGCGGCGGATTACCTTGACCTTGATAAAGGTGACATAAAGGATTTTTATACTAAATCCTATGTTACAGCCGAATTCGGTACATATACCACCGGTATTCTCAAGAGCCAAACCTTTGATAAAATATCTGATTTTGATGATGCACTTACCGAACAGTTTGTGTTAAGTACTGTCAAGATGCCCGACGGATATGCCAATATTCAGGCTGTAGTAAGTGAGTTTATGAATCGCACAATTACCGATAATCAGGCGCTTAGTGTCAGCGGTAATGTGTATGCTTCATATTCCGAGTTAGAAAATGCCCTCGGTGGCTCATCCGGAACGGGAAGCTCGCCTTCCAATACCAAGCCCTCCAACAAGGGTGGTAATTCAAGCTATTCCGGAAGCTTTGTTGCAGGAAATGAAGCCGAGAAAATTAATAAGAATATCTTTGATGATATTGATGGTGTAAGCTGGGCGGTAGAGTCCATAGTGGAACTCGCTCAAAAAGGCATTATCTCCGGCAAGGGCGACAGACTGTTCTATCCCAATGATAATATAACCCGTGAAGAATTCGTAAAGATAATAATGCTTACATTCTTTAAAAACGCAGAGCCCGCAGCGGTTGACTTCGCAGATGTAGACAACTCTGCCTGGTATGCACCCTATGTCAAAGCGGCATGCGGCAGCGGTATTATCAACGGCATAGGAGATAATCGCTTTGGCACGGGTATGAATATCACCCGTGAGGATATGGCAGTTATAGCATATCGTACAGCGGTAAGTGCCGGAAAGCTTGCCGAGGAGGAAACTGAATCAAGCTTTAAGTTTGATGACGACTACAGCATTTCCGATTATGCCAAAAAGGCTGTATATGCCCTCTATGAAGCAGAGGTTATCAGTGGTATGACTGCGTCGGAATTCGCTCCCAAGCAGTCTCTTACCAGAGCACAGGCAGCCAAAATTATCTATTACATATACAATTTGAAGTAAAAGGAGGATTATCGTATTATGCTAAAGAAAATTATTTCGGTTATACTCTCTTTCATGATTGTTTTCAGCGTAACAGGTGCTATGGCTGCAGAAACTTCATCACCATATGAGAATGCGGTTAATCTTCTTGAAAAATTAAATATATTATATGAGAAAAATTCCGCCGTATATGACTCGGCAGTCAGCAGAGCCGACTTTGCAGTATACGCAGCGAGGGTACTTGGTATAGATGATACCATCAGAGACAAAGATACCAGATACTTTATCGATATGGCTATGTATGACTATGCGGCATATAGCGTCAACTGCCTTGTAGAGCGCGGTATTCTATCTGTAGGAGACAACAGAATGTTCAGACCCGCAGACCCGATTACCTATGCAGAAGCGGTGAAGATTGCTGTTTGCATGCTCGGATACAAACCCGCCGCTGAGGCGAGGGGAGGGTATCCCTCGGGTTATGTGACAATTGCTTCACAGCTCGATTTGATTGACAATAACCAAGACGATGTGTTCTCTCTCAATGACGTTGCAGAGCTGCTCTACCATACTCTTACTGCTCCGCAGTATGTTATAGATTCTATCAAGACAGACGGCTCAGATAACACATACAGCTATACCTCATCCGATGATCATACATTGCTCTATGATAATTTCGGATACAAGTTCCTGGAGGGAATCCTCACCGGCTATGATGATATCAATATAGCTTTTGATGTTACCGCATCGGAGGGGCAGGCAGTTGTTGAAGGCACTCGTTTCAAAGTAAATGACGGCATTGATATGATAGAGCTCATAGGCAGCAATGTATGTGTGCTCTATGATGAAGACGATGTTATACACATAGCATATGCCGAGGAAGCAAACGAAAAAATCGTTGAATTCGACACCTATGACTATGTAAGCTATAACGGCAGTACCCTGGTTTATTATGATGAGGATAAAGGTAATAAATCATTAGATGTTGCAGGTGCGGTGGTTCTTTATAACGGTGCCGCTCCGGCAACCGGTACACAGGAGCTTTTTGATAACCTGGAGAGCGGCAGTGTCAAGGTGATAGACAGCGATGGCAAAAGCGGATATGACGCAGTTGTGGTAAATGATTATCATGCATATGTATATAAATCCGCTGATGTAAATAATAATATCATATTCAGCAAAATTGATAATCAAAGCAGTATTGAGCTCGATAAGTACGAAAGAATTGAGATGATATCCTCAAACGGTGAGCCGGTAGATATAACTGCTCTTGAATCCAATGATGTATTAAATGTGCTTGCTGCCAAGGATTACAGCCGTATCAAAATTATCGTTACCAAAGATAAGGTGAGCGGCATCGTATCTCAGATTGAAGCAGGTGACAAGCTTAATGTAGAAATTGAAGGTAAGTTCTATACCATCAACAAGGCATACCAAAGTCTGGAGAATGATATAAAGCTTGGACAAAAGCTGACCTTGCTTCTCAATATATATGGCGAAGCCGTAATGATTGCAGACAGCAGCTATGATGGCATGAATGTTGGTTTCTTGAGCGGATTGAGCTTCGGTGACAATGCATTTAATAATGACCTGAAGTTCAGAATTTATTCAAAAGCTTCCGGATTAGCTGTATATTCATCGGCAGACAGTATAAAGATTGACGGTATCAGATATACCGATTCTGTAGCTGCAGCCAAGAGTATCCCGGATACAACCGTAAGCGGAGATAAAATTGCATTTAAGTCGCAGATAGTCCTCTTCAAGCTGAATTCCGACAATGAAATCACAGCCATCGATACTCACTATGTATCCTCTGAAGAAAACGCAGACAATTCTCTGGTAAGAGTGGCAGACGGCACCAAGTACCTCACAAAATACAGCGGAAGATTTGATAAGACTCTTCCGGTTAATTCTACCACACAGGTATTTTGTGTTCCCGAAGAGGATAGCCTGAGCTCCGATGCTTCGGATTACTTTATAGCAAAGGAAAGTAACTTCAATAATACAGTCCAATTCAAGATGGAGGCATATAAAGTCAAAGGAACTAATGAAATCGTTGATGCTATGATTTATCATGTTAATCCCAACGATACAGCAGAGAACGATTGGCTGAATTCAAAGATGCTTATAGTAGGCCGTGTTTCTGATGCTGTTGATAAGGACGATGAACATTATAAGCTCATAAAGGGATTAATGCAGGGTAATGAAAGGCAGTTAGAGATATATGCCGAGGAATTAAATTCCGACAGTGACCCGGTAGCGGAAATCTCCGAAGGCGACCTGATACGCTTCAGAACAGCACAAAACGGCAGAGTTATTCATCTGCAAAAGCTGTACGATGCAAGCAGCGAAGCGAGAACCGCACATTGGAAAGGCGATAACGATACTACCTCTTTGTTTGATGCCGGATTTAACAGTAACTTCCAGCTGTCATTCGGCTATGTAAACAAAACGGGTGACAGAACCCTGTCATGGGGATACAAGTCCGGTGCCGATGTGGATGAAGTTCTTGACTTATCTGCAATGAAATGCATGTATTATGACAAGAATCTTCCTTCCGGCAAGAGGTTGTATACTGCAGGCTTTGATGCCATAGTGGATTACGAAAGCGCAGGAGACAACTGTGATGTAATCATCCTTCAGACATTGCAGACAAATCCTCAGGCTCTTGTGGTCTACAAAAAATAATTAATTTAAGGAGTGGTAATTTATGAGAAAAGTAATATTAAAAGCAGCTGCATTGGCTTTGATAGTGTCTTTGCTTGCATGTGCTTTTGCCGGCTGCGGTAAGAAGGATGCAACCAAAGACGAAGAGGGCAGAACCATCGTCTCGGTGGGTAACTGGCCTGCTAAGTCCAATCCTCAGTATGAGTCAATGAATGAGAGAAAAACACGTTTTGAAAAGGCAAATCCGGATGTATCCATAAGGCCTGATGAGTGGACCTGGGACAGAAAGACATTTTATGCCAAGGCAGCAGGCGGACAATTGCCTATAGTGTATCAGACAGGCTTTACCGAAATGCCGGAGATTATAAGTTCAGAGTATTCTGCAGATATATCCGAGGTATTGTCCAAGCATGGCTTTGACGGAATGCTGAACGAAGATATCCTTGAAGTAATCAGCAAAGACGGTAAGGTTTATGCACTGCCAAACAGCACATATGTATTGGGTCTTGCATTTAACACTGAGCTTATGAAGTCTGCAGGACTTATGGAGGCGGACGGCACTCCCAAGCAGCCCAAGGATTGGAATGAGGTTGCAGACTTTGCGGTTAAGATTAAAAAGGCTACCGGAAAGCCGGGTATTGTGTTCCCTTCCTCCGGTAACTACGGCGGTTGGATGTTTATGCCTGTAGCCTGGTCATTTGGCGTTGATTTCATGGAGAAGGATAAAGACGGTAAATGGCAAGCCACATTTGATACCAAGGAAGCTGTAAAGGCATTGCAGTATATCAAGGATTTGAAGTGGAAATATGATGTACTGCCTTCCACTACATTAATTGACGGAACCGAATACAACAAGACCTTCGCTACAGGCAATGCCGGTATGATGATTGCAGCCGGTGATGTACCTACCAAGGTGTTCCAGTATGGTATGAAGCCCGACCATATCGGCATGATGGCAATGCCTGCAGGTCCCAAGCGTCATGTTACACTCCTCGGAGGCGGTGTATACTGCATTAATGCCAATGCTACCGAAGACCAGATTGACGCAGCACTGCGCTGGCTTGAAACCGCTATCAGCTTTGAGACTACAGAAGAATTCAAAACAAATACCAAGAATTACCTTGACCAATGTGTTGAAACAAATCAGCTTGTAGGTGTCAAAGGGATGAGCATGTGGAGCGATAAGGCGGAGAGCCAGGCATGGAGCAATAAGCTGGTTGATGATATGGCAAATTCAAATATCAATCACGTAAGATTATACAACGAATTCGTAGCTGATTGCCCTGCTGATATACAGCCGGAGGAGCCTGTTTGTGCACAAGAATTGTATGCAGTGATAGACAGTCTCATTCAGGAAGTACTGACCAACAAAGATGCCGATTGTGCTAAGCTCTTAAAGAAAGCCAACGCAGACTTCCAGTCAAACTACCTGGATAATTTGACATATTAATACAGTAACATTTATATTTTTTGCGGGCGATACAACAATCGCTCGCAAAAAATAATCCGGAAAGGAAGATGACATTTGAAAATTAATAAAGATACAGATGTTGCCAAGAGAATGCGTGCACGTAATTCCGCACGTCTTCGCAACAATATTGATGCATGGATACTCATGCTTCCCATGGTTATCATACTTTATCTTTTTGTATGGCGTCCTACAGTGCTTGGCGGTGTGTGGTCTTTCTTTAATATGAGAGCTTATACCGTTTTGGATTTTTGCGGATTGGATAATTATATCAAGGTCCTCAGTCATACACAATTTCTGCCCATGCTGTGGAACACGGTTCAGTATGTACTATGGTCACTTATAGTCGGATTTTTACCGCCTCTTTTTATTGCAATAATGCTCAATGAGATTATACATTTCAAAAGCGGTTTCAGAGTGCTTATATACATACCTGCCGTTATCCCCGGCATAGCGGCTATGCTTATGTGGTATTTTATGTATTATCCCGATCAGACCGGACTTTTAAATATGCTTCTGGGCAAGCTGGGTATCAAATCCTTTGGTTGGCTCAACAATCCCGACTTCACAATTTTGGGAATTATTATTTATATGACCTGGAAGGGCTTCGCCGGAACCATGCTTTTGTATTATGCGTCACTGCAGAGTGTGTCTGTGGAGGTCTATGAGGCGGCACTGATTGATGGTGCAGGTCCTTTTAAAAGGCTGTGGCATGTTACCAGACCTGCCATGGAGGGACTTCTGCTGCTCAATCTGGTTCGTCAGATTATCAGTGTGTTTCAGATTATGGAGCAGCCGCTTGCCATGACCGGCGGCGGACCAAACGGTGCCTCTACATCTCTGTCTTACCAGCTGTATCAGTACGGATTCAACAGCGGAGGTAAGGGTACCGGACAGGCTATGGCTCTGGGTGTAATTATATTTTTGATACTGATAGTGTTTACTATCTTCTACTTTAAATTAAACAAAAAAGTAGAAGACCGCTACTAAAGGAGGGTACCGCTATGAAAAAACACATATCTAAACAAACAGGGGTACTCAGCACCTCGGATTTAAAGACAGCAAGCGGCAAGCTGATATATTGGATATTCTTTGCACTGCTTGTCATGGTTTCGATTGCTTCTGTGGTTCCGGCTGTATGGACTGTGCTTACTTCATTTAAGGACACACATGAAATCTACAGTGAATTCAGCTTTTTCCCAAAGGATATGTCCATAAATCGTATAGTAACCCGTATCACCGAATCGTGGAATTATCTCCAGCTGGGAGATTCGTTTATAAATACTATTGTACTTTCAATCGGTAATCTGATTGTCAGTATAGTGGTCTGCGGCTTTGGCGGATATGTACTGTCAAAGCTAAAGCCGAAGGGCAGCAAGCTCATATTCACACTTGTAGTATGGACTATGATGATGCCGGGTCAGATACGTATGGTGCCGAACTATATTTCATGGCTTCATTTCCCGTTTGCTGGTGAAAGTGCATACGGCATCAATCTTTTGGATACATTCTGGCCCATGTGGCTTAGTGCCGGTGCGGATACCTTTGCGGTGCTTCTTTTTAAGAATGCATTTGACGGACTTTCGAGCTCGTATGTAGAAGCTGCCAAAATTGACGGCTGCACCAATTATGGTGTATTTTTTAAGATAATGCTTCCGCTGGTAATGCCTGTAATTATTTATCAGTCCATCAATGTACTCAGCAGTGCATGGTCAGACTTTTTCACACCGCTGCTCGTACTTGACAGGAATGTGGTGGTACCGCTCAAAATTTACAGACTTCAGACCGATACAAGCATACAGATGAATACATACTTTATGGCACTTGTGTTTGCAAGTGTGCCGCCGTTTATAATTTTTGCCGTTTTCCAGAAGAGAATTCTGGGAGGAATTAATATTGGCGGAGTTAAGGGGTGAGTATAATAATGCTCAGTAATTCAACATGGATAAAATCACCCGTCAATAAAGCTGAAGCCTGCTATGAATTTTATACTGATTTTACACTCTGCAAGCCTGTAGCCCGGGCTACTCTGGCTGTTACAGCCATGGGTATGTACCGTGCATTTATTAACGACAGCAGAGTTACAAATGAGTTGTATACTCCATATTGGACGGAGTATACCAAGCGGCTGCAGTATCAGATATATGACGTAACCGAGCTTATTCAATCGGAAAACGCCTTAAACTTTATTTGTGCCGAGGGATGGGCTGTGGGTTATGTTCGTGCAGGAGCAGAGCACCGCAATCACTATGCGGATCATATATCATTGATTTACGCACTTGAGATTATATTTACAGACGGCACCAAGGCATATATTAATTCAGATGAAAACACCAAGGTCAGAACCTCACACATAGTGAGCTCCTCTATATATCACGGGGAATTCGTTGATAAAACAGCATTGGTTGAAGAGCTCGGGTATGCATTAAATGATGATAGTGTACATACGCATATAATTGTCCAGCAGGGCGAAAAGGTGACAGAGCAGGATATCATATATCCACGGGAATTGATTGAAACTCCTTCGGGCGAGAAGGTTATCGATTTCGGGCAGAACCTTTCAGGGTATGTTGAGGTGAAAATATGCGGTAAAAGAGGCGACAAAGTTATAATCAGCCATGCTGAGATTTTAGATAAATACGGTAATTTCTATACCGATAACCTGCGTTCCGCAAGGCAGCAAAACACATATGTTTTGTCCGGAGACGGTATGGAGATATTTAAACCTTCATTTACCTGGCAGGGCTTCAGATATATAAGGCTTGACTCTTATCCGTATGAGGATATAGATTTATCCTCCTTCAGAGCTATTGCAGTCCACTCGGATATTAAGCGTACTGGAGATTTTGTATGCGGTCATCCCAAGCTTAATCAGCTATATCATAACATTGTCTGGGGGCAGAAAAGTAATTTTATAGATGTGCCCACAGACTGCCCTCAAAGAGATGAGCGTCTCGGCTGGACGGGTGATGCACAGGTCTTTGTACGCACTGCGGCAATTAACTTTGATGTTGAAAGATTCTTTGAAAAATGGCTTGCCGATTTGGCGGCAGGTCAGATGCCGGACGGCAGTGTGGGATGGCTCGTTCCGGATTGTAATTTGCAATACCGGGAGAATGTATCCTCGGCATGGGGAGATGCAGCCACTATATGCCCTTGGGAAATTTACATGGCATACGGCAACAAAAAAATACTTCAAAATCAGTTTGAAAGTATGCAAAAATGGGTGGATTATATCCGCAATACCGGTGATGATGAATATCTGTGGCAGGGAGGCAAGCAGTTTGGAGACTGGCTGGCTATGGATAACGAGGATGGCTCATACAATGGTGCTACGCCTTATGATTATATTTCAACCGCATATTATGCATACAGTACTTCATTGTTAATTAAATCCGGAAATGTACTTGGATATGATATGTCAGAATATGTCGAGCTGTATCACAATATTGTGTCTGCATTTCAAAGAGAGTTTATCAAAGATGATTTGCCTGCAGCTCATACTCAGACAGCGTATGCTATTGCATTGTATTTTAATTTGTGTACCGATAGGGAAAAAACCGCCGCTGAATTATCAAAAATGATTCGTGACAACGGCAATAAGCTTACTACGGGTTTTGTAGGTACTCCTTATCTTTTGCATGCTTTGTCCGATAACGGCTATGCAGATACTGCCTATGATTTATTATTGCAGGAGCAGTATCCCTCATGGCTTTATTCTGTAGGCCGTGGTGCTACCACTATGTGGGAACACTGGGATGGCATCAAAGAGGATGGGTCATTCTGGGATAAAGCCATGAATTCATACAATCACTATGCTTACGGTGCTGTATATGATTGGATTTTCGGTGTGGCGGCAGGTATCAGACCCCTTGATGACGGAGCAGGATATAAGCACTGCAGGATTGAGCCGCATCCGGACAAACGCATAGGCTTTTTAAAATCATCCATTGAAACCCGCCGTGGGCATCTGTCGTCTTATTGGTATTATACACAGACGGATATAAAGTTTGAATTTGATATACCTGCTGATACAATTGCAGAAATTATTCTTCCGGACGGAAGACGAGAATGTGTTTTAGCAGGCAGATATATTTACAGTACAGTAGATAATACGGGAGGTAAAACCAATGAAAGGGAGCAGCAAAATTAATCATAGACCCTATATGCCGATAAATCAAAAAAATCAATTGCATAATCCGTACATATGTAGGTTAGCACCGACTTCAGACGGAGCACAAATCGAATGGTTTGATTACGGTTGCAGCGGCGGACACACTCTTTTTTATGGGGAACGCTCATCTGAAAATAAGACTAAGCTTGATATTACAGATAGCTTGGTGGAGATATCCGGGCTAAAAAAAGACCAAGATTACGAGTTCTATATAGAATCAGAATCCGGATTACGAAGCAAGACAAGATTGTTTCGTACCGGCGATATACCCGACGGCTGTACTGTCATTAACTATCTTCACCCCGATGATAAATACTATGATGTAAGCGGTCAATATTTGGGTTCTCCTTCAATTGTACGACTAAAAAGCGGTAAACTGATAGCGAGCATGGATGTTTTCGGTCCACGTACACCTCAAAACCTTTCACTTCTCTTTAGTTCGGAGGACAACGGTAAAACATGGCGGTATCTTACAGATATTTATCCTATGTTTTGGGGTATGCTTTTCTATCATCGTGATACATTGTATATGTTAGGTGTCACCACAGAATACGGCAATCTGCATATCATATCCTCATGTGATGAAGGAGTATCCTGGTCTGAGCCCACTGTTATTTTTTATGGTTCAAACCTTACCTGCCTTTACGGCGGTATACATCGTGGTCCCATGCAGATGGTCAAGTTCAAAGGTCGTTTCTATACTTCATGCGAATATGGATGCTGGGAGTACGGTTCACATTTGCCTGCTGTTCTTTCTGTGGACGAAAACGCAGATTTCATGAAGCCTGAAAACTGGACTTTATCCGAGATAATGCCTTTTGATGGTCTGTGGCAGCAAAGAGCAGTAAATCAAGGTGATACAATCGAGGGTAATATAGTTCTTGCTCCCGACGGCAATTTATACAATTACATGCGTTGGAAAATTGGTTCAATTCTAAAGCTTCGCGTCAATACCGCAGAGCATGATAAAATGCTTGAATTCGAAGATATCGTGGATGCACCGGTTTCCAATTCGATGTTCAGGATTATATCTGCAGATGACAGATATCTGCTTATAACCAACAGAAAGACCGAAAAAACTGCTGAATATGACTGTCACACCTACAGAAATGTGCTTTCTTTGTATGAAAGTAAGGATCTTGAAAGCTTCACATTGGCTCTGGATATAATTAATCGTGAAGATCAAAATCCGGATTGTGTCGGATTTCAGTATCCTGCGGTTTTATATGAAAATGGTGAAATCTACCTTGTAATTCGCTCTGCATTTAATAACCCAAACAGTGCTCATAATTCAAATTATATGCTTTTTCGTCATATATAGCATATAACTTTAAAAGTCTTCGCTTTGTCGAAGACTTTGTTGTAATATAAATTTTATATAGTTATTTCATAAATTAAAAATAACGGTTGAAAAATATCAGAAATAGTAGTATAATATGTAAGGTGGCGTTACAGCCACCTTTAGACTTTTTTGAAAAATATCGCAGATGAACAGGTATATGCAAAAAATGAATTTATACGATGCTTTCTGAATTGATATCCCAATATTAATTTTTTGCGGTCCTATAATTGCGGATGTTTTTCGTAAGTCTATTAAATACCTTGATTTTGATTTCTTTAAAATCACTTCTAAAGAATTCAAAACCAAATCTATATTTATTCAGCTCGAGCTGACAAAACGTATTATGTGCATGTTAACATGATTTATACACATTATTTTATGCCAATATACGGAATTTTTAATGCATTGTATAAATTTACATATATTTTCGTGCTAAACCTCGTGTTTTGTGAGTTTTACCTATGGATTTTTATTAATTATTGATGTATAATTATACAATAGAGAATTACGGAGGGATTTTTATGTCACTTAACGAACTAAAGGAGATAGTATCTCTTGACCAAAAATATTATATGAACACCTTCGGCAGCAGGACACCTCTTTGCTTCAGGTCGGGCAAGGGTATAGAGCTTACCGATGTATCGGGTGAAGTATATAAAGATTTTTTTGCTGGCATAGCAGTAAGTGCTCTGGGTCATTCACACCCCAAGCTTGTAGAGGCACTTTGCGATCAGGTGTCCAAGCTTCTCCACACCTCCAGTGTGTACTACGTGGAGAACCAAGCCAAGCTTGCCCAAAAGCTCTGTGAGATATCTGATTTTGATAAGGTGTTTTTTGCGAGCACCGGAGCCGAAGCCAATGAAGGCGCCATCAAGCTCGCCAGAAAGTATTTTTATGAAAGAGGTATTGACCGCTACGAGATAATCACACTCAACAAATCCTTTCACGGCAGGACCATCACCACAGCTACCGCAACAGGTCAGGATAAATACAAGGCACCCTACAAGCCGCTTACACCCGGATTTGTACATGTGGATATAAATGACATTGATGGTCTTAAAAGCGCGGTAAATGAGCATACAGCAGCCATTATGATAGAATTCATACAGGGCGAGAGCGGTGTTCACCCCGTGAGTGACGAATTTGCCAAGACTATCCGCACTATATGTGACAGTGAGGGTATACTACTCATAGATGACGAGGTCCAGACCGGTATCGGCAGAACCGGTAAAATGTTTGCCTATATGAATTACGGTGTAACTCCGGATATCATGACTCTGGCTAAGGCTCTCGGCGGTGGTGTACCAGTGAGTGCACTTCTTGCCAAAGAGGAGGTAGCATCGGCATTTAAGCCCGGTGACCACGGTACTACATTTGGCGGCAATCCCTTAAGCACCAGAGCAGGACTCACCGTACTTGATGTTATGGAGCAGGAGGATTTGGTACAGAATTCCGCTGCGGTGGGAGAGTACATGAGAGATATGATTAAATCCAAGCTCTGTGATTATATAAAGGAAGTACGCGGTATGGGTCTCATGATAGGTGTGGAGTTTAATAACCCCATAGCTCGTGAAGTGGTAAATAAGCTTATAGATAAGCATTATCTGGTGGGTGCGGTAGGAGACAGCATTCTCAGAATTGTACCTCCGCTTATCATAACCAAACAAGATGCAGATGAATTCACCGATGCACTTTTGCAGTGCATGGATTAATTCACATTACTTGCCGATAAATATATAGTTTTTTGAAAGGAAAATAAAAAATGAAGCATTTACTTAGTTTATATGATTTAACCGTTAATGATATAGAACAGATACTCGACCTTGCAGTTCACCTCAAGGCAGACAACAGAGCAGGCAGAGCTCACCATATCCTGAAGGGCAAGAGCCTGGGTATGATATTTGCCAAATCCTCCACCAGAACCAGGGTTTCCTTTGAGGTTGGTATGTATCAGTTGGGCGGTCAGGCACTGTATTTAAACAGCAATGACATACAGCTGGGCAGAGGTGAAAGCATATACGATACCGCCAATGTACTCTCAAGATTTCTGGACGGTATCATGATACGTACATATTCACAGCAGGATGTTGAAGATTTGGCAAAGTACGGCTCCATAAGCATTATCAACGGTCTTACAGACCTTTTGCACCCATGCCAGATACTCGCCGACTTCCAGACTATCTACGAGCACAAGGGCAGATTAAAGGGTAAGAACGTATGCTACGTAGGTGACGGAAATAATATATCCAATTCACTGCTCTACGGTTGCACCAAGCTCGGTATGAATATAAGTGTAGCAACTCCCGAGGGCTATGAATGTGATGCATTTGTTACCGAAAGAGCCCTTGATACTGCCAAGTCTACAGGCTCCAAGGTAATCCTCACTCAAGACCCCAAGGAAGCTATAAAAAATGCTGATGTCGTGATAACCGATACATGGGTGAGCATGGGCCAGGAGGAAGAAAAGCAGGAGAGAATAAAAATATTCAAGGATTATACAGTTACCGAGGAGCTCTTTAATATGGCTGATTCTGAAGCAATATTTATGCATTGCCTGCCTGCATACAGAGAATACGAGGTGGCATCGGAAGTCATAGACGGACCCCGTTCGGTAATATTTGACGAAGCAGAAAACAGACTCCATGTGCAAAAGGCAGTCATGGCTCTTACCATGGGTGATTAAAAGGAAGGGAATGTATTATGGTTAATAACGGTTTTGAAATACGCAATGCATCAGAGGCAGACATAGACCAGATTATGGAGATAACCGGCGATGCCTTTGTGAAATATAAGGAACTCGCAAAGACGGAGTATTCCTTGGCGGCTCTTAATGAGACCCGTGAGACAGTAGCCGATGATATCAAAAACAAGCTTGTGTTGGTAGCATATATAAACGGTAAGGTGGTAGGCAGCGTCAGAGTTGCCGTAAACGGAGAAATCGGATATCTGAGCCGTTTCGGAGTAAGCCCCGATTATCAGAACCTGGGCATAGGCAAGGCACTTATGAATCTGGTGGATATTAATATGAAGGTACTTGGAGTTAAACAGCTCCAGCTTCATACAGCAGCCAAGGTGAAATCGCTCGTGTGCTTCTACTATGGCAGAGGCTTCTACATAGATTCTACATCAAAGGAAAGAGACTACATCAGAGCATTGCTTTGCAAGGATTACGATTAAAAAGACACGGGCTGTAAATAAAGTCATGACAAAATAGCTCCGTCCCCCGGATGTTGTGACTTTATTTACAGCCCATCTTCGTGATTTTTCTAAATTACCATACAATACCTTCAAACTTGTACCCAAGCTCGTTTATGGTGTTTTCCACGTCAGATATTTCCTGCATTTCATCGCTTACTATCGTAGCTGTCTTTTCCTGCAGATTGACACTTATCTCACCGAATTTTTTTAGACCATCGGTAACTCTTGCGGCACAGCGTTCACACATCATACCTTCGATTTTCACCGTAAGTATGTAATTGGAATTCTCCGTTTGCTCATTGTGAACCTCCGGTGCTTTGCCCGCTTCTCTTTTTGATTTCATGTAGAAATATCCCACTATTACTATAATTGCTACAAGTGCGACTATTTCTGACCAACCTCTTAAGCTTGAAAACATTATAAATTCCTCCTTCTTCATCTATCTGTTATACAATTTGTATAAATCAGCGTATTTACCGCCCAGGGCAATCAATTCCTCATGTGTTCCGGTTTCTTCTATTCCTTTTTCGGTGAGGACTATTATCCTGTGGGCATTTTTGATTGTGGTAAGCCTGTGGGCTATGGTTAGGGTAGTTCTGTTTTGAGCCAGTGTCTCCAGTGACTTCTGTACTATGAGCTCGCTCTCGTTGTCCAGTGCAGATGTGGCTTCATCCAGTATAAGTATGGGCGGATTTTTCATAAACACCCTTGCTATGGAGAGTCTCTGCTTCTGACCGCCGGAGAGCTTTATACCTCTTTCACCTATATAGGTATCGTATCCCTTTGGCAGAGCTGTTATAAACTCATGTGCACCTGCCAGCCGTGCGGCATTTTCTATTTCCGTGTCTGTGGCATCCTGCTTGGCATAGGCTATGTTGTCTCGTACCGTTCCGGAGAACAGATACACATCCTGTTGTACTATACCTATATTATCACGCAGAGATTTGAGGGTTACGTCCTTGATATTTATACCGTCAATATATATGTCTCCGGAGCTTAATTCATAAAACCTTGGCAAAAGATTGCACAGGGTAGTCTTACCGCTGCCGGAAGGCCCCACAATAGCTATATTTTCGCCTTTCTTGATGTCTATGTCAATATGGGTGAGCACATCATCGGATTTGTCATTATATTTGAAGGTCACATCCTTAAATGTTACTCTGCCCTCCACAGCACCAAGGGGCTTGGCATTATCGCTGTCACATATATCAGCTTTTTCACTCATTATCTGATTAAATCTGTCTATACCGGTAATACCTTTCTGGAACTGTTCCGTAAATTCCACTATCTTGCGTATGGAAGTGATAAGGGTTTGTATATACAGCAGATATGCTATAAGGTCAGCCGGACTTATGTGATCTTCCAGCATGAACATGGACCCCAGTACTATTACCGCCACATACATCAGTCCGTCAAAGAACCTGGTACATGACTGAAACCGCGCCATGTACTTGTATGCTTCTTTTTTGCGTTCATAAAAGGTAATGTTACCCTCTGCGAATTTCTTTTTTTCGTATTCTTCATTGGCGAAGCTCTTTACAACTCTTATCCCCAGCAGACTGTCCTCCAATGAGGCATTGAGTTCACCCACTTGCTCTCTTTGCTTGGCGAATGCCTCCTTCATCTTACCTCTGAACAGCTTAACTGCAAGCAGCATAAGAGGAAGTATCAAAAACAGCAGAAGCGTAAGAGTCACATTGATACCACTGAGTATGATAAATGAACCGGTTATCTTGATTGCAGCTATGAACACCTCTTCGGGAAAGTGGTGTGAAAATTCCGTTATATCAAAAAGGTCGGTGGTTACCCTGGACATTATCTGACCTACCTTGGCATTATCAAAGTAGTTGTAGGATAATTTGGTTAAATGGGAAAACATATCCCGCCTCATATCTGTCTCTATTTTGGTGCCGGTTATATGACCTATGTATGCCATGAAATAGTTCGCCGCCGTGTCCATAAGCTTGAGAAAAAGATACAGTCCGCCGAGCCTAAGCACCAGCTTCATAGTGAGCAGGGCAGGAGTATTTATGGCAGTGTCTGTTATGTGGCGAACTATCAGCGGCAGTATCAGCTCACATACCGTAGAGAATACCGCACATATCAGGTCTATGATTATAAGCCATACATAGGGCTTATAATATGGTATAAAGATTTTAAAGCTGCTGAGAGCTTTAGACTTTTTATTATTCATTATGTTTACCTCGTGTTAACTTTGTAGGGAATGCATTTATGCATTCCGTAATTGGGCGTAAGGGATAAATCCCGTCCCTACACCATAGAAATTATCGAAGAAATAAGCCCCCTGCCGGGTCCCAATCCTCTGTGTGAATAGAAATCCTCACTGTTACAGCAGGTGCAAAGGTCGCTTAATGCAATTTTATTTACTCCGGCATTTTCCAGTATGTGTTTATTTATAAGCATCAAATCAAGATAATGCTTTGAATCCTTTATAAATATAGCATCCTCAAATCCAAATTTGTCCATGAATTGAATGTATAGTTCCTCCGATACCTCATAGCAATTTTTGCATATTGCAGGTCCTATGGAGCATATCACGTCCTCCGGACGGGTGCCGAATCTCTTATTCATTTCATCAAGGGTTTTTTCAGCCAGATTATCATATGTTCCTCTCCAGCCGCAGTGAGCGTTGCCTATTGCCTTGTTAACCGGGTCTAAATATGCTATGGGCACACAGTCTGCAGTGTGTATCACCAACCCTATGCCGGGGGTATTGGTTATATGAGCATCTACGTCTGTATAATCCCTGTCTCTGAAAATCCCTTTGCCTATATCATCCTCTGTTACAAGGCGTACGTTTGCACTGTGGGTCTGCTTGGCAAACACCAGCCTCTCGACATCAAAGTCTGCCGCCTTGCAAAAACGTCTGTAGTTTTCTACCACGTTTTTAGGGTCATCGTCAGTTTTAAATCCCAGGTTAAGGCTCTTTAGGTGCTCCTTTTGAGACACACCGCCGTGCCTGGTGGACACAGCATGGTTCACGAAGTCAAATCTATCGAAAATCTTGTATCTAAGGTAGGTAACACCGTCTTTGGTATAGATATTCATTGCATCTGATTTCATAGTGTTTTCCTTTCAAGACTGATTAATTTATATGAAGCATATCCATACACAATGCCAAGCATCGCTCCGAAAATCACATCGGTAGGGTAGTGCACACAAAGGTATATTCTGGAAAGTCCCATAAGTGCAGCGCCTATGTATACATATATACCCGGAGTTTTATAATATCTGCGTATGCTCTCTGCCACTGCGAATGCCGCCATGGTGTGTCCCGACGGAAAAGACGGATCACCGAGGGCAGGTATTATAAGCTTGATTGCCTTGTCAAAATCATATGGGCGAACTCTGTCAAACAGAGGTTTTAATACACCGTTGCCTATTATAAGGCACAATATAAGCGAAACCGCAGCACATATCCCGCACTTTCGTGTCTTGGGAATAAGCATGAGCACAAGTGCCAGTATTATCCATACAGCACCCTTGTTGCCCAAAAATGATATAAACGAAAATATATCATCAAGTATTCTGTTTGAAAAAGCGGAATTAAGGGCCTTTAATATTTCAGCTTCAATAGAATTCACCATATAAATCTCCTTGTCACAGTATACTAATATTATAGTACAATTTATTGCCTTTAGTCAAGGTTAATTTTGCACTTAAATAAAACAATCCGATGAATTGTTTTGCAGCCGAGACTTGTCGTTTTTTTTGTATTATTTTATAAAAGTATATTGACAAATGTAGATATACTTGCTATAATGAATATAGCCACAGATGTAGATATATTATTTTTAAAAGGAGTGATATTATGTCGGCTATAAAACATACGATAACAGATGCGGAATACGAGATTATGTGTATTCTATGGAGAAGTAAGGAAAAACTTACGGTTGCAGATATTATAAAAGAGCTTAATAACAATGATTGGACTGCTTCTACCGTTGCAACCTTTATGGCTCGTTTGCTTAAAAAGGGCGTTATTTCTTGTGATAAAAAAGGCAAGATAAACTATTATTTCCCTGTACTCAAGCAGAGCGAATATGCTCTTGATGAAACAGAGAATCTATTATCAAAGATTTATAAAGGATCAGTAAAGAATCTTGTTGCGACACTCTATGAAAACAAAAAACTTTCAAATGAGGATATGTCGGATTTGAAAAAAATGTTTGAATTGGAGTGAGATTATGACGAAGCTTTTTGAAACAGTGCTTATCTTAAGCCTGTTCGGATTTAGTATAACCGCTATCTTGTTATGCTTAAAACCGATTACAACTAAGAAATTTCCTGCAAAGTGGCAGTATTATGTATGGATAGTGATTATACCTACATACAAGCTTATTCCGGAGCGAGAAGTTCAGAGAATAAAATATATGACACGAACCGAAACACCTGCAACCGAAATAGAGATTACAGAAATTACCGAACAGGTTCCTGATGTTCCCGAGACACAGCCAATTACGGAAAGAGAAATCAGTGTGACACAGGATGTAAAAATAAAGGTGCTTGATCTGCTTGCAATTATCTGGATATGCGGAGTGGGAATTTTCCTTATGATTGTAATGATGAGTTATCTGATATACATACTGCAAAGAAGAAAAAATGCAATTTCGATGGAAGGTAATTCTGTTTTGCTTGAAGTGAAAAGAGAATTAAAAATACGTAGGAAGATAAGAGTCAGAATGTCGCCGGATGTAGGATCGCCGATGCTTGTTGGCGTTTTCTTCCCGGTTGTATATATGCCTTGCAAGGAAATACCACACGATATGATGAGGTTGGTATTTCTTCACGAGTTGACTCATTACAAAAGAAAAGATTTGATTATAAAGTGGTTTGCATTACTTGTTAATGCGGTCCATTGGTTTAATCCTCTTTCATATCTGATTAGTAGCAATTTGAGCGAAGCATGCGAGATTTCATGCGATATGGAAGTTACAAAAAATATGAACGATGAAGAACAAAAGTTATATATGAAAACCATTCTTGAATTGGTAGAAAAATAAGGAGGTGATTTTATATGTTGGAAAAGATGTTCACAACCAAGATGAGTGCAGACAAAAAGAAATTGCAAAGCAGATTTTCAAAAATCCGCTCCAAAAACGGAAAGACATCGAAATTCATAGCGTTGGCCGTGTTTGCTGTTATAATAGTGTCAATAATATGTGTTTCTATATGGGTAGCCGTTAGCAGTCAGGACGATATGATATTATATAAAAATGAAGCAATGAATTTTAAACTGGAAATCCCGTTAACTTGGCAAGGAAAATATATTGTTGACGAATCAGCGGTTGATGAAAATTATATAGCATTCAAACATAAAAGAATTGCAGAAAAGCACGATGGTATGGGAACTCTGTTCTCGGTTATCAAAT
The DNA here is from genome assembly GCA_017621495.1 of Clostridia bacterium. Lineage (GTDB taxonomy): Bacteria > Bacillota > Clostridia > UMGS1810 > UMGS1810 > RGIG8748. The sequence continues at coordinate 31,147 of JAGATB010000013.1, forward strand.
TGCCCGATTCTGAAATTGATGAATATATGAATATGGTGCCAAATCAGACAGTTTGGTGGCGAAATCAGGATTATGGATATTTAATTGGGAGGCCAACAGATGTTCAGGTACCTATATTTGCAGGCAACGATGAAGAGGGTATAAAACTTGCTGAAGAATACCAAAAAATGTATAGGGATATTTCATATATCGAATCCACCTTCTCATTAATAAATGATGTTGGTACTCCTAATATAGTCAATGCTGAAAATTTATCTTACGCGCAAATTAAAGATTTACAAAGACAGGTAGATAACGGACACTTTCCCTGGAGAATAGATTATGAGCAAGTTATACAGATGTACCTTTCCGGCAAAGGGATTGATGTTGAAGATGGAGAGATAATTGCATTTGCAGGTGACGGAGAAGGATGCAGTGCCACATATTCAGTAGATGGAAATACATATATAGTGGACCTTTTTAAACCAATTGAAAAGAGTGAACACGGAATTTGGGTTGTACGGTCTTTTGAAAAGAAAAAGTCAGCGATCATCCGGGAAGTCTTCTTTTATAAGGCTACACCAGAGCAACCTATGATTGAAAAGGGAGATGACGGATGGTATAAAATATCATCCGTTATAGATGCTCATTTCCAGTATGAAGGTGAAGAACCAGTTTCAGTCGTTGCATATTTCACACCTGCAGGAACCGAAATGGATGAATACAAAAGAGAAGTTGGAAAAATAACTGCACCATATACTTACATGACTATGTCAAAAACTCTTACAATGCAAATTCAATTTCCAAAAAATGCAACAATAGGGCATTTGTGGTTTGTTTTTAAATTTGAAGATGGCTCAAGCGAGATATCAGATACCTTTAATGTAATCATGGAATCGTATTCAAGTGATGCAAAAGAAGCTCTTGAACCTGTTGTAGATGCAGCAATATTTAATTAAAATGCAACTTTTTGGCATTTAAAATTGTATTATATATGAGAAAACTTTTCCCTTAAAAAACGTCTAAATAGTATAAATTGGTTTGGAGGTGCAGTATGAAATGATATTGAAGAAAGTTGCTTTAATTTTGCTGATTATAACTCTGCTAATGATTACCGTATCAGTAGTTGTATATGCAAAAGATTTTGAATTTCATAACGGAGTTTACAGAGGTGAAAAATGGGAATTTGATTTTGGTCAGCCGAAGAAAAACTACATAACAATCATTCCGCAGGACAGACCGGAACCAAAAGTGTATGGAAAAGGTTATGTAGGACGAGTTGAATTACCTGAAAAGGAATACGAAATATTCCTATTAGGTCAGTAGGGAGGTACACATAATGAAAAAGTTATTATCAATTATTTTATCAATCATGATGTTGCTTTCAATGACAACAGGAGCTTTCGCAGACGGAATTGACGGACCAATACAGAAAGCAAAAATTAAAGTCGCAACAAGTGCTGATTTTATGCCATTCGAGTATTATGACGAAAATGACGAACTCACAGGCTTTGATATTGATAAAGCACACGCACTTAATATCACAAATGCCGATGGAAACTATAACTTCCCCGGAGCTATTACCCGTGAGGAATTCTGTGAACTTGTGTATAATTATATTTCTGAATTTGGAGAGCTTGAGGTTGATGACGGACATATTGTATTTATAGATACTGACAATATAAAAATTCGTATTCTTAACACAATGGGAATTATAAAGGGTAAATCTGAAACACAGTTTGCTCCAAATGATTTGCTTACCCGTGAAGAAGCGGCAACAATATTAAATCGACTTATAAATGTAGTACATCCCGACTTAGCAAGTACAGAATTGTACTATGAATTTGCAGATGGTTCTCAAATTTCCGATTGGGCAATGAGTGCTATTCAGAGAATCTGCAATATGGGCATCATGAAAGGTGTTGAAAACAACAACTTTGCTCCGAAGGATAACTATACCACCGAGCAGGCCATCGTAACGCTTGTAAGAGTATATACAAGCTCCGAGGTTAGTAAGTCTGACGACACACGCATTTTGGATGATATACTCTTTGCAGATAAGGTAAACACACAGATGCCGACAGATAAAAACTATATGTTTTCTCCGATTTCAATAAAGATGGCATTAGCACTTGCTGCAAACGGTGCATCAGGGGAAACACAGCAGCAGATATTAAATGCTTTAGGGCTTACAAGCCTTGATGAATTTAATTCATTATCAAAGGATTTGATTGAAAGATATTCGCAGACTGATATTCTTAAGCTTAACATTGCAAACTCAATTTGGATGAATAAGGATAAGACTACACAGAATTTCAGCAATAGCTTTAAGAAAACCGCAACTGATTTCTATGATGCAGAGGTTAAATCAATAAACAACTCAAATGCAGTTAAAGAAATTAACTCCTGGGTAAGCGATAAAACAAACGGAAAGATTCCGACGATTATTCAAAATGCTGATGACTTCCGGGCGATGCTTATAAATGTAATTTACTTTAAGGGTGCATGGCTGGATGAATTCAATGTAAATGCCACAAAGCCCGACCGGTTTAATAATGCTGACGGAACAAAGATTACCGTTGACTTTATGAATAAAACAAAATGGTTCCCGTATGTAGAAACGAAATCGGTAAAGATGATTGAGCTTCCATATCAGAATAGAGTTGAAAAGTTCTCTGATGATGGTGAGTATTTGGATACAGAGGTTTATAAAGACCTTGATGTAAGTATGTATCTGATTATGGCTGAAAATGATATAAATGTAGAACGGGAATTATCCGCAGCAATCAATGACAATGCTTTCAAGAGCACTTATATCAAAATGGCAATGCCGAAATTCAAGATTGAGTATTCTACCGATCTAAACGAGATATTTATGAATATGGGTATAACCACTGCCTTTGACGAAAAAAATGCAGACTTCACAAAGATGTTTGATAAAGGCAATATGTGGTTTACAAAGACAATACATAAGACATTCATCGATGCGGACGAAAAAGGAACTGAAGCTGCAGCCGTAACCGCAATCGGTATGGCCGGCTCTGCACTTCCACCCGAACCGTTAGAACTGAAGTTTAACAAACCTTTCTTTTTCGCAATCCGAGATAACACAAGCGGAGAAACCCTGTTTATGGGTAGATTTGCTTACGGCAATTAAGTCGTGTTACATTATATGATTTTTCTTCAAAAAATGACACTTATGTTATCCTGTGTGTTGCTATAATAAAACGATAAAAGTGTATACTGTTCGCAAATATTCACTGCAAAAAATGTAATAAACTTTATACTTTTCATTGCATTTTATGAAAAAATGTGGTATAATAAACACGACAGATGTAGGGGCGATTCACGAATCGCCCGCGAATATGTGTTTATTGAACCTTTAAATGTAGCAAGTCGTTAAAAGACTTGCATTTATGGTATAATAAACACAATGAATGTAGGGGCGATTCACGAATCGCCCGCGAATATGTGTTTATTGAACCTTTAAATGTAGCAAGTCGTTAAAAGGCTTGCACTTATGGTATAATAACACCATAATAAGAATTTGGAGGACTCGCTATGTATCGTTATGCAATAGAAAATCTTGATAAATGGAAAATTAGTAAAAATCGAAAGCCTCTTATTATTTAAGGTGCAAGACAGGTAGGTAAAACCTGGATAATGAAGGAGTTCGGCAAAAAGTCATACAATAAAACTGTATATATCAATTTTGATTCAAATGTGCAAATGGCAGAATTGTTCTCTATAGACTTAAATGTGGAACGCATAATTATGGGATTGGAACTATATGCAGGACATAAAATAAACCCATCTGATACGCTTATCATATTCGATGAGATTCAGGAAGTACCCAAAGCATTATCTTCGCTCAAGTATTTTTATGAAAATGCTCCTGAGTATCATATTGTATGTGCCGGCTCTCTTCTTGGAATTGCCTTGCACGAAGGAACATCATTCCCTGTCGGTAAGGTGGATTTTCTTAAACTGTATCCTCTATCATTCAAAGAATTTCTTATGGCAATTGGTCTGGAACGATTTGCTGAGCTTTTAGATAAAAAAGATTATGGTATGATAAAAAGCTTTAAGCAAACATATATCGATGCTTTAAAGCAGTATTACTATGTTGGTGGTATGCCTGAAGTTGTTGCATCCTTTGCTGACGAAAAAGACTTCAATGAAGTAAGAAAAATCCAAAAGAGAATACTGACTGCTTATGAACAGGATTTTTCAAAACATGCACCAAAAGAAATTGTACCGAAAATAAGAATGCTATGGAACAGCATACCCTCGCAACTTGCAAAAGAAAATAAAAAGTTTATATATGGTCTCATTAGAGAAGGTGCAAGAGCAAAAGAATATGAAACCGCAATTATGTGGCTTTCTGATTGCGGACTTGTGCACAAGGTTAGCAGAATTAATGCTCCCAATATCCCTCTTAAGGCGTATGAAGATTTGAAAGCATTTAAATTATACATTGTCGATGTAGGCTTGCTCGGTGCAATGGTAGGATTAAATCAGCGTACACTCTTAAATGGAAATGACTTGTTCGTTGAGTTTAAAGGAGCATTAACAGAACAATATGTTATGCAACAGCTTGCAGTAAATCAAGACTTGGGAATTTATTATTATACCAATGACCGAAATGCCTGTAAAGTTGACTTTATAGTGGATAATGGTGATAATATCATTCCGCTTGAAGTTAAAGCAGAAATTAATCTTAAAGCAAAGAGCCTCAAAACATACAGAGAGAAGTTCACACCCGAAATATCAATACGCTCCTCTATGGCAGATTACAGCGAAGAGGTTGGACTTATAAATCTTCCGCTGTATGCAATAGATGGAATTGAATGAAAACAGTGAATTATAAAATTCGCATTAGCTAAAAATAAATAATTAAAAACAAAATCGCCTTGCGATTTTGCACCGCACTTCTTCACTATTACATATTACTTTATTACTTCAAATCGACAAGGTTGATTTTAGGGAATAGTGAAGAGTGAATAGGTAAAAAGTAAAATCGACAAGACTCTTTAAGAATCTTGTCGATTTTTGGTGCGGCTGAAGACGAGGCGTAAGCAAAACAATCCGGTGAATTGTTTTGTAGCCGAGAGTCCCTTCCAAAGAATGCGAGCCGTAGGCGAAGTATGATTTGTGCTTTGGTAATGAAGCAAAACAAAAAGCTTACAGGATATGTCCTATAAGCTCAAAATTGGTGGTGCGGCTGAAGACGAGGCGTAGCAAAACAATCCGGTGAATTGTTTTGTAGCCGAGAGTCCCTTCCAAAGAATGCGAGCCGTAGGCAAGTATGATTTGTGCTTAGGTAGTGAAGCAAAACAAAAAGCTTACAGTATATGTCCTATAAGCTCAAAATTGGTGGTGCGGCTGAAGACGAGACGTAGCAAAACAATCCGGTGAATTGTTTTGTAGCCGAGAGTCCCTTCCAAAGAATGCGAGCCGTAGGCGAAGTATGATTTGTGCTTAGGTAGTGAAGCAAAACAAAAAGCTTACAGGATATGTCCTATAAGCTCAAAATTGGTGGTGCGGCTGAAGGGACTTGAACCCCCACGGTTTCCCGCCAGAACCTAAATCTGGTGCGTCTGCCAATTCCGCCACAGCCGCGTATATGATTTGCAACTATCAAAGTATAACATAAAATCTAAGTTTTGTCAATTAAAAAACATCTTTTTTATTTACAAATTGAAAAAATTGTGATATTCTTATGTATAGTAAATATTTGGGGGAAAATCATGAATACAAAAAAGAGCAGGATACATACTATGACACAGTGTTCAATGTTTGCCGCACTTATGTGCATATGCTCACCACTTATGATTCCGTTGGGTGCTGTACCGCTGAGTGCAGGGATTCTGGTTGTGATGTTTACCGCAGTTGTGTTAAGCCCCGTCAGAGCCGTGACATCGGTATGTGTATATATATTAATCGGTGCCTGTGGTTTGCCGGTCTTTTCCGGATTACGTGGTGGATTTTCGGTGCTTGCCGGGCCTACCGGCGGATATATATGGTCATATATCCTTGTGAGTGCATTTGTTTCTTTTTTCAGCAGATTATGCACAAAGCTTGCCGGAGTATGTGCTGCTTGTATCTTTTCGCTTGTGATATGCTGGCTCTTCGGTGCACTGCAGTATGCGTTCATTGCAGATGCAGACATCAGTGAAGCCATAGCTGTCTGCGTACTGCCGTTTATCATACCGGATATCATCAAGGCAGTGGCGGCGGCATTTTTGGGTAACGGGTTAAGGACAATAATGTCAAAACATCAATTCTAAACTATGAAAGGAAATTAATTGATATGAAAAAATTTATTTCTTGGAATGTAAACGGTCTCAGAGCCATAACAGGCAAAAATTTTGCTGAGGTATTTGAAACTCTTGATGCAGATATATTCTGCGTGCAGGAGACCAAGCTGCAGGCAGGGCAGATAGACCTTGAAACCAAGGGCTATCACCAGTACTGGAACTACGCAGAAAAGAAAGGATACTCCGGTACCGCAGTATTTACCAAAGAAGAGCCCGTAAATGTTACATACGGCATAGCAGTAGAGGAGCACGACCACGAGGGTAGGGTTATCACTTTGGAATTCGATGAATTTTTCTTTGTGTGCGTATATACGCCCAATTCTCAGAATGAATTGAAAAGGCTGGATTATCGCATGCAGTGGGAGGACGCATTCAGGGATTACCTCGTCGCACTTAAGGAGAAAAAATCCGTTATCATCTGCGGTGACTTAAATGTAGCTGCCGAAGAAATCGACCTCAAAAACCCCAAGACCAACAGAAGAAATGCCGGCTTTACCGATGAGGAGAGAGATAAATTCCGCCTGCTTAAAGCTGCAGGCTTTACAGATACCTTCCGCCATTTCTACCCGGATATGACGGATATATATTCCTGGTGGTCATATCGATTCAGTGCCAGAGCCAAGAACGCAGGGTGGCGTATAGATTATTTCCTGGCATCCGAGGACTTAAACAACAAACTTATCGATGCCAAAATCCATACGGATATTTTCGGCTCGGATCACTGTCCCGTTGAGCTTACTGTAGAGCTGTAAAAGAGGCATATGTATAATGAACGTTGTTTTTAAGTTTTTTAAGCAGAATATCGTCATGACAGTTGCGTTTATAGCGGCGCTTGTCACATCGGTGCTCGTGCCGCCGGACGGCAGGTACATCGAATATTTTGACTTCAAGACCCTGTCGTGCCTTTTTTGCGTGCTGGCAGTGGTGTGTGCATTTAAAAATATCAATGCTTTCTATATACTTGCCTGCAGTGTAGTCAAGGTCTTTAAAAGCACAAGGTATGCTATCCTTGCGCTTATATACATAACCTTCATAGGCTCTATGCTGATAGCAAATGATATGGCGCTTATAACCTTCCTGCCGCTGGGGTACTTTGTGCTTACTACCACAGATAATCGCAAACACATGGCTTTTACCTTTGTAATGCAAAATATATCTGCAAATTTGGGCGGTATGCTTACACCATTCGGCAATCCGCAGAATTTGTATTTGTATACCAAGTATAATATACCCAACGGGGAGTTTGTGCGTATAATGCTGCTGCCTTTCCTTATATCGGTAGCGCTTATCACCATTTGCTGCTTTTTTGTGGAGAATAAACCCCTTAAGATAGAGGACGAGCCCGCCTCTCTTCCGCCTGCGAGGACTGCGGTATATTCGCTGCTGTTCGTGCTTGCCATAGCCATAGTCTTCAGAGGTATACCGTATTTAATTGGACTCGTAGTGATACCGGCAGTGCTTATGTTTATGGACCGCAAAGCACTCAAAATGGTGGATTATCCGCTGCTTCTCACGTTTGTGTTTTTCTTTGTGTTCTCCGGCAATCTGTCCAGACTGGAGCCGGTGAGGCGGCTGTTTTCATTTTTGCTGTCACAGAGTACACTTATATTCAGTACGCTGTCCTGCCAGGTTATAAGCAACGTGCCATCGGCTATACTGCTGTCACAGTTTACACAGAATTACAGAGATTTGCTCATAGGGGTAAACATCGGCGGTGTAGGTACTCTCATAGCCTCCCTTGCCAGCCTCATAACCTTCAGAGAATATACACTGCACAATCCCGATAAAACCAAGCAATATATGTTCATATTTTCCGGACTTAATTTCGGATTTTTGATAATTTTACTCATCTCCATGATGGTATTATGATAAGAAAGGACTGATTTTGAAATGAAAAAAGAAGTATTTGATTTGTGGACTAAAGTCCCCGGTATGTGTGAGGAGGTCCCCGTGATTACCGCATACATACCCGATGAAAAAAAGAGCGATGCAGCCATCGTTATCTATCCCGGAGGCGGATACAGTCATAGAGCATCTCACGAAGGTGAGGGATACGCAGAGTTTTTGTGTGATAAAGGCATCACAGCCTTTGTGGTAAGCTACAGAGTAGCACCCCACAGACATCCGCTTCCTCTTGCCGATGCCAGAAGAGGTATACAGTTTGTCCGTTACCATGCAGATAAATACGGTATTAAAAAGGACAAAATCGCTGTAATGGGTTCATCCGCAGGCGGTCACCTGGCGGCAAGTGCCTCCACTTATTTTGATGCCCTTGATCTGGATATAGAAGCCGATGATATCTCTGCCGAGAGCTATATACCCAATGCTCAGATTTTGTGCTATCCGGTAATCATGCTCTACGGTAAAGGAAAAGGTCATATAGGCTCCGGAAAAAATCTCCTTGCGGAAAATCTGTCTGATTTAGGAGAGGAATTAAGCCCCAATAATATAGTAAACGAAAATACCCCTCAGGCATTCATATGGCATACATTTGAGGATGGTGTAGTAAATGTAGTAAACACCCTGGAATACGCCAAAGCCCTCAAAAATGCAGGAAAAGACTGTGAGGTACATATATACCCTCACGGCAGACATGGACTGGGTATCTGCGCTCCCGAAGATAAGCTTACTACACACGTCCGTCAGTGGGCAGATTCCTTGGTTACATGGCTTAAATATATAGATTATATAGAGAAATAATATGAAGATATATCCCGGCTCCCTCTGACGAGGGAGCTGTCACGAAGTGACTGAGGGAGAGATACTCAAACTCCCTCTGCCGAGCAATACTGTCTTTGTGTAGCAAAACAACCATAACTTGCCGCTATGTGGCAAATATCACTTCCAAATTTGTATTTATAAATTTAAAAAACGTAAAAAATTCTATTGACAATGTCTGTAAATATGGTAAAATAAAAGTAACCGCAGGAAATTCAACAATAATAAAGGAGAACAAAAATGGACTTTAAAAATGTACCCAATAAGTACAGACCAATTCCCTTTTGGTCATGGAATGAAAAGCTTGACACTGCAGAAACTGTTAGTCAGATAGACCAAATGCAGCAGCAGGGCATAGGCGGCTTCTTTATGCATGCCAGAGGCGGTCTGCAAACCGAATACATGGGCGAGGAATGGTTTGAGAATGTGAAGGCTTGTGCCGCTAAGTGTGAAGTAAACGGCATGTATGCCTGGGCATATGACGAAAACGGATGGCCCAGCGGCTTCGGCAGCGGCATTGTAAACGGAAAAGGTGTGGAGTACCAGCAAAAGTACCTCCGCTTTGAAAAAGGAGAGAAGCACACCGACAGAACTATTGCCTATGTGGACGGATATCATTTTTACTATGACGTCAATCCGTTTTATGTTGACACTTTGGACGGTATGGTTATCAAGGACTTTATAGACAATATCTATCGGCCCTATTATGATAAATTTGCAGGCAGACTTGAGGGTTTCTTTACAGATGAACCCCAGATTTCCAGAAACGGTATACCCTGGAGCTTTATACTGCCGGATGAATATGAAAAGGCATACGGCGAAAGCCTCATAGATAAGCTCCCCGAGCTTTTCATGGAGACCGGTACATATAAGGACACCAGAGTTAAATTCTGGAAGCTTGTCACCGAGCTTTTCTCAAAGAATTTTATGAAGCAGATTTACGACTGGTGCGCAGAGCACAATCTGCAGTTTACAGGTCACCTTGTACTGGAAGAAAATTTACATATGCAGCTCGTGTCAAACGGTGCCTGCATGCCTCATTATGAATACTTCACTATTCCCGGTATGGACTGGCTCGGCAGACACAATAACGACTCCCTTACGCCGTATCAGGTGGGCTCTGTAGCGAGACAGCTTGGCAAGAAGCAGGTACTGTCCGAGACATTTGCCATGTGTGGTCATAACGTGGGTCATGATGAGCTTAAATGGATATTTGAGCATCAGATGGTCAGAGGTATCAACCTGCTGTGTCAGCACTTGGAGGGTTACTCCAACCGTGGTATCCGCAAGAGAGACTATCCGCCGGCAATGTATATACAGCAGCCTTGGTGGAAGGACTATAAGATGTTTAACGATGCCATGAGCCGTATAGGTATGCTCCTTACAGAAGGGGATGACGGCATTGACCTGCTGGTTATCCATCCTCAGACCACTGCATGGACTATGTACAACGACAGCGACTTTTATGATGCATCCAACGACAGTGGCAGGAAAAGCATAATGCAGCTTCACAATGATTTCCTGAACCTGTTGCTTACGCTGGAAAAGAAGCATGTAAACTTCCACTTAGGTGATGAGATAATCATTGAGCGTCATGCCAAGGTAGAGGGCAATAAGCTGATAATAGGTGAGAAATCCTACAGCAGGATTATTTTGCCGAGACATGATGTGCTCTTTGCAAATACCCAAAAGCTCCTTGATGAGTTCAAGGCAAACGGCGGCGTAATCACTACCGTGGATGAGATTGAATATAACAATATCATAGATATTCCGGAGATTACATATTGTGAAAGACGCTGCAGTGATTACAACCTGTATTACTTCGTAAACAGCACGGAAAACACCTATGATGCACACATTGCCAAGGGTACCAAGGTCCTCGACCCGGTAACCGGTGAGCTGATAGGCTTTGACGGCTGTCATACATTTAAGAAGTACGAGTCGTTGGTTGTTATAGATGATTTCACTGAGAGATGCCCACAGCAGGATAAAGCTGACCTTACCGCCATTGATTTAGGCGGCAAATGGAGTGTTGAAAAATGCACCGACAACGTGCTCACTCTGGACTACTGCGATTATTATTTCGACGGAGTTCTTGAGGAGAAAAACGGTTATATATTAAATGCCATGTATCGTGCAATTGAGCTTGGCAAGCCGGTTAATATTAAGTGCGAGTTCAAATTCAAGGCGGACACCGTTCCCGCAAGACTTTACCTCGTATGCGAAACACCGGATATCTTTGAAATATCGGTTAACGGTAATATAATACCCAAGACAGACTGCGGTTACTTCGCAGATAAAGCATTCAGGAAAATCGATATTGCTTCCTATGTGAAGCCCGGTGAAAACACAATCACCATGAATGTGGCCTTTGCTCAGAGCAAGGAAGTCTACGAAAATATAGAAAAAGGCAAGCAGTTTGAATCCGAGAAGAACAAGCTTACCTTTGATATGGAGATAGAGCAGATTTATCTTGTGGGCGACTTCGCAGTAGATACACGCGGCACATTTGAAGAGCTTGACAGGGATGCATGCCGTTTCAAGGGCGAATTTGTGCTCACAGATCCCGTAAAGGAGATAACACTTACCAACATTGAGAGACAGGGATTCCCATTCTTTGCAGGCGATATCACTGTTAAAAAGACCTTCACAGCAGATAGTATGAATATGATGCTCGACTTCGTAAAGACAGGCATCAATGTAGTAAAGGCTAAGATAAACGGCACGGAAGTTTCCAAATTCATGTGGGAGCCCTACACTGCGGACGTAAGCGAACTCATACATTCGGGCGAAAACGAAATCGAGCTTACTCTCGTAAATAATTTAAGAAACATGCAGGGACCGCTTCACCAGGAAATCGGTGAATCTTACAGCGTGACTCCCACAACCTTCTACAAGGAAAAATGCATCTGGACACCACGTGGTATAGACTGGAACGATGACTATTGCTTTGTAAATATCAATCTCAAAAACAGAGGAGAATAAAAATGTCAGGTAATTTAGAAAAACAAAACACCGTATCTTCATTGAATCAGACCCCTAAATGCTGCTTTTTTTCAGGAAACCCTGAGGGTAGCCCCAGAATACTGTTTGTGGGTAACTCCATAACATACCACGCTCCCAAGCCCGATATAGGCTGGTTTGGTTCATGGGGTATGGCAGCTTCCTCTGAAGATAAAGATTACGTGCACCTGGTTATGGCGGAAGTAATCAAAAAGCACCCGAATGCTGCTTTTTGCGTAGTTCAGGTAGCTACCTGGGAGAGAGAGTATAAGGGCTATGACAACGATGCGGTATTCTTTGAAGCAAAGGATTTCAAACCGGATGTTATAATCTGCGGAATTTCAGAAAATGTGCCGAGGGATTATTTTGAGGCACAATCCTTTAAAAAAGAGCTGCACAATCTCCATACATACTTAAGCGGCGGTAGAAAAGATACCATAGTTATCCAGGCTACATCTTTCTTCATTAGTCAGGAGAAGGACAACACCCTCATAGATTATTGCCGTGAATACGATGCCGTATCTGTAGACCTCAGAGACGTAGCATGTGATGAATCAAACCTTGCCTTGGGTGAGTATGAGCATCACGGTGTCTCAATCCACCCGGGCGATAAGGGTATGCAGACCCTGGCAGATAAGTATATAGCTAAGCTCAAAGAGCAGGGTGTTATATGATAGTTATTTATGCGTAGGTAAATAGGAGTTTTATGTGCCGCAGGCACAATTGAAAATTGAGAATTGAGAATTTTTTGCCAATGTAGGGAACGTCGAGGACGCCGGTCCCTACGTTGTATTTGTGCGGATGCTATATGCTCACACTCCGCTGTATGCGGAAAATCCGCCGTCCACGGGTATTACAACACCGTTTACAAAGCTTGATGCTTCATAGCACAAAAGATACATCAAAGTACCTATGAGTTCTTCCTTTTCACCAAATCTGTCCATGGGTGTCTGGGATATTATCTTCTCAGCACGTTCGCTGTAGCTTCCGTCTTCCTTTAGCAGCAGACCTCTGTTCTGATTAGTCAGGAAAAACCCCGGAGCTATGGCATTCACTCTTATACCTACCTTGGAGAAGTGCACCGCCAGCCACTTTGTGAAGTTGGATACAGCTGCTTTAGCACCGCTGTAGGCAGGTATTCTTGTAAGTGGTGTAAATGCATTCATGGAGGATATATTGATTATCACAGCACCCTTTTTGCCAATCAAATCATGGGCAAATACCTGAGTAGGGAGCAGGGTGCCCAGGAAGTTGAGATTGAACACAAACTCAATGCCTGCCGGGTCCAAATCAAAAAACGTCTTTATTCCCTCCACATCCTCATCTGCAGGGTTGTAGTAATCCTTGGTGGTGCTTCCCTTGGGATTGTTTCCGCCGGCACCGTTTATGAGGATATCCACCGAGCCGAATGCCGCATTAATCTTTGCCTTTGCTTTTTCAAGGCTTTCCTTTTCCAGTACATTGCAGCTTACTCCGATTGCTCTGCCGCCGTCGACGGTTATCTCGTCTGCGATTTTCTTTGCTGCTTCGCCGTTTAAGTCCAGCACAGCCACATTTGCTCCTGCCGAAGCCACCGCCTTTGCAAAGGTGGAGCAGAGTATGCCGCCGCCACCGGTGATTACGCAGGTCTTACCGCTTAAGTCTATGGAAAATGGTAATTTCATCTTAATTTGCCTCCTGTTTCATTCTATCCAGCGCTTCCCAAAGTCCGTTTATGTATACGGTGCCCAGTGCTCTGTCATATAATCCGTATCCCGGCTTGCCGGTTTCACCCCATATCATTCTGCCGTGGTCAGGACGTATATATCCCTCAAATCCTTCGTCGTGATATGCCTTTACTATGCCAAATATATCCAGTGAACCGCACTCGGTCTTGTGTGCAGCTTCTTCAAAGCACTTCTCGCCTGTAATCTTGATGTTTCTTATATGAGCAAAATGTATCCTGTCTGCAAAGCTGTGCACCAGGTCTGTTATATCATTGTTGGGGTCAACACCCAGCGAACCGGAGCAAAGTGTCAGACCGTTGTAGGGGCTGTCATACAGCTTTAGAAATCTTTCCAGGTTTGCCTTGTTTGTGATTATCCTCGGCAATCCGAATATACTCCATGGCGGGTCGTCCGGGTGGATAGCCATCTTTACCTTAACTTCCTCCGCCACCTTTATCACCCGGTCAAGGAAGTATTTCAGGTTATTCCACAAATCCTCCTCGGATATGCTTTTGTATTTTTCCAAGAGTGCCTTCATGCTTTCTTTAGTGTAGCTGGAATCCCATCCCGGCAGTGAGAGTTCGCCCTTTAGAGGGTCCATTTTCAGCACTGTTTCTTCGTCATATATCAGTGCATTTGAGCCATCCGGCAGATTAAATGCCAGGTCAGAGCGTGTCCAGTCAAACACCGGCATAAAGTTGTAGCATACGCAGTCGATGCCTGCTTTAGCTAAATTTTTTAAGGTTTCGCAGTAGTTGGCTATGTATCTGTCCCTGTCGCCGTCGCCTGTTTTGATATCTTCATGTACAGGTACCGATTCTATTACGGATAATTCCATACCTGCTGCTTCTATGGTGTTTTTTAGCTGCATTATACGTTCCAATGGCCATACCTCACCTACAGGTATGTCATATATTGCGGATACTATCCCTGTAACTCCGGGGATTTGTCTGATTTTTTCCAGGGTTACGGGGTCATCCTCTCCGTACCATCTGAAGGTCATTTTCATATTGTGATTACTCCTTCCATATTATTTTAATATAGAATATCACAAAATAGTTAAAATTACTATATTAAGATTGCTAAAAAGATTGCAAAAATTGCGATTATGTGTTATCATTATATTGGGTGATATTATGAGTAATTTTGCATTTGAATACAGTGTAGGGGAGGATATATCCAAGTCGGTATTCAGACTTCACAACCATGATGACTATGAGATATATATGTTTATAGAGGGCGATTCCAATTACGTGGTAGAGGGCAGGAGCTACAGCCTGCAGCCCTATGATATGATAGTAATCCGCCGCCATGAGATGCATAGGGTGTATCACAGGAGCAATGTCCCCTACAGCCGTTTTGTAATTATGGTCAAGCCGGAGTTTTTTGATGAACATGCCTGCAGAGTATATGAGCGTCAGTTTAAAGAGACACCACCTGATGCAGGCAATAAAATAACCGCCGACGTGGTTAGGTCGAGCGGTCTTTATGACGCATATATGAGACTGAAAAAATACAGCTGTGAATTCACAGTAACCCATGACCCGGTTGTTCAGTCAATTATAGTGGAGATATTGTATCTCATAGATAAGGTTACACTTTTCGCCCATGATGATTCCTCCAACAAACAGCTTGCAGATGTGATTAACTACATAAATTCTCATTATACCGAGGATTTGTATCTGGAGGATATTGCCTCAAGGTTCTTTATATCTAAGTATCATCTGTGCCATCTGTTCAAGGAAACCACAGGTCTTACTATGCATACCTACATAAACCGCAAACGCATTACACGTGTGCGGGAGCTTGTGGCTGATGGCTCAAATATTACAAACGCAGTGGTAAATGCAGGTTTTAATAATTATTCATCATTCTACAGGGCATATGTGAAGGTTTTCGGCGTGTCACCGGGCAAGAATAAGTAAAAGTTAATAGTTAAGAAGTAATAGGTTATGAACAAAATCGCCATTAGCGATTTTGAACCATACTTATTCACTATTCACTGTTCACTATTACTTAATTTTATCATCCTTCCATTATTTTGCGTTTTCCTTAATCACCTTGATAGTTTCTGCTACTGTATGCACAGGTATGATTTCTATGCCCTTTACTTCCATGGCTTCGGCAGCATTGCCCTTTGGCACTATACAGCGCTCAAATCCGAGCTTTTTAGCTTCAGTAATCCTCTTTTGAGCGAAGCTTACCGAGCGGATTTCTCCTGTTAAACCAACTTCACCCAGAATCAGTGTTTTGCCGTCTATTACGAAGTTTTTGACATTAGATGCCACCGCAGTTATAACTGCCAGGTCGGAGGCAGTTTCCGTAAGTCGTAATCCACCCACTACGTTTATGTAAACATCCTGGCTCTGCATGGAGTATCCCAGCTTTTTTTCCAGTATTGCCACGAGCATCGTGGCTCTGTTGTAGTCTACACCGGTTGCCATCCTGCGTGCTATGGCAAAGCTTGTAGGTGCAGAGAGAGCCTGTATCTCGGCAAGCATGGGGCGTGAGCCTTCCAGTGTACATACTATTGCCGAGCCGCTTGCGTCTGCCGGTCTGCCGGAGAGCATCATGGCAGACGGATTGGGTACTTCCTTAAGCCCGGAGTCCTTCATCTCAAATACGCCTATTTCATTGGTAGAGCCGAATCGATTTTTTACTGTTCTGAGTATCCTGTAGCTTTGCTGTCTTTCCCCTTCAAAGTAGAGTACACAGTCCACCATATGTTCAAGTACTCGTGGACCTGCTATACTTCCTTCTTTGGTCACATGTCCTACTATAAATATAGCTATATTGTTTTCTTTAGCAAGTCTCATCAAAAAGTGCGTAGCTTCTCTTACCTGGGCTACACTTCCCGGTGCGGAGGCTACCTCGTCTCTGTACATGGTCTGTATAGAGTCAACTATCATCACGGCAGGCTTCAGTTCATTTGCATGGTATATCACGGTGTCCAGATTGGTTTCTGCAAGGAGCCTGAGGCAATCCGACTTCACACCCAAACGGCTTGCACGCATTTTTATCTGCTGTGCAGATTCTTCACCGGATACGTAGAGTATAGAGTGCTCGCCGCCCAAATTCTCACATATCTGGAGAAGCAGGGTAGATTTACCTATACCGGGGTCACCGCCTACCAGCACCATTGAGCCTCTTACCACTCCGCCGCCCAGGACTCTGTCCAGCTCTGCGGAGCCTGTGGCTATTCTTTCGCCTTCGGTTTCGGATATTTCGGTAAGCTTTAGGGGCACTGACCTTACAGATATTGGTTTGACCTTGGTTTCGTACTTACCCTGTGGTATTTCGGTTTGTTCCTCAAAGGTACTCCAATTGCTGCATGAAGGGCATTTACCCAGCCATTTTAAGCTTTCATATCCGCAATTATTGCACACGAATTTTGTTTTTGTTTTCATTACACTTATCTCCGAAATTTGTATGTTAATTAAATTTCAGCTGCTACCTTTTTAGCAATCTCCATATCTTTTTCACTTATAGCTTCATCAAGCTTTATTTCACCCACCGAGTGTGGATCGGTACCGGTCAGAGTCTTTAACCATACGAGTCCCAGTGTGTATCTGCCAAGACCGAGCGAAGCATGAATCGAATCTCTGTAAAAATCGCTTATACCGTTTTCTTTAAGCATTTCAAAAGCCTTTCCGGATTTGAGGATTATATCTGCATTTATGTCCTGCATGGCTTTATCATATGATTTTTCCACATCTGCAAACATGGCACTCCCGTCTTGATAATGCTGTAAGCATGCCTCGCCGTCTCTGTAACCCCAAGTCTGATGCATGGCAATCTTAGCCTGAGGTACGTGCTTTCTTACGTATTCCGCAAGATTATTAAGATAGGGCTGAAATGTGGAGTAGTCCGTACTTCTGAAGCTTTGCTGCTGTAGAGTTACCACGTCCCAGTCTGCTGCCAGGAGAGCTTCTTTAATCGAAGCATTCAGGTATGTGTACTTACCGTTTAATTCATAACGATATGCCTTTTCTTCGGAGAGCATATTTCTGTGATGAAGAGATAGGGGACAGCCGCCTATAAATAAGTTGGCAGTGTCCAGCTCCACACCGCAGCTCTGTGCAAGCTGATGCAGATATCTCGTCGAATCCTGTGAGTAACTGTTTCCTATAGATAAAATCTTCATTTCAATTCTCCTTTGTATTAGTCATCATCTTTTTCATCTTTTTCAGCAATTTCATTTACTGTAACTTTAATCCTTGTAACTCTGTGAGAATCTGTTTCTATTATGATAATGTCAAGATTCTCATAACTGAATCTGTCGCCTTTTTCGGGCATTTTACCCAGCTGTTCCATTACCCATCCGCCGGTAGAAATGCTGTCGCTCTCTGCTTCTATATCAAAGAATTCGCAGAAATCCTCAAAGTTCTCGGCACATTCCACCAGGTACATATTAGTACCTACAGAGCGGAATGTCTCCACTACCTCATCATGCTCGTCCCAGATTTCGCCGACGATTTCCTCCAGTATGTCCTCCATGGTTACTATACCCAGTGTACCGCCGTATTCATCGATAACTACTGCAATGTGGGATTTACTTTTCTGAAGTATTTTAAGGAGGTCATTGAGCTTTTCTGACTTTTGTATAAACAGGGGCTTGGTCATTATTTCTTTGATAGGATTGCGTGTGATACCGCCTGTTGTGAAGAAGTCCTTCAAGTGAATTATACCCACGATATTGTCTATGGTTTCCTCATATACTACCAGTCTTGAGAACTTGGTTTTAGCAAATACTTTGGCGATTTCTTCCTTGTCCTCGTCTACGGATACTGCCTCTATATCCACTCTGTGTATGAGTATATCCTCCGCTTCCTGCTCGCCGAATTCTATGGCATTTCGTATGAGCTCACCTTCATCGGTGTCCAGTGTGCCTTCCTGTTCAACCTCTTCCACCAGAAGCATGAGTTCCTCTTGAGACATCTTTGAGCTGCCTTCAAGCTTGAGTACCTTGGCAAGGAGCTTCTTCCACTGAGTAAACAAGAAATTAACAGGTGTGAGCAGCCATATGAGTATCCTTATAATAGGAGCCGAGAACATTGCAAATTTCTCCGGGCAGTCTTTGGCAATACTTTTGGGCGATATTTCGCCGAAAATGAGTACCACGATGGTCACAACAATGGTTGAAATTGTAGCACCCATATCATTATATAGTGCAATAAAGAGTACTGTGCCTATGGAGGAAAGCGATATGTTAACTATGTTATTACCTATGAGAATTGTGGATATGAGCTTGTCATAGCTTTCTGACAAATCATATGCCAAGGTAGCTCTTTTGTCACCTTTTTCCATGAGAGCCTTTAATCGGGTCTTGTTTAGTGACGAGAAAGCAGTCTCTGTTGCCGAAAAGTACGCCGACATCATCACCAGTACAATCATCGTAAAAATATAGGGAAATATGTCCATTTCTTTAATCTAATTCTCCTTTAATCACATTTAGTTAATTGGCTATATTTCAAATAAAATCAGCTCAAAATCTTTTTTAAACGCAAAAAGGCAAGCCCACGGATTTTATAGTATATCCGCAGGTATGCCTTGTATAACAAATAAATATATGTTCGGTTATCAGTATTACAATCGCCGTCTTCCGAATCCATAATTTATGTAGTCCTCTCTTTCATAAACATTATTGATATTCTATCATATTTTTATAATTTAGTCAAGGGTTAATATTGACTTTTTGAGTGAAAACGGGTAAAATAATGGTAAATAATACTTAGAAGGAGAATTAATATGTTAAAAGGAATACCATCAATACTCTCTCCGGAGCTATTAAAGATTATGATGGAAATGGGTCATGGAGACGAAATTGTAATCGGAGACGGCAATTTCCCGGGAGCATCGGTAAATGACAGATGCGTAAGATGTGACGGACACGGAGTGCCGGAGCTTTTGGAAGCTATGTTAAAGCTGTTTCCGCTGGATACCTATCAAAAGCCTGTGTACCTGATGCAAAAGACCCCCGGCGATACTGTAGAAACGCCTATCTGGGACGAGTATGCCAAAATCATCAAGCCGTATACAGATGAACAGATGATAGAGGTAGAGCGCTTTGAATTCTATGAAAGAGCCAAAAAAACTTATGCTGTAGTGATGACAGGGGAGAGTGCTCTCTACGCCAATATTATATTGAAAAAGGGTGTAGTAACCGAATAATATAGTTCAAAAAAATAGAAAATACCGGGCGTAGGGTTCGGCGATTTTCGACGAACCGAAATTTTAAGACATATGACAATAGGGACAGGTTCAGCTTCGCTGATTCTGTCCCTATTGTCACATCAGACCATGCGGTCCGGTTTTCTTATATCTATTCTTTACCCGACCAGCAGTATGTGCATACCTTATCCTTGTCAATACCTATAGATTCAAGCACACCTTCCAGTGATTGATATCTCAGTGAATCAAAGCCAAACATCTCACATATGCGTTTTAGCATGCATTGTCCTCGCTCGGTATGAGCATCAGCATACTCATCAAGATGTTGTTTACCTTCTTCACCTTCCAGCTCATTTACTACTCTGCGAGCCAGGAGTTCATCATCAGAGTTGCTTCTGGAGAAATTGAGATACTTACATCCGTACATAATCGGAGGACAAGCTGAGCGCATATGAACCTCCTTAGCACCTGCATTATATAGAAAATCAACTGTTTCTCCAAGCTGAGTACCTCTCACTATAGAGTCATCTACCAGCAGCAGCTTTTTGCCGTCGATTAACTCGGGCACGGGTATTTGCTTCATTTTAGCCACTTGATTTCTTACCTGCTGATTGGCGGGCATAAAGGAGCGAGGCCAGGTGGGAGTGTATTTGACAAATGGTCTGGCGTATTCTATACCGCTTTGATGTGCATAGCCCATAGCATGGGGCACTCCTGAATCCGGCACACCTGCAACATAATCCACATCTGGTATTCCTGCATGCTCTGCTTCGTCGCGAGCCATTATCTTACCGTTTTTACAGCGCATTACTTCTACGTTCTTGCCCTCATAACGGGAATTGGGATACCCGTAATATGTCCATAAAAATGCACATATTTTCATCTCTTTTTCTGCCGGAGATAGCACTTCCAGCTTGTCTGCAGTCATCCTTACAATCTCGCGTGGACCTAACTCATAATCATCCTCATATCCGAGCTTGTGATATGCAAAGGACTCGAATGCTACGCAATACCCTTCTGAATTTTTGCCTATCAGCACGGGTAGTCTGCCTACCTTGTCTCGAGCGGCTATTATTTCACCTTTGCTTGTAAGTATGAGCAGGGTAAGGGAGCCGTCGATTTCGTCCTGTGCATGAAGTATGCCCGATACCAGGTCATCCTTTTGATTAATTAAAGCGGCTACCAGCTCTGTGGAGTTTACATTTCCTGAGCTCATTGCCATAAATTGATGCCCATGATCGGAAAAATACTTTTCTATAAGCTCATCGGAATTATTTATAGCTCCTACAGTTGTTATTGCGTATATGCCCAGATGTGAACGCACCATCAAAGGTTGAGGGTCACTGTCACTTATACAACCTATACCGCTGCAGCCATGGAATTGGGTCAAATCTTTCTCAAACTTAGTACGAAAGGGTGTGTTTTCTATAGAATGAATCTGACGCTGAAATCCATCCTTAACATCGTGTATTGTCATACCGCCACGCTTAGTACCTAAGTGAGAGTGATAGTCAACTCCAAAAAATATATCTAATACGCAGTCCCTCTTAGAGACTGCACCAAAAAATCCGCCCATTATGCAAAAAACAATTCAGAAAGCGTCATGGGGTCAATGTATTTTCCGTCCTTGTATACTCGCATGTTGCCCGATGCAATCTCATCTATGAGCATTACATTGCCGTCTGTATCATATCCGTATTCAAATTTAATATCATATAGCACCATACCTTTTTCTTTAAGGTCATCGGCTACAATCTGTGTGATTTTTTGTGTCATGTCTTTCATAGAATCATATTGCTCTTCTGTCATGACACCCAAAGCTGAGAGAGCATCCTTGGTTACAAGGGGATCACCGAGTTCGTCGTTTTTGAAGGTTGTCTCCACATATGCGGGTAAATCAGCACCCTCTTCTATATATTGTCCATAGCGGCGGATAAAGCTTCCCACAGCTTTATGACGGCAGATAACCTCAAGCCCGTCTCCAAATACTTTTGCAGGAAGAACCTCCATTGTAGTATTGTCAAGGTCAGCACTCACATAGTGCGTTCTGATGCCAGCAGCATTGATTTTTTCAAAAAAGTATATAGACATACGCAGGTTTACATCACCTACACCATCAATTGTCAATCCTACGGAGTTTTCACCGGGATCAAACACACCGTCTTTACCTGTGCAGTCATCTTTGAATTTCAAAAGATAATTACCGTTCTCCAAAGAATAAACATTTTTGGTTTTGCCTGTATAGACAAGAGTTTTTTTCATAATTAACAGCTCCTTCACTGAATATTTACATTTTTCATCAACATTTTTATTCTACCACAAATTTAGTTTTTTGTCTACATATATATACGAAAAATATATTGCAGCATTTATTCCAATATTTGTATATTTTGCTTTTGCATATCAATTAAGATGAACAGAGACGGTCACATCATTATGCAACCGTCTTTGTTTAGTATATAATATTATACATCAAAGAATCCCAGTATTAATATGCCCACGAATGCAAGTGCAATGGCACTGTAGTGCTTGTATGACAGCTTTTCTTTAAGAAAGATTCTGCCCCAAAGCAGTGATACTGCACAGTAAGCGGATATGATTACATATCCGGGCACGTATCCTTTAACTATTACCATCATATAAAATACCTGACCCACAGTCTCGCATATACCTCCGAGCAGCTTAGTTCCGTCATATTTTGTATCAATTTTCTCTCTCTTAAATACATACACATATACGGCAAATATCACTGCCATAAAGAACCATGTAAGCTCATATGCAGCATTGAGCACATCACCGGCACGTGTATCAGCTGCTTCTTCTCCGAGACCGCCTGCTATGAGACCGGACACGTAGTTATCTGCTATCAGAGTATCTACAAATGTACCGCATGAATCGAGCACGCAGTAGAGTACGGGCAAGAGTATCGCCAGCACGCTCTTGGCATATTTTCTGTTGGCTTTGAGCTGTCTTTGATATCTCAGCTCGGGGTCTTCTATGTTATCTATAATACCCAGTGCTACTATACCTACCACAATCATTGCAATACCTGCAATAATCGGGCCATTCAAAAATACGGCATTTGAATCCGAGTTTGCATCCCATGTGATACCGAAAAACAGCATACAAAGGATAGCAGTTACGGCACCGGAGCCGTTGCATATGGGCGATGATATAGACAGTTCTATATATCTTAATCCTATGTATCCTATAACCATGGAAAGTATATAAAATGCCGATGCTGGTAAGTATGTGATTATATCCGAGAATGTCAGCGGCACACCGCGTACAGATATTTCATAGAGTGCGTGTATTCCCATTACCAGACCTACTGCTATACCAACCTTATAATGACTTAATTTATCCTCCTGTCTGGAGCCTATTTTACTGAATATATCCGATCCGCTCCAACAGAGCATTGCTATTATAGCTATAATCCACATTGTGTTATTCCTCCTTTAAATCTATGAAACCACCATCACAAAGCTTCTGAAATGACATCATTATTCCGAGTTTTGCATTGTACCAGGTGAGTCCGCCCTGGAAGAATATAGTATAAGGCTCTCTTATGGGGCCGTCCGCAGAAAGCTCAATTGATGCTCCCTGTATAAATGCACCTGCCGCCATTACAACATCGCAGTTGTATCCGGGCATTGCATAGGGCTCGGGTGTTACATAGCTGTCTACCGGTGCAGCTGCCTGTATACCTTTGGCGAAGGCAACCATAGCTTCGCCGCTTCCAAGCTCTACTGCCTGTATGATATCGTGCCTTGATTCCGTAGAGTTGGGTACTACCTTGAAGCCGAGTGATTCGTACAGATTAGCAGCAAATACAGCTCCTTTGAGTGCTCCCGATACCACGTTTGGTGCCAGGAAAAATCCCTGATAAAGTGCTCTGTTGGTATCCAGGCTGGCTCCTACCTCCTGACCCAGTCCGGGTGCACTGAGGCGATAAGCACAGCGGTCTATGCAGCTTTGTTTACCGCATATATATCCGCCTATGGGTGCAAGTCCGCCGCCGGGGTTTTTGATAAGTGAGCCCACTATCATATCAGCGCCTACATCGGAGGGCTCTATGGTCTCTACAAA
>JAGATB010000014.1 GCA_017621495.1 Clostridia bacterium
CCCATACCGAACACAGTAGTTAAGCTCTGAGGTGCCGATGATACTTGGCGGGCAGCTGCCTGGGAAAGTAGGGCGTCGCTGGGGTAAAGAAATACACCGTACAAAAGTACGGTGTATTTCTTTTACGCCAACGGCCAAGTAATTTCACACGGAAAGTACGGAGTAGCCCCCCGCGAAGCCGCAAAAGGCGGCTGAGTGGTCAGGGGCTACCCGTGTCAAAACTGCCGCTAAAGCGAAGCCCCTCTACGGGCTGAAGCTGAAGCGCAGCAGTTGACGGCGGGCGTCATAAATCGAAAACAATAAGCACCCCGTACAAAAGTACGGTGTATTTTTTTACCCCAACACCGCTATAAATATTCCGGCAAGCACAATTCCTGCACACATAATTTTATAGAGGATATGTTTTTCTTTAAACACGAGCCATCCGGTGAGGACGGTTACTATCACCGATGATTGTTTGATTACAGTCATCAAAGTTACTTCGCTTGCAGGATTGGCATTGGCTTCAAACAGGAGCTTGTCGCCTACTATCAGAGATATACTCATAAGCGGTATCCAGTAGTTATATTTAAGGCAATTTACAGATATCTTTTCCTTGCGTATGAGGAGCACTGCTCCGTAGATTAATGTCATGAAGAACATAAACCAGAACTGTAGCTGCGATGACTGCATGTGCTGCATAAGCACCTTGTCCATGGTGCCGGATACAGCATTTAGAAAGCAGTTCAAAAGTGCTGCTATGAGCACCGGCAGAGTCATGCCTTTGGCACTTGCATCCTTTTTGAGATTTACAAGCATAAGGCCTGTTATCACCAGTGATACTCCTACAGCCTTGGGGACTGTGAAGCTTTCTCCAAGAACAAATACCCCCAACATGGTGGAAAATATCATCCTGGATAAATCCATAATGCCATACAGGCTTACAGACATGTTTTTTAAGGCAGCAAAGGCAAATATCCATGCTGTGCATACTACAGCCGCCTTTATAAATGAGTAGAATATGTATATAGGTTCCAGTGAGAATGCCGCCCTTGAAAAGGGAATTGTAAGCACCAGACCCACCAGTGTGTAGAAAAATAAAATTTCATTTGAGCTGCTTTTTTTGAGGGCAGCTTTTTTCATACCTTCACGGGAGCCTTTGAGCAGGCTGTATATAAGTATAAATACTATCCATAAGTTTTTCATTTGTTGCACCTGTGTTTCTATATATTTGTGTTTGCAAAGGGGACTTCATCAACCTCAAAGGTTTTGCCGTTTAAGTAACTGAGTTCATTTTCATCCTCAAATTCAAACTTAAGCTTATATGAGTACAGCGCTTGGATTTTCATGCCGACTTTGTCGTTAAACTCATTGGTGCCGTATTTACCGTCACCTGCCAGAGGATGACCTATGGAAGCGAAGTGCGCTCTGATTTGGTGTGTTCTGCCGGTAAGTAGCTCTACCTCTACCAGACTTGTGAGTTTGTTTTCTTTGATTACTTGGTATTTTGTCAGTATGGTTTTGCCGTCGGGAACGGGAGCAGAGTGTATATATACTCTGTTTTGGTCGGTATTCTTTACCAGATAGCCTTTCAGGGTGTCTTGCTTCTTTTTGAGCTTGCCTTGTACCAGACACAGATAAAATTTTTTCAGCTCTCTCGTCTTGATTTTTTCATTCATTATTTTGAGTGCAAGGGCATTTTTGGCTCCGATTACTATACCGCCGGTATTTCTGTCTATACGATTGCACAGCGCCGGTACGAAAGAATTCTCTTTATTGGGGTCGTATTCACCCTTTTTGTACAGGTAGGCTCTCATATGATTTAACAGGGTGTTTATTTTTTCATCTTCGTCATCATGTACTATCATTCCCGGGCGCTTGTCCATGAGGATTATATTATCGTCTTCATATACAATGTTTAAATTAGGTTCCACTTTTAAAAATGACAGTCTTTCATCCGGAGTTTCAAAGAATTCATCATTTATATATAAATCAATCTTATCTCCTACCTTAAGTATGTAGTCTATTTCGCTTCTTTTGCCGTTTATCTTTATTCTTTTTTTTCGTATGCCCTTGTATATAAGACTTTTGGGCATTGTTTTGAAGTATTTTCCCAGAAACTTATCCAGTCTTTGACCGGCATCATTCCCGTTTACTGTTACTGTTTTCATTGCACACTCCTAAAGTGACATTATAAGTTCTTCTCGTTCTGCACTGCCGAAGAGCTCTTCTGCACCGAATTCACCTATTATGGCATTTATAATATTGGGTTCATCCGGGTTCACTCCCCCGGCTCCGTATCCTATAGCCAATATCTGCATATTTGGCTTTGGACCGCTTTCGTTAGTTATACCGGTGAGAAATGCAGCATCAGAAGTCTCCATATTCTTGGAGGTGCCATCGGAGGGCAGGGTTTCAATACCGGCTCTCTCCAAAAGCATAAGCACTTCGCCGTCTGTACCCTCTCCAAGGCTTACATCGGAGCACAATATATATTCTATGTCCAGAAGCTCTATAGCGCATATTACAGCCAGCATAGTTACCGCATCTGTTCCGTCAGTGGGCTCGTATTTAGCTGCCACACGCTTTACAAGCTCATTTTGCATGGCACGGGTTGTACTTTCCTCATTTTCAGCCCGGATTACGGCTTTTTTGCACTCGATTGATGAGCGCAGTGTGTTCTTTACCGTAAGGGTTACCTTTATGCCGCAGTCATTAAGCTTTCCTTCAATCTGCTGCGGATTTGCGCCTGCGTCAATAAGTGCACCCAAAAGCATAGAGGCGTCAAATCCCAGAAAACAATCCATGTATAATATTCTCATTTGGCAGGACACCTCCCGTAAATAATTTATTCTTGTGTATCATTTGTTTCCGTAATTACATCTGCATCAGTTTCAGCTTCAGTTGGCTGCTGCTTTGCACTCCCCGGATTATCTATATCATCTGTATTTATGCTGAAGTCTTCTATTCTGGACAGGGCTTCACATATTTCATCATGCGTCACTGTAGAGAGATACTTCTCCTCATAGGTGAGAGCTTTTTCGTAGTATTCTTTGGCTTCGGTAAGCATACCGCGATTTTCCATAATAGTGGCATAGTTGTAGTAGGCTTCAAGGAATGCAGGCACTTTGGCAAGGAGCTTGTCGTATACTGCTATTGCCTCATCCAGCATACCTTTGCCTATGTATGCCTGACCCAGGTTATCCTGAGTTACAAGGTCATCGGGATTGAAATCCATACCCTCTATGGAGAGCTCTATAGCTTTGTCATATTCCTTGTTAAGATTGTAGAAGCTGCCCAGAGAACCGTAAAGACCACGCGTTTTGTAGCCTTCTGAGTACAGTTCCTCCATTTCCATTATAGCGGAGTTGAGGTCTCCACGTTTCCAAGTAATGATGGCACGGTTAAATTCACATGCTTTGAGTTCTTCTTCCTTTAGGGCATGCTTTCCTATAACCGTAGCTTTATTCATAACTGTTTCTGCTTCGTCAAGCTCACCGTTTCTGAGGATAATATACGCATAGTATAACTGAGCAGAGGGCTTAAGCTTGCCTGTCTTGTATGCACTGCGCATAAGTTTAAGACCCTTTTCTCTGTTTTTGCCGAAAACATTCATGCCGGCAAGCAGGAGCAGATTTGCTCTGAATATGAATAAAACTACCGCAAGTATAACTGCAAATACAGCCAGTGTAATTAATATGTTCTCTGTACTTGCATATGCATACCACGCACCCAAAAAGGGTATAGCTACTGAAATTAATCCTTTGATAAAACCTTTCATTATCTTATTCTCCTTTAATTATACCAGAATTTTTTGTCCAAACTTCTGTATTGAATTGCTTCTGCCAGATGAGCAGTTTGTATTGTTTCGCTTCCGGCAAGATCCGCTATGGTACGAGCCACCTTGAGTATCCTGTTGTGTGCTCTTGCGGTAAGTCCCAAAGCTTCAAAAGCATTTTTGAGTATTTTTTGTCCTTCGTCCGAAAGTGAACAATATTTATCCATCAGAGGCGGTGTAAGCTGAGCATTGCAGTATATGCCGCTGTTTTTATATCTTTCAAGCTGGATTTTCCTTGCTTTGTTTACTCTATCGCGAATACTTAGTGAGGGTTCGCCTTTCTTTTTGTCCGATAGCTCGTCATAGTCTATGGCAGGCACCTCGATATGCAGGTCAAAACGGTCAAGCATAGGTCCCGACACTCTACCCAGGTAAGTCTGTATCTGACCGGCAGTACAGGTACATTCCCGATTAGGATCTCCGTAGTAACCGCACTTGCAGGGGTTCATGCTGGCTATGAGCATAACGGCACTGGGGAACTTAGATGACCCGGCAACTCTCGATACAGTAAAGTGACCGTCCTCAATAGGCTGACGCATTGCTTCTATGGCATCCTTGCGAAATTCCGGGAATTCGTCCAGGAAAAGTACCCCTCTGTGTGCCAGGCTTATTTCGCCGGGTCTCGGAGTGGATCCGCCACCCGTTAGACCTACACTCGATACAGTGTGATGAGGACTTCTGAAGGGTCTCTTGGTAATCAGAGGTATGTCCGGAGGAAGCTTGCCGGATATAGAGTATATTTTGGTAACCTCAAGTGCTTCATCAAATGACATATCCGGAAGGATTGAGGGCAGTCTCTTGGCAAGCATGGTCTTACCGGAGCCGGGGGAGCCTATCATCAGGCAGTTGTGTCCACCGGCGGCTGCTACCTCAAGGGCTCTCTTGGCCCACTCCTGACCTTTCACGTCCTCAAAGTCCTCTTCATAGAGATGATTATCTGCAAACAGTGCATCCATATCAACCTGTGATTGGGTTATGAGTTTTTCACCACGGAAATGCTCTACCACCTCAATGAGGTTTCGTGCACCGAAAACCTGTACACCTTCAACCACGGAAGCTTCCGGAGCGTTTTCATAGGGTACCAGAAGCTTGGTGCAGCCCATCTCTCTGGCAGCTACAGCTACCGGAAGCACACCGTTGGCATATCTCAGACTTCCGTCCAGTGCAAGCTCACCCAGTATGAGGTAGTCCTTGGCGGCGTCTTCGGATATTTGACCGGAAGCAGCAAGAATTGCTACGCATATGGGCAAATCAAGTGATATGCCTTCTTTCTTGGTATTTGCAGGTGCAAGGTTTATGATTATCTTTCTTTGAGGTAGGTTAAGGAGCGAATTTTTAATCGCTGACTTAATCCTCTCCTTGGACTCTTTAACTGCTGTATCGGCAAGACCTACTATGTCTATACCCGGTAAGCCCTGAACCAAGTCAGCCTCCACATCTATTATGTATCCGTCTATTCCTGCAAGACCGCAGGAGTTTACTTTTGCTAAAGCCATAGTTTAGTCTCCTAAATAAAAGTTTAATTATAATTAGTATAACATATATTTGAATCATTTTCCATATTTTTTTGAATTTATATTTGAATAATTTGTAAAGTAGTGTTTCAATTTTATAACAGATTTTTTTAATAATTGACATTTCTACGGCTAAATGTCATAATTATAGTGAATAAATTTGATTAGTGAGGTTTTGGTGTTATGAAGCGAATTTTACTTATTTGCCTTACGTTTCTAATATTTCTTACACCGGTGGTTTATGCTTCCGATATTTCGGTTATAATAGATAATGAAGAGATATCATTTGATGTGGAGCCTATATTGGAAAACGGCAGAGTTATGATACCGGTGAGAGCAGTTTTTGAAAGCCTCGGTGCTGATGTCACTTGGGATAACGATACCGCTACTGCCACTGCACAAAAGGATGACATCAAGGTGGATATAACAGTGGGTTCGGATGTTCTGTACGTAAACGGAGAAGAGCGAGCTATGGATGTACCTGCTAAAGAAGTAGACGGCAGGGTGCTCATACCGGTGAGATTTGCTGCGGAAGCATTCGGATGTACGGTTAAATGGGATAACGATTCAAGCACGGTTATAATAACTTCCGAGCCTGAATATGAGTATTATAATGATAAAACCGTACCTCTATATGATGCGGTGATAAATACTGCAGAGCCCATAGAAAATAACGGTGAGGACTTCGCCTTGGATGCATACGTGTATTCCACAACATATGACGATGTTACCGAATATCTCATGGCTGTACAGAAGTATACTGATTTTTCAGCATATTCATCTGCTTTTAATGAGGACATGACAGTAACGCATGCTTATGTTAATTCGGACAGCACGGCGGCAATGTATATAACCTTTGGTGAGAAAGAACCCTATGGATACATAGCGGTGTTGGAGTTTGAGTATGCAGAGGGTCATGAGCCTGAAGCTGCTCCGGAGACCTCCGATGATGCAGAGCAGACACCTCAGCAGGATGCTCCAAATGATGAACAGGCAGATAATGAGTATTATCCGGATACAGATGATACCGTGCCCACCTTCGAGAGTATAACAGGCGCACAACTGATTGAAACAGAGGAAGATGAAGAGTATACCATTTATAAGTATAACGGTGGATTTATGGGAGAGGCGATGTACTCCATGATGCTGTCCATGAATTACGGATTTACTATTTATGATACACGTTTTGATTTTGATTCGACCGTCAAATACTATACTGACGGTGAGCATATGGTAGGTATAATGAGCTCTATGTTTGGCAGTGAAGTGTGGATAATAATACCACGATAAAATATATTGTGTTGATAAAATAAATAACACAGAAGGGAGTTTGGAAGGTATGAAAAAGTTTTTTAGGGTTATTGCGTTATTTGCTTTGGTGGCTGTTATGCTTTTGAGCTTAAGTGGCTGCGGTAAAGCAGAGGAAGCGCAGGAGTCGGTTGACGCTATGTTTGCACACCTGCAAAAGGGGGATTATAATTCGGCTATAGAGTATATATCCGAGATGAAGAGCAGCAAGGATTTCCTGAATTGTGCCAACAAATTTAACGAAGAGGATTTCCCTGCATATGAGATGCACAAGGCATTTTTTGAGTCGATAGATTATAAGGTGCTCTCTGCCGAAAAAGTGTCTGCAGTAGAGGTTAAATTTGAAGTAGAGATTGAAGCTTTGGATTTGAATCCCGTTGCAGAGGAATTATTTAAGGTTTCTGAGCAGTATAACTATATGGCAGAGAATAATGAGACAGAAATCACAGAGGAGGAGCTCTCCGAAATTCTCAGTCAGCAGATGATAGATATAAGCAAGGATTACCTGGAAAGCCCGGATAAGAAAAATCAGAAATCTACCGTAACGGTGGTAGCTTGCTACGAAAAAGATAAGGTGTGGAGAGTGTATCCTGATGCGGCACTGGTAAACGCACTTACCGGTGGTGTGTATGAGAAGTACAACGAGATTGTTAATGAATATATAGAAAAAAATAAATAACATCATTTGAGCACTTGTCCCGTTATGGCGGCAGGTGCTTTTTGCAAATCATGAATATAATCCGTAAAGCTGCAGAAAATATATTCAGATATTTATAGCGAGGAGAATATTTATGATAAAGGTAGCCATGTTTGACTCAAAACCATATGACATCGATTCGTTTAACAGCTTGAAGGGTGATAATATAAAAATCAAGTATTTTGAAACCAAGCTCACAGAGGATACGGCAGAGCTTGCCAAGGGATATGATGCAGTGGTGGTATTTGTAAATGATGACGTGAATTCTGCGGTTATAGAAGCCCTCACAGGATTGGGTGTAAGGCTCATAGCCTTAAGATGTGCAGGCTTTAATAATGTGAACCTAAAGGCAGCAAGAGATAAGATAAGCATAATTCATGTCCCGGCATATTCACCCCATGCAGTGGCGGAGCATGCATTGGGTATGCTGCTGACTTCGGTACGACGTATACACAAGGCGTATATACGTTCCAAGGATTTTAACTTTAGTCTCAACGGCCTCACAGGATTTAACCTAAATGGCAGAACCATGGGTATCATAGGCACCGGTAAAATAGGAAAAGTGTTTGCCCGTATTTGCAGGGGCTTCGGCATGAAAATCCTTGCATATGATATTTATCCCGACAAGGGGCTTGATGTGGAGTATACTTCTCTTGACAGGATATTCTCGGAATCGGATGTTATCTCATTGCATTGTCCTCTCACCAATGATAACTACC
This sequence comes from Clostridia bacterium, assembly GCA_017621495.1. Classification (GTDB taxonomy): domain Bacteria; phylum Bacillota; class Clostridia; order UMGS1810; family UMGS1810; genus RGIG8748. The sequence goes on from JAGATB010000014.1 coordinate 8,056, forward strand.
ATATAATAGACCAAAAAGCAATTTCTGCTATGAAGGATGGTGTTATAATTATAAACACCTCCAGAGGATCGCTTATAGATGCAGAGGATTTGCTGGAGGGAATTAAATCAAAGAAGATCGGCGGTGCTTGCCTTGATGTGTACGAGGAGGAGTCGGACTTATTTTTTGAAGATAACTCCGGTCATATAGTGCATGACGATATCCTGGCAAGGCTTATATCTATGCCAAATGTGCTCATAACCTCACATCAGGCATTCTTAACCCGTGAAGCACTGGAAAACATAGCCGATACTACGCTTAGCGGTATCACCGGTTACTTTGAGCGTGGAGAGCTGACAAATGAAGTGAGTTATGAAAAGAATAAAAAGAAATAATGGGATAACTAATTTTTGTTATTAACTTTGTAAGATTTTTTATTATGCCGGTTAAATTTTCTGTGTAATCAAAGATAATAATTGCAACAATTAGGTGATGCATTTTTGAGAGTGCATCGCCCAATTGTTTTTATATTTTTTAATTTGTTTTCAAAGTCGTTTGGTTTAATCAAGCATTTTATCTATGCAAGCCCGTGCTTTTTGCATCACATCATCAGACAATACGATTTCTTCACCGCCGGTACCGTTTACGCAGTTGTATACGTCCATGATGGTGGTAAGACGCATATCCTTGCAGATACAGTTTTTGGAGAGGGGATAGAAGTTTTTGTCCGGGTGTGCAAGCTGTAGGTGTTGCACTATGCTGTTGTCGGTGCCTATGATGAACTGATTTTCGGTGCTGTTTTGAGCAAATTTTATTATTCCCGTGGTGCTTCCGACGTAATCTGCCTTTTCGGTTACTTCTTTTAAGCATTCCGGGTGCACCAGAAGCAGTGCCTCCGGGTGCTTTGCTCTTGCAATTTCAATGTCCCGTAGGGTGATTTGCATATGAACGGGGCAGCCACCGTTTATAAAGTGGAAATTCTTCTCGGGTACCTGTGCTTCTATCCATGAGCCTAAGTTGCAGTCGGGGATGAATAGTATATCTTTTTGAGGTAATTTCCTTACAAGCTCAAGTGCTGAGGCAGAGGTTACACATACATCGCACTCGGTTTTAAGCTCCGAGGTGGTGTTTATGTATGCTACAACCGCACAATCGGTATATTTAGCCTTTAATTCACGTAATTGCTGTACTGTGAGCTGCTCTGCCATAGGACACCCGGCATCCGGGTTGGAGAGTATCACCCTTTTGTCCGGGGACAGGATTTTGGCTGTTTCCGCCATGAAGCGGACTCCGCACATCAGTATGGTTTTTTGCGGTGCATCTGCAGCTTGCCTGCTTAGTGCGTAGGAGTCGCCGGTATAGTCTGCCACTTCGATTATATCTGCTGTCTGATATGAGTGGGCAAGTATGCACACGTCATTTTCTTTTTTTAATCTCAATATTTCTTTTTGTATATTTTGTATGTTTTGCATATCTATTCCTCCGTAACATACATATTATAATCGTTTCGTACGCAAAAGTCAATAAAAGTTTACAGAAAAGTTGACACATGTCTTGAAAAGTGTAAACTTTCGTGGTAAAATAGCATATGTCATCAGAATTTTACGGAGGCGTCATGAATACAGATATACTTATTGCCGGCAGCGGTTGCGCAGGACTATACTGTGCACTCCATCTGCCAAAGGACAAAAAAATAACAATAATAACAAAATCAGATGTGCAGAGCAGCGACTCTTTCTTAGCGCAGGGCGGCATATGTGTGCAAAAGGATGATGAGGATTTTGAATCCTTTTTTGAGGATACTATGAGAGCAGGTCATTATGAAAATGACAGGGAAAGTGTCGCCATTATGATTAACTCATCCCGCGATGTAATAGACGACCTTGTAAGCTATGGGGTTGAGTTTTCAAGAAACAAAGACGGTAGTTTTAATTATACCAAAGAGGGTGCACACTCTAAAAATCGAATATTGTTTCACAAGGATATTACAGGCAAAGAAATCACCCAAAAGCTTTTGGAGCGGGTTAAGGAGAGAGAGAATATAACCATTCTTGAATACACCACCCTCTTGGATATAATAGAGCTTGAGGGTGAGTGTGTGGGTGCTGTGATTGCCATGGAGGATAATTCCCTGCGCACTGTAAGTGCGGAGTATACCGTGCTGGCATGCGGAGGTATAGGGGGGCTGTACAGACATTCTACCAATTACAAGCATCTCACCGGTGATGCGGTGGCTATAGCTATAAAGCACGGTATTGATGTCAAAAACGTGAATTATGTGCAAATCCACCCCACAACATTGTATTCCGATGAACCAACAGAGAGGAGCTTTTTGATATCCGAATCCGTAAGAGGAGAGGGAGCCAAGCTGTATAACAAAGCGATGCAGCGGTTCACGGATGAATTGCTGCCCAGAGATTTGCTTACAGAGGCAATTACAAAGCAGATGAAGGCAGACCATACCCGATTTGTATGGGAGGATTTGAGAGATATACCGGATGAGGAGCTTAAGCAGCATTTCCCCAATATAGTGCAGCATTGCAGTGACAAAAACTATGATGTGACATCGGAGTGCATACCCGTCGTACCGGCACAGCACTATTTCATGGGTGGTGTCAAGGTGGATTATCACAGCAAGACATCCATGCCGCGGCTCTACGCAATCGGAGAAACAGCCTGCAACGGAGTGCACGGGCGTAACCGCCTGGCAAGCAATTCATTGTTGGAGAGCCTTGTATTTGCCAAACGTGCGGCAGATGATATGGCAGATAATCCCCAAAATTTAAAAGAGCTTCCTTTTGTTGATTTATCATGTTATAATGACAGAAAAGCGATTTCAGAAGCTTATAAAAAAATGATATTAGATGAAATTAAAAAACAAGGAGAAATAGATTATGTTTGACCAAGCAACACTTAAATTAAAAGCAGACCCACTTATCCTGAGTGCATTAAATGAGGACATCACCAGTGAGGACGTATCTACAAACAGTGTAATGCCGTGCGCTAAGCAGGGCGAAGTTGACCTCATATGCAAGGAGGATGGTGTGCTGTGCGGTATTCAGATATTTGAGAGAGTGTTTACACTCATTGATGAGAATACCGAGGTTATATTTTATGCAGAGGACGGGCAAAATATAAAAAAGGGTGACCTTATAGCCAAAGTAAAGGGAGATATCCGAGTGCTCTTGTCCGGTGAGCGAACTGCACTTAATTACCTGCAGAGGATGAGCGGTATAGCTACCTATACCGGAAAGGTAGCCGAGCTTTTGGAAGGTACCGGCACCACTTTGCTTGATACCAGAAAAACTACACCAAATAACAGAATTTTTGAGAAATACTCTGTACGTATAGGCGGCGGAGCAAATCACAGATACAATCTTTCCGACGGGGTGCTGCTTAAGGACAATCATATAGGTGCCGCCGGCGGCGTAAAGGAAGCTGTAGCTATGGCTAAGGCTTATGCTCCCTTTGTACGAAAAATTGAGGTTGAGGTGGAGAATCTCGAAATGGTGAAGCAGGCTGTAGAAGCAAAGGCGGATATCATAATGCTTGATAATATGACTCATGAAGAAATCAAAACAGCTATGGAATATATAGCAGGGAGAGCAGAGGTAGAAGTGTCCGGCAATGTGACTAAGGAAAACATATCCGTGCTCACAGACCTGGGTGTGGATTACATATCCAGCGGAGCACTGACACATTCAGCACCTATTCTCGACCTTTCACTTAAAAATCTGCATGCGGTATAATGGAGGTATATATGAAGGGTGATTTAAGGAGACAGGCTATATTAAACCGTTTGTCGGAGTCAGCAGGCCCTGTATCGGCGGGAAATCTGTCAAAGGAATTTGGTGTAAGCAGACAGATAATAGTAAAGGATATATCACGCTTAAGAGCAGATGGTGCTCATATTGAGTCATTTGCCAGGGGATACGTGTTTGAAAATACCGCCAAGCCACGGAGGGTATTTAAAACTATCCATTCCGATGATGACGTGGAAAAGGAGCTCAATCTGATTGTGGATTTGGGCGGCAGGGTGAATGATGTATTTGTATACCACAAGTTCTACAATAAGGTCACAGCCCGTATGAATATTAAATCCAGACTTGATGTACAGAATTTCCTTGATAATATAACAGCAGGAAAGTCCAGCTTGTTAAAAAACATAACCTCGGGATATCATTATCATACTGTATCTGCAGATGATGTCCAAACACTAGATATCATTGAATCTGAACTGAAAAAATGCGGCTTTCTGGCTCAGCTTCAGGAGTATGAACCGGATGAAATTAATAAAAAATAATTTACTGTGTTGAAAAATTAATATTTGTGTGGTATACTATATGAATAATGATGGTATATTAAAGAGAGGTGCATTATGAATATAACAAATGATATTAAATATATAGGAGTAAATGACCACAAGATTGACTTGTTTGAGGGGCAGTATACGGTACCCAACGGTATGTCATATAATTCTTATGCTGTTATTGATGAAAAGATAGCAATAATGGACACCGTTGACGCTGCTTTTACAGATGAGTGGCTTGATAATATCAAAAATACTCTGGCAGGCAGAACACCGGATTATCTGGTGGTTCAGCATATGGAGCCTGATCATTCGGCGAATATTGTGAATTTCGTCAATGCTTATCCTGAAGCTAAGATTGTGGCATCTGCCAAAGCATTTGTCATGATGAAGAATTTCTTCGGGATTGATTTTAGCGAAAAACAGATAGTTGTAGGCGAAGGCGATACCCTGTCTCTGGGCAAGCACAATCTGACTTTTGTCACAGCACCCATGGTGCATTGGCCTGAGGTTATAGTAACTTACGACAGCACAGACAAGGTACTGTTTTCGGCAGACGGCTTCGGTAAGTTCGGTGCATTGGATATAGATGAGGACTGGGCTTGTGAAGCCAGACGATACTATATAGGAATCGTGGGTAAATATGGTGCTCAGGTTCAGGCACTTCTTAAAAAGGCGGCAAATCTGGATATACAGGCTATATGCCCGCTGCATGGTCCTGTGTTAAAGGATAATTTAGAGTATTATATCAACCTTTACGATACATGGTCAAGCTATAATCCGGAGGAGGACGGTATAGTAATTGCATATACCTCGGTATACGGTAATACCAAGAAAGCTGTAATGCAGCTTGCCGATATGCTAAAGTCCGCCGGTTGTCCAAAGGTAGCGGTAAATGACCTGGCAAGGTGTGATATGGCAGAAGCAGTGGAGGACGCATTCAGATACAGTAAGCTGGTGCTTGCCACTACTACGTATAATGCAGATGTTTTTCCGTTTATGCGAGAGTTTATCAATCATCTTACAGAGCGCAATTATCAGAACAGGACGGTTGCTTTTATAGAAAACGGCAGCTGGGCACCTATGGCTGTTAAGGTGATGAAGGGCATGCTTGAAAAGAGCAAAAATTTAAGTTATGCAGAAGCAGAAGTCAAAATCATGTCTGCTTTAAATGAAGAAAGCTCTGCACAGCTTAGCTCACTGGCAGATGAGCTGTGCAAAGAATATAAAAAATAATTTGGAGGTATAGTTATGAAAAAGTATGTATGCGATGTATGCGGTTGGGTTTATGATGAAGAACTCGGCGCTCCTGAGATGGGTATAGAGCCCGGAACAAAGTTTGAGGATTTACCGGACGACTTTGAATGTCCTCTCTGTAACGTGGGCAAGGATATGTTCTCGGAAGAATAATTCACAATTCCCGCCATGGTTATATGACCGTGAGCGGGAATTTTTGTGGGTAATATAATCAAAATTCGCGGTTTTGTTAACATTTAATTAATAAAGTCATGTGATATTAAATTCTCAGAAATTCCATGTTTGCTACAGGATTTGTTTCAAAATAGTTTTTATATGTTAATTGTGTGTGTAATTTGTAACAATTTTGTCAAACTTTTTGCAGTTTTATTACATTAAATTCCTCTAAGTTGACCCGGAGCTTGACCAAATGTTAAAATATAGTCACAGTGATAAACCACATCAAGGTGATTTTGGCAAGCAAGCTTTAATACATATGTAGAGAGATAAGTCTCTCGCCCGGGAATAAACTGCCATTTACTTTGATTCTTAAATTCAAGAGGAGGAATTATTATGAAAACAGTTAAAAAGATTCTATCCCTGATATTGGCATTATCTATGCTGACTTCTGTAGCTGCATTCGCAAGCTACAAGGATGTGGATTATGATGCCGACTATGCAGATGCACTGGAGCTGCTTTCCGTTCTGGAAATCATAGAGGGTGACGAGCTGGGTAACTTTAACCCCGAGGACACTATAACCAGAGCAGAGATGGCAGCCATCGTGTGCCGTGCCAAAGGTCTGGAGAATGCCGCCAAGGGCTCAAAGGGTACCACCGATTACTACGATGTATCTGCAAGCCACTGGGCTAGTGGGTATATAAACATGGCTACTCAGGCAGGTATCATCAACGGACACGGAGACGGCAGATTTGCTCCGGAGGATGATGTTACATATGATGAAGCTGTCAAGATGATTGTGTGTGCGCTGGGCTTTGAACCCATGGCTGCTGCCAAGGGCGGATACCCCACAGGACACCTCATAGTGGCTAATACATACAATATTACAGAGGGTGTTACCGCTACATATGAAGCTCCCCGTAAAGCAGTGGCTCAGCTTATATACAATGCACTGTCCACTCCTATGATGGACCAGACTTCGTGGGGATCGGATGCCGAGTATGAAGTATTCGACGGCAAACGCGGCAGAGAATACAAGACACTTCTCACAGAAATGGATATCTATATAGCTACCGGTATAGTAGGGACCAAGAGTTATGATGAGGTAGAATTTGAGATTACAGAATACTCTGATGACCTGGAGTTTACCAAAGGATATACAGAGAGCTTTATTATAAACGACTCCGATATAACCAATTATCAGCATCAGAATGTAGATGTATATGTAAGGAAAAATTCCAGAAGAAATTATGAGGTAGTAGCGGTGGTATCTGCTGTGCAGGGCACCACACTTACTATAATTTCCGATGATGTGGAGGACTACGCCAACAATAAAGTAAGCTACTATATAGACGGCGCCAACAGCTCCAAAACTAAGACAATCAAGCTTGAAGCGGCACCTACTGTTGAGTATAATAAAAGAACCTACACCGGCAGTATCAGGGATTTACTATTTGATGAGGATGTGGAGCTTAAGTTCGTAGAGAATACCGGCGATACCACATACGACGTAATAGTGGCTACCAAGTACACATCTGCACGTGTGGATTATGTAGATGCCGATAAAGACAGAATCAGCATCGGCTCCGAGACAATCCTGCTGGACTTCGATGATGAAGATATCACTATAATCTTAGAAGATGACAAGGGAAATGCACTGGACCTCTACGATTTTGAAGAGGACGATGTAGTAGCGGTAGTTGCCGACAATGACAGGATGAAAAATTATATCGATTACATAAGAATTGTCAAGCTCAGCAATGCAGTGCTAAGAGGCAGTGTTGATTCCAGCTTCCGTATGGGCGAGGACTACTATGTAGTGATAGATGATGAGGAATTTATAGATGCTTCCGGTCATAGCCTGGAGGTAGGAGATGAAGGTCTCTTCTTCATAGGTATGACAGGCAAGATTATAGATTTTGACGGCAGCTCCGTAGGCAAGAATTATGCTTATGTACTGGAGGCAGCTAAAGTAAAGCAGACCTTCTCTGACGATAAATGGCAGATTAAGCTTCTCACCCGAGACAAAGGTGTAATCACATATTCACTTACAGATGATGCGGATGAATACTTCAATACTGTGTATGCGCCTTTGATTGGTATCAATACTGCATCCGATACCAGACAGCTCTTTGAAAATCTCTCCGCTTCTGAAAAGGCAGACCCGGACAGACTTATCACATATAAGACCAATTCTTCCGGATATATCCGTTCTTTTGCAAGTGCGAATGTAACCGGCACCACAGTGAAAACCTTAAGCTCCTCAGAAGATGAGTACAATGACAGAACTCAGATGATTAAAGGTGCTATACTTGAAGATAATGCAGTGGTATATAACCTGACAAACTCTTCTGCCGATAATGCTTATACCACAGGTATCAGCTACCTTACAGATGAGGGTAAATACTCCGGATTTGTATTCGCCAACGAAGACTATGAATACTGTGTGATGGTTATCACAGGCGGTGAGGGTGCATTTGCTTCCGACAGCGGTATAGCGATTGTTACCAAGGCTGCGAAGGCAAATGATAAGTATGATCAGCCTATAGTAAGAGTAACCTTCGTACAGAATGAAGAGACAGGTGTTGTATACTTCGGTGATGATGCCGAAAACAGAGCCGGCTCCGATAACGCATACGAAGCTCTGAAGGTGGGTGACGTATTTGCATACAATGCAGACTCGGATGGAGAAGTATCCGAATATGTAATCCTGGGTACTGTATATGACGGATTGTTTAAAGCAAATAAGTATGCATACAGCTCATTTGATGATGAGACCGAGTTTGTATACGGATATATTTCCACAACATCCGCACAGAGAAAGAATAACTCCAAGGGCGAGTTAATTACCGTAAATGACGGCAACGGTGAGGTATCTGTACGTGTATCGTCCTATACCAATGAGTATACATACAATGATGCAGGCAGAAATATCGTCATAGAGACCGAGGACTTTATGGCAGAGGATGCGTATTACTTTGACGATGAAAAGAACGAAGCCACCTTCGCATTCTTAAAGATTGTAGACGGTGCACTTACCGATATTTACTCCTTTAACAAGAGAGTGATAATTGGTGATTCGGTCAATGTTGAGCTCCTCATAGATGCTGTAGGCACGGTTACATTCACAGATGATTGCCTTGCAAGAATTGAGAGAGCAGAGGCAGCTTACGCAGCTCTTACAGATGAGCAGAAAAAAGCAATCGATAATTACAGCGAGCTCGTATCTGCAAGAAAGGAATATACTGCGCTTGCGGATGCAGATGCGGCAGCGAAGGTTGATGCTCTTATTGATTTAATCGGTGTAATCGATGATACAAAATTAGAGGAATACAAGACAAAGCTTGAAATGGCAGAAGCAGCATTGGAAGCACTTACCGAAGCACAGAAGCCTCTCGTAACCAAGGGCGATGTTCTTGCAAATGCAAGAAGTGCATACAACGCTAAGATAACTGAGATTGCCGTGAATAATGCCATTGCAAAAATTGGTGCAATAGGTGAAGTGACCAAGGATTCCAAATCTGCAATTGATGCGGCAGAAGAAGCCTATAATGCAGTACCGGTAGAAGCCAGGAATCAGGTCACCAATAAGGATGAACTTGTAGCAGCAATTGCAGCATACAAGTTAATTACCGATAACGCAGCTGCGGATGCGGTTGAAGCTAAAATATCTGCAATCGGTGAAGTAACTTTGGAATCCGCAGAAAGAATATCTGCTGCAAGAGCAGCTTATGAAGCTTTGGAGGAAGACCAGAAACCACTTGTTGATAATTTGGCAGTGCTTACAGCAGCAGAAGTAGCTTTGGAGCAGCTTAAATCTCAAAGCCAGATAAATCAGGTAGAGCTTGCCATCATGTCCATAGGCGACATAGAGCCAAACAACGATACCAAATCCAGAATAGAAGCAGCTCAAAAGGCTATGAATTCTTTGACACCTGCACAGCAGGCATTGGTGGGAAATGCTTCCGAGCTGGAGAAGGCTCACGACAGCTATGAAGAATCGGTAAATGAAGTTAAAACAGCAATTACACTCATAGATGCCATAGGCACTGTACAGCTCACGAATGCATGTGATGCCAAGATAAAGGCTGCAAGTGCGGTTTATGATGAACTTACAGCTACAGAAAAGAAATATGTAACCAATGCTCAAAAGCTTGATGAAGCTGTAAAAGCATATAATACACTTTTTGATAAGGCGGAAGCCGAAAAGGTTACGGCTTTTATCAAAGCCATAGGCAAGATAGAACTCACAACGGCTTGCGAAGGTAAGATTATTGCCGCTGAAAAGGCATATGCTGCTCTTACCAAGACACAGACTCCATTGGTTACCAACGCAGCTGACCTTAAGGCGGCACGTACCTCTTATGACGCACTCTCAGACGCCAAAGCAGCTTCAGATGTGACTAAAGATATAAACGCTATAGGCAAGGTAGAGGCTACCGCTGCCTGCAAGGCAAAGATAGAAGCGGCTGAGAAGGCTTACAAAGACCTTACGGCTGCTCAGCAGAAGCTGGTGACCAACTACAATGTGCTCACAGCAGCAAGGACTGCATATGATACACTCACAGCTCCCAAGGCTCCTGAAGCTCCTGCACCATCGGTTGCGGCTGAAAATACAGCAACTGATAAATAAGCTTATAACTCAATCTCATGTCCTTTGTTTAATAAAACAAGCTGAAGACCACGAAGCATTTGCTCCGTGGTCTTTAGTAATGTTATTTTTCAATTAAGTTTCTCTTGATTTTGTTTGAAGAATTCTTTGTAAATTCTTTTTCTCTCAGTTTAACTACAGAAATCTTCTTATATGCAGGCAGGGCGCTTGTGCGGATTGTGATATCTTTTTTCAGCACTTCTGCCAGATTATCACTGGATTTGGCTTCTACCGAGTCATAATCGGGGAATACCTCTGCACAGAGCCTGTCTTCAAAACCGTTTTCATCTACAAGTGAATATACCACAACTTCCTTTACATAGGGTATACCCTGGATGTATTCTTCAATTTCTTCCGGATAGATGTTTTTGCCGTTGCTGAGGACTATGAGGTTCTTCTTCCTGCCTGTGATTACCAGCAGACCGTCCTTGTTTATATATCCGTAGTCGCCTGTCTTGAACCATCCGTCCTCGGAGAGTACTTCTGCTGTGAGCTCGGGCTGCTTGTAGTAGCCTTTCATTACCACATCACCCTTGACGCAGATTTCGCCTATACCATCATCGTCAATATCTTCAAATTTAAGCTCAAGGCAAGGCAGTATCATACCCACAGTGGAGGGGTCATTGCACTCAACTCTGTTTACACTTACCAGAGGAGAACACTCTGTGATGCCGTATCCGTTAAAAAGTATAATGCCTATATCGTCAAAAAATTTGCCGATTTCCGCTCTGATTGGAGCTCCGCCGCATACAATCTCTTTTAAGTTGCCACCGAAGTTGTCAATGACAGATTTGAACATTTTACGGCGTACGTCAATTCCTACTTTTCTGAGACCGTTGCTCACTGCTATCATTACCTTGAAGAGACCGTCGATTTTCTTATCCTTTAGTGTAGCCCAGATTTTTTTATAGAATAATTCTGCAAATGCAGGTACAAGGTAAATGTATTCCGGTTTGAATGTGTTGAGGTTTTTAAGTACGTTGGTAAGCTTATCATTTATACACAGTGTTGCGTGATGATGAATTGCAACCAAAATACCCGGTACAGCTTCGTAGGTGTGGTGATAGGGCAGTACGCTCAAGCAGGAGTCAAATACTTTACTTACCTGCAGGCCATAGTATATACCGTTCTTTAGATTATGCTCTGTGAGCATTACACCCTTGGAGTTGCCTGTGGTGCCCGATGTATACACCAGCATCTTAAGGTCATGTGGGTCGCTGCCGAGCTTTTCATAGTCACGGTTGCCTGCCTCGTAGAGCTCTTTACCCTTTGCAAGCAATTTATCATATGAAAGGAATTCTCCCTCATCTTCTTCTCTGTCAAGACCTATGAAATACTTAATATTTGGGAATTGAGCTCTGTTTTCTGTGAAAAAGCCCTCAAATTTCTTTGCATAAAATATGATTTCACTTTCGCTGTTGTTTACAACGTTGATAATATCCGTCTCCGGCAGCTCCTTATCTATAGGCACATATACACCTGAGCTTTTGAGCACGGAAACGTATATACATATCCATTTGAAGCTGTTGATACCTATGTTTGCAACGTGGCTTGAGCCAAAGCCCAAATCGGCAATAGCAGTGCCCAGGTATTCTGTAATTAATCTGAATTCATTGAATGTTACTTCTTTGATTTCCTTTTTTTCGATATATTTGTATGCAATCTTATCTCCTGCCTCTTCAGCAGCAAGGTCTACCATATGACGTATGTTTTTAAAGTCTTTGACTTCATAGGGCTTTAATTTATTCGGATCCATAATCTACCTCCATTTACACATCTAATGTTACACATTATTATATATTATTTTGCCAATTATGTCAATATTTTAGGCTTACAAATATTGACTATTGACAAAATTAGTGGTAAAATTATGTAAAATAAAGCTAAAGAAGGAATGATGTCATATGAAAACAAAAGATTTAACAGGTATATCCATTCTTGCAGCCCTTATAGTGGTGCTGCAGCTTTTTGCGACCTTTATACCGTTGCCCGTTGCCAATCCCAACCTTACGCTTATCCCCATAGTAATAGGCGGAGCTCTGTACGGCAGGCGAGCAGGCGCTATGCTTGGCGGTATTATGGCGTGCGTCATACTGGCTACTTACATGGCAGGTTCGGTAGGATTAGGACCTGTAATCATGCAGAAGATGCCCCTGGCTACTGTTGCGGTCACTCTGATAAGAGGAATACTTACAGGATTCATACCTGCCGCTATATACAAGCTCATACGCGGTAAAAATCAGACTTTGGCGGCGATTATTTCATCGCTTCTGTGCCCGGTTATCAATACCGGTGTGTATTGCCTGGGAGTTCTCTTCGTATTTAAGAATGTGTTCGTTGATTTTAAAGGCGGCGGAGATGTATATGTGCTTTTATTTACAGCGGTGCTCCTTACCAACTTTGCGGCGGAGTTCGTATTAAATGCGGTTTTATCTCCGGCAATATTAAGGGTAATACGTTTCAGAAATACAGGTAAATAAATATTAAATACCAAACCCGTATCCTATGGAAGATACGGGTTTGGTATTTAATGATATCATAAATTTTCTAAAAGTCTTTCAATCATAGTTGTTGCTTGTGCACGTGTTGTATAATTCTGCGGTGCGAATATATTGTTGTTGTCTCCTCGTATAAGTCCTAAAGAATAAGCATTACATACATATTCAATAGCCCAGAAGCTTATTTTGTCCTTGTCTTTAAATGAAATCTCTTGAGCAGTAACATCAGTATTGTTTTTATATTTATAAGCACCTACCAATATTTTTGCAGCTTCTTCACGTGTTATGGCATTGTTTGGATTAAACAAACCATTATTTCCGGATACAATTCCTGCGCAATAAGCAGTAGTTATCTCATTTGCAAACCAGTCAGCAGAATTGACATCAGAGAATATTGATTGATATTGGGTGTTATCTAATTTTAAAGCTCTTGAGATTATTGTGATAAATTCTGCTCTCGTTATATTCCTTTCGGGTTCAAATTGTGTTTCTGTTACACCTTTCAGCAGTCCGGCCTTTACCATTTTATCAATGCTTTGCTGTGCCCAGTGTCCCGCAATATCAGTAAATTCGGGATTGGGCGTAACTGTAGCCGTGGGTGCCGAGTACGAAGAGCCGAATGCACTGCTCTTGCCGCTGCTCTTGCCGCTGCCCTTGCTTCCGCTGCCGGAGGATGAATTCTTTGGTATATATACGGCAGAGCTTACCATTGTGTTTCCGCTCTGCAGATCCATCTCACTTTTAGCAGTGACCTCAAAGGCTATGTAGCAGTCCTCGTAGGAGCCATCCAGGGATAATATCCTTGAGTCTTTTCCGGATATGTAGGACATATTTGATGCAGAGGAACCCTTAAGCCACCTGTACGTTGATTTATCGGCATCATTGTATTTATTTGTGAGGGTATAATTACCGGTAAGTGTGCTGTATGAGTTCAGCTTGCCGGTGTAGAGTATGCTTACATCGCTTACAGCCGATACATTGTCCTTGTCTCTGATTACGAATGCTTCACTGTCTTTATATGTATCTGCAAGCTTAACCCGTATGCGAATATATTTTTCGGGTGTTTCCGGGAGCGTGTAAGTAAATGGTTCATCTGCACTTAACCGTGTATCCACACCAAGCTGTTCATATGTTCCGTTTATTTCATCTGATGAGAATACACTGTATGTAAACTCAGCAGTGTTATCAATTGCTTCGGTAGTTGTCGGTGTTACGGTGATCTCGCATCCTTCGACCATTAGACCGGATATTGCTACTTCGTTAATCATATTGCTGCCTGTGCCTGAAGGGGCTATTTTAATGGCGTGAGATGAAAATGATATTGTGTCATCATCGGTTGGGAGAGTTATCACGAAACGCAGATATTTACCTGCGTATCGTACATCATCAATGGTAAATTCAGTGGTATTTGCGTTTCGCACCGGTAAAAATATACCATCGGCTGTATCCGATAATTCCCACGAAAAAGATGCTTCACTGTCAAATTCAGGTTGGTTCAGTACATATGACGCGGATAACGTGTCATTTATACCGGCAGCAGTAATTTCTTCACCGTTTGCTTTTATAGAGAAACCGAGTACTTCGAGTTCTGCCTTACCGATATATTCAAATTTTATGCAATCAATACGTGAGTTGCTCTGCAATCCAGAAACTTTAACGTAGGTTTCCGTAGAATCGGAATAAAGATTAACTTCTCCGATTTCATTCCAAACTGTGGTTCCTAAAGCCTGAATATTGTTTCCGGATTCATCCGTAGCCCAAATATTTGAATTGCTCGTGTTCTGCGTAATTGTGGATATAGATGTACGATTCGGTGTTACAATGGCGAATTCACATTTATAGTTGAAATTATCATTTTTGTTGTATTCATTGCCTGCCCATGAAGCATAGACCTTATACTTACCGTCCTTGCTAACCCTCGGATGAAATTGAGCATATCCGCTTGTGCCGCTGAAAACAGCCATTGTTCCACCCATTGTAGCAACTCTGGAAAAGGCATTGTTTATTCCGCTTTTGCTAATGCGCACAAATCCGGACGGATTATCTGCATTTTCTAAATATGAGTTGTCTACAATAATAACATTAGCTTCATCTTCCGGTAAATCATCGTCAGGTTTGTCGTCATCTTCGGGAGGTGTAGGCAATGGTTCATCCTGAACAAATGAAATTGTGTATGTTTTGCTTCCTGTATCACAAGTTACAACTATAGTCGCAATGCCGCCGTTATCAGCAGAGCCTTGAGTAATATCAACTGTTGCTTCGCTGTTGTAGGCAACAGCTGAAACATTGGGTATGGTATCACCACATTTAATATCGCTGTAATTTAATACTCCAAAATCAAAAGCTTCCAAAGAAGTATTATCAATTTGTATTTCTTTTAAATAAGGAGAAGCCTCTAAATTTACAACATAGAAATTATCAACCGTAACGGGAATTCCATCATTGGCGATATTGGAACGAACACCCACATTATGATTGGCTGTAGCGCCGGTATCGGTATAAGTTAACATTTCAACACCGTTCATATAGCCTGTATATGTATTTCCTTTAACTACAACTTTTATAGTATTGGTTGCATTTGATTTTAGATTAGATGTAACAGTGCTTTTAGCGAGTCTGCTCTGACCGCTTCCCATCCTATAGAACTCTGTATAACCATCGCTGCTTCTTCTGAACATAATGTAGTTACTGTAGTTATCATCTGCCTTGAAAATTATTGCATTCTGACCATACTGACTAAGCACAAACTCAGCTGATATCTTGTAGTTTTCAGCATTTGCCAGTACTCCTGCAGAATCACTGAACCTTGCAATCTGGTTTGTAACGCCTATACTGATATTCTGCGATTCTGCATTATATGTCCAGCTGCCGAGGGTAAAACTGTTTGCTGCGGACTCAAAGGTTTCCAAATACTCGTAGCTATTAAGTGCGAAAGCCGGACAAATTGTACAGATTAATGCAATAGCCAATAATATTGATATAAGTTTTTTCAATTTAAATCCCTCCAGTTAGTTTTTAAATATAATAAGAGTTTTTGCCACTTTGTCGGATATCAGCAGGAGTACTTTTGAGTAGCTGTCTTCGCTTGTTTGGTAATCTGTTATGTCGTTGACTGAGCCTGCACGATACACGCCAGTACCGGTTCTTGAATCTATCTCATAAACCATAATCTGAGGAGCACTCATGTTAACAATCTGTGAGTCTGCTGCATCAAATCCGTTCTGCGGGTCGGAGGTGGTGATTTGCATATAGTTGCCAACTATGTCGTATACATATCCGGTATAAGCCTTAAGCGGTACTGTGCCGTAATCACCCCAGAAGTTTGCGGGGTTAGATGAGCCTATGCCGTTCTCGGACTTAATGCTGTAAATTCTCTCTACAGGTGCATCGTAAATACCATTATTTGATGCCACATAACGAATTATATCGCCGGCTACAATCGGCTCACCCTCCTGCGACAGCAGGGTATCACTATCTGCAAGCAGTGAAACCTCCTTGCCTTGCTTAAGACCGGTAACCTTGAGCACCTGCTCGCCCTCAGTGTTGAGTGCGGTTGAGATTCTGTTTATAACTAAAACATCGTCCTTGGCATTAATCGGTGTGCCGTAGGCAGAGGGGTCATCCGTATATACAACCAACACCTCTGCCTCGAAGCCCTTTTCCGCTACGCGATATGCACTTACATTACTTAACTCAAGTCCGTTCTTGATATATGAGGAATCCATGCATATGAAGTATTTATCATCTGCATCATCCGATTTGGAAACTATGAAGGTCTTTGTGTTACCGCTTGTTGCGAATACGCCTACGTGGGAGTCGTTAAAGAACAGGCTCTGTGATGCAAGATAGTTTGCAGACGAAAGATTTTTAGCAAGCTCAATGACCTGCAGAGAGTTGTCGCTTTCACCGGTCTCATCATCTATATACGGTGTATCTATAAAGTATATAGCCTTGTTGGAATTCAGCTTATAGCGTATAGGCTGAAGCAGATTTTGTGTTTTGTTGCTCTCGCCGAGAGAGGGAATACTCAGGTTTACATAGTTGATGTTAAATAATAGCCGCTCCTGTGCTAAAGCAGGTGTTTTGCATCTGTATCCGTCTACATTGACAGCATTTGCCAAAGTGTAGATGCTGATGGTGTTGTCATCACTGAGCATCTTAACCAGGATAGCATTCGAAAGACCATCTTCTTTGTCTATACCGATAATATATCCAAATCCAAAGCTATCGTTTGCCACAGGTTCGTCTATTACAGCACTAATCTTGCCGAAGACATTGAGATAGAACTTACCGGACTGACCCACCGTGTAATCCTCAGTGTCATAGGTGGTGTCGGTTTCGTACAATTCGCCTCCGATTTCAATTGTTGTTGCGGTCTTACTGTTTTCTATAGCGTCGATTGTGCCGCTTATTGCATTTGTTGATATGATACCTACAATGCTCTCGCCGTCTAAGCTCTTAGCTACGGATATCACGGCATTTTTTGATATTTTTTCGGGGTTTATCCTCTTATATTGGCTGTCAAGCAGTATAAGTCTGCACTCCTCATCATCGGGTTCTGTACGAAGAGTTCTTTCCTTGTAATTGTGGTCATATATTGCCAGCACGTTATCATCCTTAACCAGGCTCTTGACAAATAATGTTTCGTAGCTTGTTACAATTATCTGTGTGCATTTGCCGCTGTCAAGTATTAATTTAACATTACCGCTTTCGGGGCACAGGTACTCAACATCTGTGTCTGTGAGCGATTTTTCATTCACGTCAATCAGTCTGCCGTTATATATAACCTGAGCCTGAGCTGATACTGATGTGTTCTTTTTCTTCTTGCCGCCGTCTTCATAGTATGAATATCTGATAAGTGCTGAGCCTGCATTCATTTGTATTAAATCGTCGGCATCAATCACCACAACATCACTTTCATTTTCATCATTGATGATACTGATTACCGTCTCGATTTTTGATTTTTTATCTGATTTTACGTATGCTGTGATTTTTTCACCGAAATTGCTTATGAGTCTGTATTCGGAGATACCATCATATTTGAATACCTTGCCTCCGACCGCGAGCTCATTTTGCATGAGGATTTCCTCTCTGCCGTCTATGGAGCACGCACCGAAGCCTGTCAGACGAGCGTCAATTTTGGTTATATCCAGCACCTCTGACAGCAGGGTCTTGTCTGTGTCTGTTGTAAACTTAATGGTGGGACTGCCGTATGTCAGACGGTTCAATATCGGAATTTCGAGAGCATTGTATGCAATACGTGCTATATCCATGCATGTAGCCGCTGTATCCTTGGTATAAGCCACACCGTCAAGCAGACCTATATCGCTTGCGAGTGTCACATAATCATTATTGTGTGTGATATCGGGTTTATACCACAAAACATCAATAAATGCCTTGATGACATTATCATACGTGATGGGGTTTGTGTCAGTACTCAGAGCGGCATCATAGCTGATATAGCCGAGCACTTCCATAAGCTTTATAAAATCAGCTGCCGGCATAGTCCCTTCGGGATTAAAGCCGGAAACATAGCTTCCCTGCAGTATACCGAGGTCACCGAGCAGGGTCAGTTTTTCTCTGTCGTCCTTGTCTTCAATGCCGGAGAAGGGTTCAGCACCTGCCTGTGCTGATGCGGAAGGTAATGCTGAGCCTATATAATCAAACTTAACAGCGTCATAACATGTATATTTAGCCGGAGCTGTAGCGGTGACACTGCCTGCCATACCGGCAGCAAAGTCATATGTACCGAGCTCAACCCATTGAGAGCTGTTTTCCTTTTGGTTGATTGTTACCTTATCCGAACCCTTGGCGTGAACAATGTTATATTCAACTGCAGAGGGTCTTGAAGCAGGAGCAGTATCATACCATACATATACCTTGTAAGGACCGGCTACTGTAAGGTTTGGAGTCCATGTGAATGCACTATCGCCGTTTTCTACATTTGATGTGATGGTATCCAGATAGGCGGTAGCTTTGCCGGAGAGGTTTTTTGTTAAAGCAGTGCCGGTGTGATTAATCTGTGAACCGTCGGTGTTGTTTGCTGCGAGATTGTCTACTATCACGCTAAGTAATACGCTGTTTGCATTTCCTGCGGGAGAAACCGGTACATCAGCCTCCTCAAGAAATTCAAACTTAACAGCATCAAAACAGGTGTACTTTGCATTGGTTGAAGCGGTAACACTGCCCGTTGTGCCTGCTGCAAAGGTGTAAGTACCGAGCTCAACCCACTGACCGCCGTTTTCTTTCTGGTTGATTGTCTTGGAGTCCGTTCCGCCGGCGTAGTTTATCTCGTATGTAACAGCTGTGGGTCTTTGGTCGGAAATATCGTACCATACATAAACCTTATATGAACCGTCCTTTTGCAGATTTGGTGTCCACTTAAATGTAGAAGAAGCGGAACCGGTATTAGCATGAATAGGAGTTCCGTTATATGAAGTAGACTTGGGACCGGCATTAGTTACACCGTCGCCGAGGGTTACCGTACCGATGCTCTCATCCTTTGTGAGATCATCTACTATAACAGAGTAATCCTCTGAGCCCAATACCGTAAATGCAGAGAAACACTGTAGTACGAAAACTAAAATAAGAATTTTTGCTGATAAAGAATGTAATTTTTTCACTTAACATCACCTCTTAAAATTTTTTTAATCATAGTGTGGTCAATATTGGCAAAGGGGACCCCTTCGGATATCGAGAGCTTGCATGCAATACCTGCGGCTTGTCCCATAGCTCTGCAGGAGTGCTGTACTCTTGCGGCTGACTGTGCCATAAAGCTAAAGCCTGCACATCTGCCTGCAACCAAAAGATTAGATATTCCTTTTGGGATAAGACATCTCATGGGAATTTCCCAGTACTTTTCTTCTTCGCTTATATCTGTAATATAATTCTTTTGCTGTTCATTTCCTGAGACACCGTGGACATCAATTGGATAATTACTTTCACATATGCCGTCATCAAACTTTCTGTAATTAAATATATCATCTAATGTAAGCGTATACAGTGCCTTGATACGTCGTGATTCACGTATACCTACCATAGGTGCAATTTCAGATATATACGACTCTTCAAATCCGGGCACGAAAAGCTGCATAAATTTTGCAATGCGTAAAATAGCTTTTTTGCCTTCTATTTGTTTCAAAGTAAGGTAATCGGCATCTATAACATTTTTACTTGTACCGAGTTCCGGACAGTTAAAAGAAATATTAGCCGGCTTGCCCGGTACAGAGAAAAATTGAAAGTGAGCCAAATCCTGCTTTGTCAGATATCCTTCAGCATGTTTTTCAAGAACAAGCTCACGAAGCCCCGGACAATATCCAAAGTTGTCAGAATGAATTATCGGATATCTAAACTGCTTCGTCTGACCGTTGCTTTCCAGATATTCGGATAGCCTGTCTGTGTCTACGTTAGACATTTCAAATCTCAATGATACAGCCTGGTTATATCCGTCTGCATCTCCGCATTCAAGCTCCGCACCTGCCAGATATGCTAAATCTGCATCACCTGTACAATCTATATATCTCTTGGCTTTATATGCGGTAAGACCGTTTTTGTTGTGCACTACGATATATTCAATTTCGTTTAAATTATTATTTTTGTATACTTCGGTAAGCACCGTATGATACATAATATCGCATTTGCTTTCAGTGACCATCTCTTCAAGAACCATCTTAAGAGCAACGGAGTTAAAAAACACAGCTGCACTTTTTCCGTTCATGGCGACATTATCGTTTTGCATACATCTTTCATTAATTTCATCACATATAGAGCAATGACCTGATTTATGTTTAATGTAGGTTGGCATCATAGGATTTACGAGTCCATTGGTCTGACTGCCTCCCAGAGAGCCGAATTGCTCAATTATCAGAGTTTTAAGTCCCTGACGGGCACTTGATATTCCTGCGACTGTGCCTGCGGTTCCTCCGCCGATGACTATTACATCATAATTGTCATTCATAGGGATTTCTTTTTTTGCTATATGAATATTTCTCATTTTAGTCTCCTTTTTATCAACCTTTTACCGAGCCTATTAAAATACCTTTTACAAAATGCTTCTGCAGGAAAGGATATACACATAGGATTGGCACTGTAGATGCTATGATAGTTGCAGAACGAACACCCTCTGTGGGTAAATTCATTGCGTCATCGGCATTTTGAAGTGTATCGTCCGCAACATTCGTTACTATATCTCTTAAATAAAGCTGCAGAGTTTTGAGATTTGGACTGTTTATATAGAGCAACGGTCCGAAGTAATCATTCCAGAGTGCTACAGCTATAAACAACGCAATCGTGGCAAATACAGGCACTGAGAGCGGTACAACAATTTTAAAAAGAATTGTAATGTTTGACGCTCCGTCAATCCTTGCCGATTCCTCGATGCTGTCCGGCAGACTTTCATAATAATTCTTAATTATAAGCATATTATGTACATTAATCAGACCGGGGAGTATAAGTGCCCACAGAGTATTGTTGAGCTTTAAACTTCTTATAAGAAGATAATTGGGAACAAGACCTCCGTTAAACATCATAGTAAATATGTAAATAACGATGATTCCTTTAATACCCCACAAATTTTTCTTCGATAACGGGTATGCAGCCATTGCAGTCATCAACAGAGCAAGAAATGTACCTGCCACCGTCACAAAAACAGAAACTGAAAAAGCGTTTAAGAATTGTGACGAGGTTACAACATATTTTAATGCATCGAGACTGAAGCCGATAGGCCATAATGTTACCTTACCGGAGACAACAGCCCATTCCTCACTTGTCGCTTTGGCAATAATATTAATAAACGGTATCAATGCGCTCAGCGCGAGTATACCCATAAAGAGGTAGCTTACTACCGATACACATATATCTTCAAAAGTTGCTTTAAATTTCATTATATTTCCTCCTCGTTTACCAGATACTCTTGCCAAGCAGCTTGCGGCTTGTGAAATTACCCAGAGTAATCAGTATGAATCCTACGACAGAGTTAAACAGACCTACAGCTGTACTGAAGCTGTACTCCATCTTACCGAGACCCATTCTGTACACATATGTACCTATAACATCACCTGTTTCATATACAACCGAGTTGTACATTGTGAGAATCTGCTCTGTACCGGCTTCAAGTACACTGCCCAGCCTTAATATCAACATGAGAATAATCGTTGATGAAAGCCCCGGCAATGTAATCGAAATCATTTTACGGATTTTGCCTGCGCCATCGATAGAGGCAGCTTCATATATTTCCTGCTCGATACCGGCTATAGCTGCAATATATATAATTGCACCCCAGCCTACCTCTTTCCACGCGGCGGATATTACCAGTATGGCGCGGAACCAGTCGTTAGACATCATAAATGATATAGATTCACCGCCAAGTGCTGTAATCAGCTGGTTGACAAGACCGGATGACGGAGAGAGTATAGTGGTAAATATACCGCCTACGATTATCCATGAAAGGAAATGAGGCATATAAATAATCGTCTGAACTGTTTTTTTGTACGGCATACAGGCGATTTCGTTAAGAAGCAATGCGATAACGATAGGCAATGGGAAATTAATTATAATCTTATATAAGCTGATTATAAGCGTATTAAAAAATACTCTGTAAAATTCCTCGCTCTCTATCAGCTTTCTGAAGTTGGCAAGACCCACCCATTCGCTTCCGCTGATGCCTTGGAAAATGTTGAAATCCTGAAATGCGATAGTGACTCCGTACATGGGAGCGTACTTAAAAATAAGTAGAAACAGTAGTCCGGGTATAAGCATCAGGTATATATCCCAGTTACTTCTGATGTCCTTGAGTGCCCTGCACCTTGATGAGCTTTTCATGCTGTTTGTCACCTCGTTTTTTTTGATTTTTGTTCTGCGAATCTTGGATTTTTCAGTCAAATTAACACCTGCTTTCATAGTTTTGATTTAATTATACACCTTTAAAATATAATTTACAGTGCACAGTTTATGATTTTTGGTACTATCTTATAAAAATTCTTAAAAAATTATAAACATATACCAAAAATTATAATTTACATCATTGAGTATTTAGAAATTAGAGTTATAATTTAATTAACAAAATTTTTTAGGAGGAGATTTTATGTTTAAACTCAAAAAATTACTTGCCTCGGCTTTGCTGATAGCAATGACTGTACCAATGCTGTCGGGCTGCGGCGGTGATAAATCAGATACCGCTAACGGTGACAAACCCGTTATAAAGGTACTGATGAATTCTATGGCATCTGATCCCAATCAGAGTGCTACGGCGAAGACTATTGAAGAAAAGACAGGCTACAAGATTGTATATGAAACCTTGCCCCAGGACAGAGCCGCTGAAAAATTGAATCTCATCATGGCAGGCGGTGATTCTTATGATTACATAATCACAACAACCGATATGCGCGCTCAGTTCGCTGATTATGCCAAGCAGGGTGCATTGCTTGAGGTGGAGGACCTGATCAAGGAACACGGCGAAAACCTTCTTAAATATATGACACCGGAATCGTTTGACATGATGAGAATCGACGGAACTCTGTATGGTATACCGGTGCCGTCTATATCTATAAGCCAAGACGGCGAGAAGAAGGGCTCACTTTCCACTATGCTTTCTGTAAGAAAGGACTGGATGGAAAAGGTGGGAATCACTGAGAAGCCTCAGACAATCGATGAGTTTACCGCTATGCTGCAAGCATTTAAGGATAAGGACCCCGGTAATAACGGCTCGTCGAATGCCCCCCTTTCACTGGTAGCGGGCAATCTGACTCTGCCGGGAGTTCAGGGTGCGTTTGGTATCCCTCACGAATGGAACGAGGTTGACGGCAAGCTTGTAAATATCGTTGAAGATCCCAGATATCTTGAATACATTAAATATTTAAAGAAGCTTTTCGATAAAGGTCTGCTTGATCCGGAATTCCCTACCAACAAGGCTGCAACCGTTAAAGAAAAGTTTACCAGCGGCAAGCTTGGTATAAGGGCGACTGCTTACTATGATATGGGCAGTGTTATTGATTCGCTCGATAAAAACTGCCCCGGTGCCAAGGTGGAATACCTGGATGCACTCAAGGACGAAGACGGTAATCAGCATATAGGTCTCACGGTAGGAGCACTGGACAGATTGGTATTCATACCCAAATCAGCAAAAAATCCTGAGCACGCTATCAAACTGATGAATCTGATGCTCGAACCCGATAATTTTAGGGAAATAGCAATCGGTAAGGAGGGTGTTCACTACACTGTAAAAGACGGTGAATATTGGCCTATAATTCCCAAATTCTTTGAAGAACGCGGAGATGCAAACAACTTCCTTACGGGTATCGATGAAGAAAAGTATCCTATTTACTGGCAGGCGCGTGTAAAGAAGGATGAGAGAGTATACGAAGCATATAAGTATATGCAGCAGCCGGAGGTCAGCAGATTTGGTTTGGAATCCCATACAAAGTACGCTCCGTATTTTGACAGCGATAAGTATACATCCGTGTTATCACAGATATCATCGGATTATTTCACAAATGTTATAGTAGGTGCCGATAGCTTAGACACTTACCCTGAATTTTTGAAAAAATGGAAAAAAGAGGGAGGCGCAGCTAAGACCAAAGAGCTCAACGAGTGGTACAAAAAAAATAAAAAATAAGGAGGAAGCATTATATGAAGAGAAAAATTTTAGCACTGATATCTTCTGCTGTAATTTCAAGTTTGATTATGCCGACTGCATTTGCAGACAGCTCAATTCCAAGACCTCAAAAAACAGAAGATGTTTTGGGAGTTGTACATGAGGGCGGCTACTATGCCTTTACAGATACTGACTATCTGAATGAAGGTGCAGACAAGATTCTGGAGATGGGCAGCAAAACCATCAAGGTATGGCTTCACCCCAAGAATATGTCCTCATCATACTATTTAAACAGTCCCGAATGGGGCTCACCTACGAACTTGCAGGACCTGATAAAGCACAAATATTTTAAGGATTTGCTCGATAAGCCGTTTAATACATATATCTTTTCGGCGTATGAGTATCCTCTGGTAAGCTGGCAGGACGGTATGACAGCAGATGAGGTAAAGACCGTTGAGGGGCAGTTTTACGAAACCGCAAAATACCTTCTGACAGAGTACAAGGGTACAAACAAGACCTTCGTATTCCAGAACTGGGAGGGCGACGGTGCTCTGCAGATACAAAAGGCCTCCGAGGACCAGCGTGAAGTCAGATACCAGGGCATGGCAGATTGGCTCAATGCACGTCAGGACGGTATAACGAGAGCCCGTGAAGAAGTAGGCATGGACGGAGTATATACTGTAGGCTGTGCCGAGTTTAACTGGATTCCTTCGGAAGCGGAATTAGCTTCCAAAAAGTTCGAAAACAGCTATGGTGAAAATGTTACCTACGGATATCAAACCGTAGTGCCGAGAACACATATGGATTTGTATTCGTTCTCATCGTGGGGTACGAATACCATGGGCGAAGCTCCTTCTCTTAAGGAAAAGCTTGAAAAATACGCTGAACAAGCACCCGACAGTGAGCTCTACGGAGCAAAGAATATCATGCTCGGTGAGTTTGGAGCCAAGGAAAACCTGAACGGTGAATATAAGACATATCCCGGCGGCAGCGGCTACGGCGCGCTGGCAGTGGTACAGGAACAGCTTAAAGCTGCGATTGACTTCGGAGTAGTGTATGCGATGTACTGGGAGATGTACTGCAATGGTATAAACGGTGCTCCCGCGGAGCTCAAGCCCGATACACCGTCGGTAACCGATAACAAGCGTTATCAGGGTGTGTGGCTGATAAGAGCGGACGGCTCTATAACCCCCACCTACGAATATTTCAAGAGGATTACCGCAGATACAGCAGATGTGTATGACAGCGAGGGTAACACACTGTACAATCCCGCCGAAAAGAAACCCGGCGATATATCGGTATATATAGACAAGAAGCCTCTGCTCTTTACCGACCAGGAGCCTGTGCTGATGAATGACAGAACCATGGTCCCCATGAGGAGAATCTTCGAGGCGTATGATGCCGAGGTTGAGTGGAATCAGGATACATGGAGCATAAGAGCTACAAGGGGTGATACCGTTGTAGAGCTTACAATCGGAGACAATATCATCCGTGTGAATGGTGAAGAAAAAGCAATGGATGTAGCACCACTCATTATGAACAGCAGAACATTGGTTCCCTTAAGATTTGTCAGCGAAGCACTGGGCTGCGATGTACAGTGGATACAGGAGACAAACTCCGTAGAGCTTTCGGCTCTGCCGGAGATAATAAAGCCGAATGATGCAGCAGTTAAAGAGTCAATCAAGGATGATATGACTACCTTTGATAATGCGTATATGCATAGTTCCAACTGGACGACACACAGCGACTCCAACAATCCCGATGTTGATATCAAAGCAAGAATTTACAGAAACAGCCCGAGTCCTGAATTTGTTCAGTATGCACTTAATACAGATATTAAAACCTTTAATATTATGCTGTATGCTGCAAAGGAAGGTCCCACAGATGCAGAAATAGTTGTGTATGCTTCAAAAGACGGAAACACTTGGGATAAGATAAGCTATAATGTTGTTGATATCAAGGATTCAACAGCAAAACCCGGCTTTAAGTGGTGCAATATAGTAAATCCGGAATCAATGCCGACCGGATACCGCCACCTGAAAATTGAATGTGTGTCAAGAGACCGCTATTTCCCACAGGTTGCGAGAGTTGAAATAAATTAAAAAATAATATTATTCAAGGGTTGTAAAAAAGTCATCATGCTGTGACTTTTTTACAACTCTAAAGAGAGGATTTTTGTTAAATGAAAAAATTGATTTCTATTTTACTTACTGTATCAATGGTATTCACGATGCTTTCAATACCGCTTGCTGCTTTTGCAGAAACAGTTTACGAATACACAGAAACATTTGATTCTGCAACAAACAGTTTTACCCTCGGCAGCTGGACGTATAATGCAGATTCGCAGAATATTAGCACAAGCACCACAAACCAGCTTGCAAAATTTACTGACCCTAAAAATGTGCTGGCTAATGCTACAAATTATGAAATATCAGCTGAGTTTGTACTTAGTCAGTATGCTCAGAATGCAATAGTTTTCAAAGCAAATGATACCTATAGTAATTACATTATGTTCAGAAGAAGCAGCGATGGTTATACAGAGTTCTTTAGAATGGGAAGCGGTCAGGGTCAGCTTGCTAAAAGCACTGTTACATCAAATCTGAAATCAAATGCAACTAATACTATAAAGGTTACAGTAAAAGGAAATACCTATACAGGCTATATGAACGGCGTTGAAATGTTAACTTATACTGACACAAGCGCTACAGCCGATTATAATGCAGGTGTTCGTTCTAATATTGCAAATGATAAAGTTTCCGTTACGGTTGATAACTTCAATGTTACCAATTTAGATAAGCCGTCAGTAACTGAAGAATTAGATACGTTTGAAAATGCAGACAACTGGACTTTAGGTTCATACTGGAAACATGATACTACAAACAAGAACATCTATGTAAACGATACTACTGTAAGAAATGCTGCTATAGTGTTTGGGGATAATAACAAAATAATATCAGATACAAATGACTACATCGTTTCTGCAGACATTACTACTGTAGGTAATGCAAACTCACAGCATGCAGTCACCTTCAGACATAGCGGCAATAATTTTTATATGTTCCGTGTAACCAATAATTATGTTCATATCTATTCGATGGGTTCAACTCAAAAAGAAATTGGCAAATCTACAACGACAACTCCTTCAAGAACGGCAGGAGATACCTATAATCTTAAGGTTGTTGTAAACGGTAACACCTTCACAGGTTACTACAATGGTGTTGAAATGTTGACTGTGACTGATACAAGCTATACAACCGGTGGTGTTGGATTGCGTTCAAACGGCAATGTGAGTGTTGATAACTTCTATGTTCAGCGTCTTGATGCTAATGCTGACTTAAAATCTATTTCAATTGACGGTACCGCAATTTCAGGCTTTGATGCGGATACTACTGATTATTCTGTAAGTATTGACGAAGGTGCAGCTTACCCCACAGTTTCGGCAGCAGCACTCAACTCTGACCTGACCGTAGGTAACGGCATCACAATTGAACAGGCATCGGATGCAAACAATGGTGTGGCAACTATCACTGTAGTATCGGAAAGCGGAAATAATACAAAAACATATAAAGTAAGCTTTGTTGAACCGATTGTTGAAGCCTTGGATACATTTGAAAGTGCTTCCGAATGGGCTTTGGGTAGCCTTTGGAAACATGATGCAGAAAATGGACGTGTTTATGCTACAGCTTCAAGTGGTATGATGTCATATAACGATAATACCGGTGTTATAGCAAGAAGCAATGGTGATTATGTGGTTTCTGCTGACCTTGTTTATGAAGGCGGAAATGATGTTGGGGCAACTTCGCTTGTGTTCAGAAAGCAGGATAACAGCAACTATTACATGTTCAGAGTAAACGGTGGAAAAGCGGATTTCTATCGTATGGGCGGCTCGGGAAATGCCTCGTTTGGTACCGGAGAAGCTGAAATTCCGAATTTAGCACTTGGCTCTGTTATAAATCTTAAGGTTGTTGCTAAGGGTAGTACATTTGTAGGATATGTAAACGGAGTTAAACAGTTGGAGGCTACTGATAGTGAGTTTGCAACCGGTTCTGTCGGAATACGCTCAAATTTGAACGGCGGCGGTACAGTATATGCAGATAATTTCTATGTTTGCCGTGCAGATGCAGAGATGAAGCTTGCAGCTGTGGCAGTACCGGACGGCAGCGGAGTGCTGGTAAGTCAGATACCTTCAAATAATAATTATGTCTTAGCTGTACCGGATAATAACGTATATACCGTGACAGCAGCGGCACTTGATTCTACAGATACAGTTACTATAGAGCAGACTGATGATTTTAATAAGCCTGCAACCATAACAATCACAAATGCCGATAATACAAAGACAGTTGTGTATAATGTATACTTCGTACAAAGAAACGGTGCAGATATTCCTGAGTTGCAGGGATATGCTTACTGCGAGTCAGAAGATGGCAATACCCTTACCTTTACAGGCAGTGTGCTCAATACGGGCAGCGATACCAGAGGTATAGCAATGCTGGCAGCATATGATACAGCTACCGGTGAGCTGATTGCAGTAACGAAGAGCCCTGAGACAAAGTTCTCAGGTAAGTGCGCAGTAACACCCGTTGAATTCGGAGCTATTGAAGCTGAGAGCGACTCTGTAGATATAAAGGTATTTTTGTGGGATAATCTCACAGATGTTACACCGTTGAGTGCGGTAAATGCATTCACATTAAAAAAAAAAGTAACTGAGAGTAAAGCTATTACCGATGTCCTTGGAGTTACAGCCTGGGGAAGCGTATACAGATTGGATGATACAAAGACTCAGCTTGTGGAAATGGCAGACGAAATCAGCAATATAGGTTCAAATAAGATTAAAGTGCTTTTGGGACCAAGCTATGAAACTGCATATTTGTATGAAGACTTCGGCGACACAGAATATGCAACTATGACTGAGCTGGCAAAAGCAGAGCAGTATTCTACGCTGTTTAGTGATGAACGTTTTGACACAATTGCCATTTCCGCATCTGAGATGACTCAGCAAAACTGGAAAAACGGTTTTAAACAGAGTGAAAAAGAATATGTTGAAAATGAATTTTATGAGTTTGCCTCATATCTGCTTACAACATATAAAAATACTAACAAAACATTTATACTTCAGAACTGGGAAGGCGATAATTTAATTCAGGCATGGACTGAAGACCTTGCTGACCAGAAAGTCGCAGAGGCGCAGAACATAAAATTCGAAGGACTTGCACAGTATATGAATGCAAGACAAGCCGGTGTGGAGCGTGCAAGGAAGGAATTTGGTACAGAGGGAGTCAACGTCGTTAATGCATTTGAAGTTATGGCAGTGCCGGCTGATTCAATAGGTGACAACTATTACTTCAAGAACGACTCAGGCGTTATAACAAAATGCCCGCTTATGGTAGATATTTTAATCGGCAATGAACCTCGTATCAACCCGGACGGAACCAAAACATATTTTACCAGAGTTAAGGCAGACCTTTATTCAATTTCCTCCTGGCATACAAGCAATATGACATATGAAGCACTTCAGCCTGACGGTAGCTATATCAAACCTACTGTAGACCAATGGACTGCTTCTATGGCAGAAAGACTTAATTATATGTCAGAAAGAGCTTTGCCAAGTGATGTTTACGGCAATCAGAACATTATGATTGGTGAATTTGGTGCAAAGGAATATTATAATCCTGATGATGTAGATGGGCAGGCACAAATCAAGAAAAATATAGCAAAAGCTCAGGTAGAAAGCTTCATGGCGGTGCCGCAGCTTCAGTACGCATTTTACTGGCAGCTGTACTGCAATGGTATCAGGGATACTGTAAATGATGCATGGTATAATGGCAAAACATATGCAAACGATGAGCTTATGGGCGGTTGGTTAATCAGACCTGACGGATCTAAGCCGCCTGTGTATGATTATGTTAAAGGATTATTAACAACCGGAAACTGATTATCAATATTGAGAGGAACATACAATGAATTACAAATACGGATATTTTGAGAATGATGAGTTTGTGATAACAAATCCCAAGACACCGAGGGCGTTTGATAATTTCTTATGGAATGATGCGATTTTTTCAAATGTTCAGCAGACCGGAGTAGGGTACTGTGATTATCAGATTGGTGAGAATGAGGCAATTCAGCTTTTTACAGGTGTAGGGCGAATATGTGATTTTGATGTATTCGGCAGAGATCACCTTATGAGCAGATTAATTTATATCAGAGACAACGAAACGGGAGAATATTGGAATGTCAATTGGGAACCGGTACGTGCAGCTTGTGATAAGTATGAGTGCAGGCACGGGTTGGGTTATACCGTGATTAACACAGTAAAGAATGATGTTTGCTGTGAGTTCAGAATTTTTGTTCCACAGGGTGATGACCCTGTGGAGCTCTGGACACTGAAATTATATGACACAAACGGCAAAAAACGTAATCTTTCTGTTTTTGTTTATAATCAGATGCAGTTTAAGTATAAGTGGGGCTTTGACAGTTATGGCGATATGATTTTCAGAGCAGTACGGTTTAATAAAGAGTTAAATGCAGTTGTTGCTGTAAAACACCCTCATATTAAACCACACGATTATTTAACCGGGTTTATAGCTTCTGATGAGCCGATTGCGGCATTTGACGGAACACGCAATGCTTTTGTAGGCTTATACAATACATTAAGTGACCCTATGGCTGTAATAAACGGTTGCTGTACAAACAGTGAGGGTTCGGCTGATGACACAATTACTGCGGCTCAGTATAATATTGAGCTTCAGGAAGATGAACACAAAGAGATTAATATCATTTTAGGTGCAACAAATAATGAAGCCGGAATTAAGGCATTAAAGGACAAGTATCTGGGAAGCTTTGAACAGTATTTCAGTGAATTGGTCAATGCCAAGAAAGTAATGCGCGAGCAAAATCTTGTTAAAACTCCCGATGAGCATTTCAACAGAATGTTAAACAGCTGGATTAAGCAGGCTACTCTTTATGGTGCTGTCTGGTGTCGCTGGGGCTGGAACGGTTATCGGGATATAGTACAGCATGGCTTTGGTGTTGTCACCTTTGAGCCGGAGAGAACGAAGAAAATTTTAATCGAAGCATTCAAGCATCAATACAAGGCCGGACCTGCCATACGCGGTTGGAATCCTATTGATGAAAAGCCTTACTCGGACAGTGCTTTGTGGCTTGTATTTACATTTGTAGCTTATCTTAAAGAAACCGGTGATTTAGAATTTCTGAAAGAGACAGTTGAGTATTACGACGGAGGTAAGGCAACTGTTATTGAGCATATAGAGGGTGCACTTGATTTTATTGAAAAAAATAAGGGTAAGCACGATTTATGCTTGATTAAATATGGTGATTGGAATGATTCTCTGACTGCAGTCGGTAAAGAAGGCAGGGGAGAGAGTGTATGGCTGAGTGAGGCTTATGCACAGGCTATGCTTGATATGCAGGAGCTGTATGCTTTCCTGGGAGATACACAAAAACAAAATTCTTATAAAGCACGTTATGACAGTATAAAAGACGCTGTGAATAAGAATGCCTGGGATGGTAAGTGGTACAAACGTTGTTTTGCCGATAACGGGGATGAAATCGGTGCAAGCACCAATGAGCAGGCTAAAATATTTGTTGAATCTCAGGCATGGGCTTTGATATCTCAGATTGCTGACAGAGAAAGGGCAGAACAAACATTGAAATCCTGTGATGAGCTGCTTTTGCAGGATTCGGGTTATGCTTTGCTGTATCCTACATTTAATGCACCGGACTCCAGAGTAGGAAGAATAAGCTGTATGGAGCCGGGAATAGCAGAAAACGGAACAATATATTCACATACCAACATTTGGATGATATTGGGTATGCTGAAATATGATATGCCTGATAAAGCTTATGAATTGTATAAAAAAATCACTCCCGGATATATAACAGGAGAACACGATCAGAAGCACGATTGCCCCCCGTATATGTATGCTAATTGTTACTTTGGCAATGATCACAGAAACAGCAAGGGACAAATGGAATTCACGTGGGTAACAGGTTCTGTAGCATGGTTTAATAATGTATTGCTTCAGCATATGCTCGGTGCGAAGGCTGAATATGAAGGCTTGCGCATAGCACCCAATTTACCATCCGAATGGGATGAATGTGAAGTTTCGAGGTCCTTCAGAGGATGTGTATACAATATAAAAATCAAAAGAACCGGCGAAAACAAAATTTATGCAGACGGTAAAGAAATAAACAATAATATTTTGCCTGCATATAATGACGGTCTGGTTCATAACATTGAAGCTTACATATAAAAAAGGAGAAAAAGTATGCTGACAAAAAGTGAATTACATATATACAGAAATACACCCGAGGCTTGTGAAAGTAAAGATTTTACTGTAACGGTAAGCGGTGAAAAAATATTTACCGAACAGCTTTTCAGTGTCCACTTTGCAAGGTTTGCATGCAACAGCGAGGTGGAGGTAAAAATATCCATCGGCGAAAAAATCGAAAAATGTACGGTTTTCCCCGATAAAGCCCTGAAAGAATACAGAGTTAATGAAAACTCGGTTGAGTTTACGGTGACTGCTCAGCCACGACATCTGTATATAAAGATAAATGAGATGGAAAATCTGATTTTATTTATAGATAAAATCCGCACTGTAAAGCCTCAGCTCAGTGACGGCAATGTTGTAAATGTGATGGATTTTGTAGCTGACAATGCAGATCGCAGCAACCTGACAGCTGAAATAGCGGCTGCAATCAAATATACCGCCGAGCATCCGGACAAGGAAATTTTATATTTTCCGGACGGAGTATATATATCGGATACAATTGAAGTATTCAGCATAGAAAATCTGACATTGTATCTTGATGAGGGCTGCATGATAAAATGTCTGATGGATACAGATGCTTATATGCCGGCAGGTATTTATATCAAAAACAGCAAGAATATAAAAATAGCGGGTAACGGTGTATATAATCATACAGGAAAAGAATTCTTTGAATTATGCGATTATCACAAGTATGCCGACTTACAGATAAGTCCTATACTCGTAGTAGACAGTGAGCATGTGGTTCTCGAAGATTTCATCGTAAAGAACGGCAGAATGTGGAACATAAGCTGTCATAATAATAATGATTTACGCATCGAGAATTGCAAGGTGCTGACACCTCCGGAAAGCTGTCCGGAGTGGACTGACGGTATAAATATCAACGCCAGCCGTGATGTGGTGGTAGAGGATTGCTTCGTATATTGCAATGATGATTGCTTTGCCTCGGGGCACTACTTTGAAACTGTGGCAAACAAGGATATGTGCAATGTCCTATTTAAAAATTACCTGGGCTGGAACCCTCGTGCCAATTCCATAAGAATAGGCTGGGATACCAGATTTAATCTTAAAAATTACGTTTTTAAGGATTGCGATTTTATTGCCTCAAATGACCAGGCACTGATTGTTCATCCGTTAAACGGTGATGCAGAGTATGACTCAATCATCCTGGATGACTGCAGATTCCTGAACTGCGAAAATTACACAAATCTCGTCGTGGTGACAGGTAATTTGCCGGAACTGATATTAAAAAATCTGACATTTGATAAGCTTATGCCATCACAGTTTGAGAATATCGGATGTCTTACTATTGAAAATGTTATCATAGAAGGAAGAAAAGTTTGCAGCCTCGAGGATATGGCAGCAACGGTAAAAAATGTCGGTGAAATAATAATTAAATAACTCTTAAATATGAAGAACGGCGGCGAATAACAGCTGCAATAAGAATGAAAAATGAGGACATTGTCAGCAATGTCCTCATTTTTTCAGGTTCTCATTTATGTTTTTTTATAACTATAGTCACTTTCGTACCTGCACCGGGCTTTGAATCTATTTTAACACCGTATTTGCTGTTTTCAATATACTCATAACAAAAAATCTCAAGTCGTTGGACTACGTTGTAAATACCATAGCCTGAGGCGGTATAATTGTCAGAATGCTTTTGCTCTTTGGTTAACAGGGCTTTCGCCTTATCCTCCTCTATACCGCATCCATCATCGGATATAGTTATGATGATATCGTCGTCATCATCTGATTTTATGGAGATTATTATGTTTATAACCCTGTCTCCCGTTCCGTTTATGCTGTGAATAAGTGCATTTTCAATGATAGGCTGTAAAGTTAGCTTAGGAATTTTATAACACAGAAGTTCTTCTTTTATGTCATATATGATATTGAACTTTCCGTTAAATCTTTGCTTTTGAATATTGAGATACACCTCGGCAAGCAGGATTTCCTGCAACAACGGGACAATACTCTGATCTTTGCTTAGGATTAATCTGAAATATTTTGCCAGCGAATCAATCATAAAGCTTATATCGCTTGCACCATGCTCAAGAGCCATCCAGTTAATTGAATCCAATGTATTATATAAAAAGTGTGGGTTAATTTGTGCCTGCAGAGCTTTAAAACGAGCATCACGCTCATTGATTTTTGCTTTATACAATTCGGAGATAGACACTTTCAATTGGTTCATTATTGCTTCTACACGGATATTCAGTTGTTGCAGCGTAGTAATACTATTGTTAGTTTCGAAATTTTCCGGCAATTCAATATTAAGCTTCTTAATCATGCTTAGCATTTGCTTATTGTACACAGTCAGTACATTTCCAAAAGCGCAACAGATGGTTATTATAAATAAAGCAAATATCAATAAAGTAAATATCCATATATTGTATAGTAAGGATTTATTAAATAATAAATCTTTTTGATGGTAATACATTACAAGCTTCCAATCGGTTTTTGCAATCTCACTGTATATTACTTTTAAATTTGCATCTCCGTTAAAGTGTTCAAAAACACCATTTGCAGATTTGGGAAATTGGATGTTGTTAAATACAGCTTCGCCGTTTATAACATTATTTCCTTTTTCATCAACAATCATAATTTGCCTGTCATTGACTTTGTTGCTTTCATCAATAATATCTAAAAATGCATCCGAACTTATTTCCAGTGATAAAATTCCTAAGGAGTTTTTAAAATTTTTCATGTCTTTAATAAGCCTTGTGGCAGAAATAATGCTTTTGTTATCCGAGTTATTTATTGTTTCCCAATGTAGCTTTCCTTCATTTTTTATTACATCCTCGTACCACGGATAGCTTGATGCAGTATTAATATTATAAAATGTTACATTTTCATTTGCATATATTTTAGTATCATCCACAAAAAGCTTTGGCTTTACTGATTGAACTACAACACTGGCATTAAGTATTATTTGCGATAAGTTTTTTTCTTCCGAAATTTGTTTTGCATAGTTAATTCCGTTTCCGCTTGGTTGAAGATATTCGGATATTTTTGTATTTGAGGCTACAATGTTAGAGTAATTCTCCACGCTTTGCATTATATGCGTAATATTTACATTTGCTTGTGTAAGAGTTTGCAGGGATGTTTTTATAACTTCGTTTTTTGCATTATTGTTGAATGTAACAAGCATAAATATCATAATAAACAAAAGTGAAAACAATATTAATATATATGGGATAATGTATCTTTTACTAATTTGGATATTTCTTAGGAATTTCAATATATCACCTTATTCGCTCTGCTTTATATTATTTCGGTATTCCTTTGGAGTGAAGCCTGTGTTTTTTTTGAACTGCTTCGTAAAATAGCTTGAGTCGGCATAACCCACAAGATAGGCAATGTCGGTTAACTTATTGCTTTTGTCTGCAATCAGCTCCTTGGAAACTTCAATTCTTGTTTGGGTCAGATATTCATTGATGGTCATTCCGGTCTCCTGCTTAAACAGAAGACATATATAGGTCGGAGTAAGGAACACTTCATCTGCAATATCTTTAATTGTGATGTTTTCGTAGTACCTGCTTTTTATAATGTTTTGTATTTGCAAAATCAGCTCTGAAAACTTATCACTCTTTTTTTGACTGTAAGCATCACAAACACTGAAATAATACTGTAAAATTATCTCTTGCATTTCATCCAAAGTTTCTATTTTTTCCAATAAATCCAGAGAATTGTTTTTTAATTCCTGAATGTCGTCTGAAAAACACATATGTGTTACAGAAAAGTTAGTTGCACATAATACAAGCTGATAGTTAATATACTGAATCTGATTTAATCTCGTTAAGTCCGTATTTAATAATTGGTTGAAAATGCTTCGGATGATTTTTTCAATTTTTGATTTATCTGCTATCTTTAAGGCTTCTAAAAGATCATCAACGTCTATCAGTACATACGACTTTAATTGCACTAAATTATTGGCTTCAAAATTTTCAGCAGTAATAATCTGTTTTTTGCCATGTATTATCTTCTTGCTGATAGCATTCATAGCTCCCATATAAGATTTCGGAAGGTTTTCTATGCCTGTTACCTTTTCTCCGATTCCTATGGTGAGGCTGATTGATAATATTTCTAAGATTTTAGTTTGGATATTCTGTAAAATGGGATAGAATGTATCATATTTATCAGCCTGAATTATAAACATTATCTCATTAGGGGAGTTTGTCATAACATGCACTTTACAAGCTTCGGTTAGAAGCTCTTTTGATATATTTAATATAGAGAAGATGTTATTGTTTTTGTCTCTTTCGCTTTGAGTCGAAAAAGTTTTTTTGTAGTCATCGATATTACAAATTACCACAAAATAACTTTCTTGTGAATTGAAATCAAGGTTCAAAAGCTCCAATTGCTTGTTTATATCTCTATCAGACATATTACCGCACACAAGTCTTTTAAAAAAGCGGTCATGTAAAAGCGGAAGACTGTGAAACATCTGCATTTCCATTTTAAGAGCATGTGCTTTTTCCTCTTCCTCGGATTTCAAGCTTTTAATAATTTGTTCAATGCATTCTGTAAGGGCGGTCAAATTAATAGGTTTTAAAATATAGTTGCTTGCATTGACAGAAAATGCAGAGTTTATAAATTCCATATCATCATATCCGGAAATAAAAAGAAATTTTGTTTCGGGCATATCCTTTTTAATGATTTTGGCAAGCTCCAGCCCGGTCAACTCCGGCATTTTAATATCTGATATGACAATCTGAGGTTTATATTTGTATATTTTTTCAAGCGCTTCATTACCGCTGCTCGCAGTAGCTATGATTTTGATGCCATAAGATTCCCAGTCAACATGCTTTTTAAGTCCGTGAATTGTGCTTAATTCGTCGTCAATAATCATTAAATCGTACATAATATCACCTCATGCTAATTATATCATAATCAAACTAACCATGCAAGTAAAAAATGCAACTTTTTACGAGGTTTTTAGGGCATTTCAGCAGGTTTTTTAATTGGTGAAAAAGAGCATAATAATGTACTTTAAATTATAAGTTTATACCTTGAAAGATATATTTATTTGATATATAATATAGTGATATATTTGGAAAGTCATATGTTAACATAGAAGGGTGTGTGTTTTGAATATGAAAAATGTTATATTATCAGAGAAAAATATTCCGTTGTATGGTGAATACGATGTTGTTGTTGTAGGCGGAGGAACAGCAGGTGCCGTGGCAGCAATTTCAGCAGGTCGGGAAAATTTAAAAACCCTTGTGATTGAACAGTTTGGTTCTTTGGGTGGTTCCCAGACAAATGCATTGGTTCATCCTATAATGCCGAGCTTTATTAAAGGAAATCCGATTACATCGTCTATATGTAGTGATATACATAAACGCATGGTCGAAATAGGCGCTGCCGTAAATGATGATGGTCCCCGTGACAGATTTTTTGATCCTAATGGATTTTTTAACGGAACCCAATTAAAAGTTGTTTTGGAAACAATGGCACTTGAGGTAGGCTGTAAGCTTTTATATCATACCAGGTTAATTGACGTGATAAAAGAAAACAACAGAATCGAATACATAGTGATTCATAATAAAAATGGCTTATCGGCTGTAAAGGCGAAAACTTATATCGATTGTACGGGTGATGCAGATTTAGCATATATATCCGGTGTGCCGTGCAATAGTGGAGATACAAACGGTGTTAACTCATCAATGACTCTTCGGTTCGAAATGGCAAATGTTGATATGGAAAAATTATCAGACTATCTGATTGCCGGAGGTCAAACTGAATTTATTCATTATCCTACACTTCATGTTGATGATTTCGGATGGTGTCCTGAATTTCGCAGGTTTGTTCTAGAAAAACATCATTTGGGAGAACTTACGCATCATGATATATGTCATCTGCAGTTCTTTTCAATACCCGGAAAACCAAAAAGCCTCAGCTTTAACTGCCCGGAACTCGGAAACGGGAAAAACTTGATAGATGCAGACAACTTAAGCAAAAAACAGACAGAAGGAAAAATTGCAATTAAAAGAATTACTGATTTTATGAAAAAGTACATTCCCGGATTTGAAAATGCATATATTTCCCAAATTGCACCTATGCTTGGCTTGAGAGAAACAAGAAGAATAGAAGCGGAATATATATTTAATGAAACTGACGTGTTTAACTATAGAAAATTTGCTGATGGTATAGCCAGCAACAATTTCTTTATAGATGTACATGGAGAAGACAACTCCAATCGTGATAAGGGATATGTGGATTTGCCTGAGGAACAGAAGTATTATGAAGTACCGTATCGCAGTATTGTTCCGAAAGGAATTGATAATCTGCTGGTAGCGGGCAGATGTGCCGGATTAAGCTTTTACGGAGAGGCGACAGTTCGTGTTCAACGTACATGCCGCGCTATGGGTGAGGCTGCAGGCATCGCAGCAGCTCTGGCAATTGCTGAGGATATCCCGTTTAGAGATGTTGACGGAAGGGAAGTAAAAAAAATAATGTGCCTGCGTGGAGCTGAGTTATAAAAAAGTAACTACCCCTCAGCTAAAGTAGGCAGTTACTAAACTGTAAACTTGGCTAACCGCTTTGCGGTCTTGCCCTTTATCTGTTTATATTATATACCAAACTACAGTAAAAGTCAACACAAAATCAATAATTTAATTGGTATAAAAAATAAAAATTTTAAAAAACACTTGACAAATCTTGAATTTTGGTGCATAATTATACAAAACAAGCAAGGAGTTAAAGTTATGAACAGATTATTTGCTACAGAGGCATACTATTATTATCTTTATTCGGACAGAGCTGAATAAGGATGGTTGTGCTGTAATAAATTAATTTGTTATTTAAGTTTAAATTCAAAGGTTTATCGGTTCAATCACCGGTAAGCCTTTTTGTTTTATAAAAATTAAACCTTTGGGAGGAATAAAAGATGATAGTAGTACTTAATAGAAACGCAGAGGAAGAAAAAAAGCAAAACCTTATGAACTGGCTCAAGGAGATGAGCGTGGATATCCATATAAGCGACGGTGAATACCAGACGGTTCTCGGACTTATAGGAGACACCTCAAAAATAGATACAGACCTCATAGAGAGTCTGGACATAGTAGAGGCTGTCAAGAGAATATCCGAGCCCTTTAAGAGTGCCAACAGAAAGTTTCACCCCGATGATACCGTGATAGATATAAACGGTGTCAAGATAGGAGGGGGCAACTTTGTGATGATTGCAGGTCCATGCTCTGTAGAGAGTGAGGAACAGCTTCTGGATATAGCGGTCAAAGCTAAGCAGGCAGGGGCTTCACTGCTCAGAGGTGGTGCGTTCAAACCCAGGACATCACCATATGCATTTCAGGGAATGCGTGCAGAGGGTCTTGAGCTTTTGCTTAAGGCTAAAGAAAAGACCGGCATGCCCATAGTTACAGAGATTATGGATGCGTCTCACCTGCCGCTTTTTGACGGTGTGGATGTTATACAGGTCGGTGCCAGAAATATGCAAAACTTTGAGTTGCTTAAGGTACTGGGCAAGACCAATAAGCCCATACTTCTTAAGAGGGGATTGTCCTCCACTATGCAGGAGCTTCTCATGAGTGCAGAATACATCATGGCAGGAGGCAATGAGAATGTAATCCTCTGTGAGAGAGGTATAAGAACCTTTGAAACCTATACCAGAAACACCCTGGATGTATCTGCAGTGCCCATGCTCAAGGAGCTGTCACATCTGCCCGTAGTGGTAGACCCCAGCCATGCTACAGGTGTAGCGAGGATGGTTAAGCCCATGTCGCTGGCTTCGGCTGCTGCAGGAGCAGACGGCCTCATGATAGAGGTGCACAACAACCCTGCAAAGGCTCTGTGTGACGGTCCCCAGTCACTTACACCGGAGCAGTTTGCAGACGTGGCAAACTCCGTAAATAAGATAATATCTGCGTTATAATAACGGGAAAGAAGGTTTAACTCATGAAGATAGGTATAGCAGGTCTGGGACTTATAGGCGGTTCTATGGCAAAGGCATTTAAATTTCATACAGAAAATGAAGTTTACGGATGTGATACAGACGAGGCATCTTTTAAAAGAGCGGTACTTGTAGGTGCAGTTGACGGCAGACTTGACGAAAGTACAATACCCGACTGTGATGTTATCATAGTAGCTCTGTATCCGAAGGCTGCGGTAGAGTATATATGCTCCAATGCACAGTTTATAAAGAAGGGGGCAGTGGTGGTGGATTGCTGCGGAGTCAAGCAGTATGTGTGTGCTCCCTGCTTTGAAGTCGCAAAGAAGCATGGGTTTGAATTTTATGGAGGGCACCCCATGGCAGGCACTCAGTTTTCGGGATTTGCAGCTGCCAGAGAAAATCTCTTTAACGGAGCCTCTATGATTATAGTGCCGGAGGATACAGATGATATATTCAAGCTTGATTATGTGAAATCCATATTTACTTCTGTAGGGTTTAAGAATATAACCATAACGGATGCCGCAACTCACGACAGAATGATAGCATATACATCACAACTGGCGCATGTGGTATCCAATGCGTATGTAAAGAGCCCCAACGCACAGGTTCATAAGGGCTTCTCTGCAGGAAGCTTCAAGGACCTCACAAGAGTTGCCAGGCTCAACGAAACAATGTGGACAGAGCTCTTCTTAGAAAATGCGGATTTCCTTGCCGAGGAGATTGACCGTATAGCAGATGAACTAAAAAAATACTCCCATGCCATAAAGAGCAGGGATGCGGAAACCCTTTGTGCTTTGTTAAAAGAGGGTAGTATAGCCAAGGAAAATTCTGAAAAATAATAAATGGTGTTATTTTATTTCATACTGTAGGGGCGATTCATGAATCGCCCGTTTTTCGGGGCATTTGAGTGAGCAACGACCGGGGTAGCATCCCCGGTCGTTGCTCGCTGTATTACATTTTTATAATTTTGCTCTTATAATCTTGCCACTGGTAGTCTTGGGC
The DNA here is from genome assembly GCA_017621495.1 of Clostridia bacterium. Lineage (GTDB taxonomy): Bacteria > Bacillota > Clostridia > UMGS1810 > UMGS1810 > RGIG8748. The sequence continues at coordinate 49,703 of JAGATB010000014.1, forward strand.
AAGCTTTCTTTGAATTCTACAATTCTGGGGTATTTATACGGTGCTGTGTGCTCCTTGACATAGGTCTGGATTTCCTTTTTCAGCTCTTCGCTGGGTACGGTGTCTTTGGTGAGCACTATACTTGCCTTGACAACCTGACCTCTGATTTCATCCGGAGCGGCAGATACACCGCATTCCACTACATAGGGAAGCTCCATGATGACACTTTCAATCTCGAAGGGTCCTATACGGTAGCCGGAGGATTTGATAACGTCGTCAATTCTGCCTACGTAGAAGTAGAAGCCGTCCTCATCCTTGTATGCTACGTCGCCTGTGTGGTAGAGACCGTCATGCCATACCTCACGGGTCTTTTCTTCATCTTTATAGTATCCCTTGAAGAGACCGCAGGGTACTCTCTCGGAGGTTCTTATAACGATTTCACCGTTTTCACCCACGTCTACACTCTTGCCGTCGGGGTCTACTATATCCACATCATAGAGTGGTACGGGCTTGCCCATAGCTCCGATTTTGTATTCTCTGCCAAAGAGGTTACCTATGAGGCAGGTGGTTTCTGTCTGACCGAATCCCTCCATGATATTTAAGCCGGTAAGATTTTTGATTTGCTTGTACACCTCGGGGTTAAGTGCCTCGCCGGCGGTATTTGCATGCTGTACGGAGCTCATGTCGTATTTGGAGATATCCTCCTTTATGAGCATTCTGTACATGGTGGGCGGGGCGCAGAATGTAGTAATCTGATATTCGGCAAAGAGAGGCAGTATATCTGCTGCGTCAAATTTGTCAAAGTCATATACAAACAGTGCCGCTTCGCAGAGCCACTGACCGTAAATCTTGCCCCAGGCAGCCTTCGCCCAGCCGGTATCGGATATTGTAAGGTGCAGACCATTGGGGTCTACGCAGTGCCAGTAGTTGGCAGTGTGGAAGTGACCCAAGGGATATTTGTAGCTGTGGAGAGCCATCTTGGGATTGCCTGTAGTTCCTGATGTGAAGTACATGAGCATATCGTCCTCACCGCAGGGGGAGTCGGCTTTTCTTTCATATACATCGGGGAAATCCTTGTACTCATCATCGAAGCTTCTCCAGCCTTCTCTGGTACCGCCTACTATAATCTTTTCTTTGAGTGATTTGGCATTCTTGGCACCAAGCTCAGCCTGGTGAGCTATGTCTCCGTCTGCACTGCAGAGTATAGCATCTACCTCTGCCGCATTGTAGCGGTAGTCATAGTCGTGCTCCTGCAGCAGATTGCTTGCAGGGATTGCCACTGCACCTATCTTATGAAGTGCCAGTATAGCAATCCAGAATTGGTAATGGCGCTTGAGCACCAGCATTACCTTGCTGCCGCGGGTTATACCTATGGATTCAAAGTAGTTGGCACATCTCGCAGACTCTCTCTTAAAGTCATCGAATGTAAATCTGCGCTCTACATGGTCCTTGGTTAAGTGAACCATAGCAAGCTTGTCCGGCTTGCGGTTTGCGATTTCGTCTATTATATCGAATGCAAAATTAAATTTATCCTCATTTTTGAAGCTGATAGATACCAGGGAACCGTTTTCATCTTCAACGGTATCTATAAAGTCGTGGTATACTCTCTTATATGACTGGTGGGGCTTGTACTTGGTGTTTTTGTTGACGGATTTTTCTTCAGTGTGGATAATCTTCTCCTGACCTTGGAGAACTATAGCATAAAATTCACAGTCCTCTCCGCCTACTGCTATCATACCGTGGGGAGTGGAGCTGTCAAAGTATACTGTATCTCCCTCGTTAAGTACCACACTGTGTGAGCCTATCTGTACCTTAAGGCTTCCTTTAAGTACTATATCCAGCTCCTGACCGTCGTGAGTAGTAAGCTCTATATCCTTGCGCTCTGCATTTTCATCATATATGCAGTGAACATACAGAGGCTCCGATACTCTGTTTTTGAAATTGGAGGCAAGGCTGTGGTATACCATACCGTGAGCCTGGTCGATTTTTTGTCCTTCGCCTCGTCTGGTAACAGTGTAGGATTTAAGGGTAGCACTCTCACCCTCGATGATATCTGTGACACCTACTTTAAATGCCAATGCGCATCTGTAGATGAAAGCGAAGCTCAAATCATGTGTACCTGCTTCGCAAGCGGCGTATTCTTCACGGGATACGCCTGTAAGCTTAGCCATGGTCTCAACGGATATACCGTCAATCTGACGAAGCTCTTTGATTCTGGCGGCAACTTCACTCATTTTAAAGTCAAGGCCGGTCATTGTTTCTTCCATAGTGATTTCTCCTTTCGATATTCTTTGAGAAAACAAAAAGTCGCCTCAAAGACTTGTTTCTTTGAGACGAGCTGAAAATTCATACCCGCGGTACCACTCAAATTGCATCGGAGTAAAATCCGACACCCCTTCAGGCTCTATCAAGCCCTATGCACTGACGCAGCAATCTCGGGAAGGGTCTAATCACTTATAAGTAAGCTTTCTTCCTTCCGACTCGGGAGCTACAGCAGACTGCTTGCCTTTAATGACTTGCACCAACCGTCATCTCTCTGTAAAGGCACCGGCAGAAGCACTCTCCTTCAAAGTCTTTAGTTTATTAAAATTTCAAATTAAAGTTATGATAACATATTTTTGGACTTTTGTCAATCTTTTTTGAAATATTTGTCTGAAGCAATAAATCATATGAAAAATACAAGGTGAAACATAACAAAAACTAAACAGGTTTTCTGTGGCTTTTTGTTAAAAATTAAAAAATTTATTGACAACATAAAGCATATATTGTATACTGAAACCAACTAAAATTATCAAAGGAGGCATGTTTCATGAAAGATTCTAAAAATTTACCGTTTTTGTTGTTAGATAACAGCAGTATGATGTCCGTTTTAAACGAAGGGGAATTCAAATGCTATAATATTACGTTTGAAGAAGCAAAGGTTATTCTGGAGGCACACAACACAGATGAGTTTTTGAAGTGCTTCAGCAATCCTGATATTGAATCAGTGATTTTTAATCATCTGGGTATTCCTAAATGTGATTTTGAATATAAGAAAATTCGAAATATGCGTCCCGGTCAAAATGCCCTTGTGTTTAAGCTGTATTGTACACCATCTGAGACACAGCCGATTATACAGGCTGATGACGGTGTAGAAGCTAAGAAAATACAAAATGTGTATGTGTATTGCCAGTATTTGGTAAGATTAGCATAAGATAAAAATTAATCCCTAAAGGGGAAGAAAGCTCCGCAAGATTAGAGATAGTCTTGCGGAGCTTTTTTGATGTATCAAACCTTTAATCAAGTTTTTTGGATGAAATTTTATAAAATGTATTGATAAATAAAGAAAATAGTGTTATAATAATTATGCCAAATTACTTTAATAATTAAGATTTAGGAGTATTTTAACGAGTATTATACTCTTTTTGTGCAACAATATTTTGGATTTAATAAAAACGTAAACTCCATTAAATATTGTTGTGGAATATTCCTAACTTTATTAAAGTAGTTTGGCGACTATCGGAGCTTGCGTTTTTTGTGCGTCTGCCTTCGGTAGACGCATTTTTTAATTTACAGACTGCCATGAAGTGGACGAGGCTTTATCTGCTGAATAAATTAAGAAATGCATTACATAAAAACACAAATCCGATTGCGCGAAACAAGAAAAGAAACAAGCATACCGCCGTAAGAAGCGATATGCTTGTTTTATATGATTTGTGCTTATTTAAGTTCAGCCTTTTTGTCACCTTTGAGCATAGCCCATACAGAACCGGAAATAAATACCGATGAGTAGGTACCTGCTACTATACCAACTATAAGCGGAAGTGCAAACTCTTTGATAGACTGTACACCTATGATGTAGAGTACAACCAGTGTAAAGAGTGTGGTAAGGCTTGTGTTGATAGAACGGGCAACTGTCTGCCAGATACTCTTGTTTACAACTTCGGAGAAGGCAACCTTCTTTAAGAAACGGGTGTTTTCTCTGATTCTGTCAAATATAACGATTGTAGCATTGATAGAATAACCGAGTATTGTAAGCAGTGCTGCGATAAATGAGGTATTTACCGGTACCTGGAATATCACATAGAAGCTTATCATGATGAGCAGGTCATGAACCAGTGCTACAACTGCAGCAATACCGGAGAGAACCTCAAATCTGAATGTGATATACAAGAGCATCAAAAGCGCTGCTATAGCTATAGATGTTAAAGCGCTCTTCCAGAGCTCTTTACCTACTGTGGGGCTTATGGACTGTACGCTGATGTTGTCACCTTTAATCTTGAATGTATCAGCGAGCACTTCTTTTACCTGTTTGGTCTGAGCAGCATTAAGATTTGCCTTTGTTTTGATAAGGACACCTTTGGTTTCCTGTACTTTCTGAATAGTGGAGACATCTACATTTTCAATCTTTTCAAATGCGTCGATGATAGCTTTTTCATCGTATTTCATGCCGGGAGCATCGATTTCCGTACCGCCTGCAAAGTCTATGTCTGTGTTAAATCCACCACGTACGAAGTAGCAGACAATACCTGCAGCAATTATCAGTAAAGAAACTAAGATGAATACTGATTTCTTCTGTACTATATTAAACATTCTTTGTTACCTCCTTGTATGAGCAGTAAAGCTTGGGGTTTCTTAAGTTGAAGCCTATAAGCTGACGAAGTAAGAATCTGGTAATCACTATAGCAGTGAACATACTTACTACAGTACCTATAAAGAGTGTGATTGCAAAGCTCTTTATAGTACCTGTACCGAATACATAGAGTACAGCTGCTGCTATAACAGTGGTAACATTGGAGTCGAGGATTGCAGTGAATGCTCTGTGGAAGCCTGCGTCTATGGAAGCACGGATAGTCTTACCGTTGGAGAGCTCTTCCTTGACTCTTTCAAATATGATTACATTTGCGTCAACTGCAGTACCGATTGTGAGGATAACACCTGCGATACCGGGGAGGGTAAGGTTTATCTTGAGCGCTCCCAGGATAAGTGCAACTATGGAAACATAGCCCACGAGAGAAATGCAGGAAACGAAACCGCACATTCTGTACATGATTATCATAAAGAGCATTACCAATATCATACCTATAAGCGCCGCTGTGAGTGAGTTGTCAAGTGCCTTTTCACCGAGTGTAGCACCGATTGTTCTTGATTCTGCAAGGTCAAGTGAGAAGGGGAGCTTACCACCCTGAATCTGAGCTGCCAGGTTCTTTGCCTGCTCGTTTGTGAAGTCACCTTCGATGTAACATTCGTCGGAGTCGATTTTTTCGCTTACACGGGGAGCAGAGATGAGGTTGTTGTCAAGATAGATTGCGATTACGTTGTTGCCGTCAGCATACTGACTGATTCTCTCGGTAGCTTCTGCAAACTTCTTGGTACCCTCTGATGTAAACTTAAGAGTTACTTTGTATGCCTGTGTGGTGCCGTCACCTACGGGACCGTACTCAGCCTTTGCACTCTTAACATCGTCGCCTTCAAGCACTACTGTGCCCAGGTTTTCTTCAGCAGGAGCAGCTTCTTTGGTTTCTTCTTTAGCTTCCTCTTTGGTTTCTTCCTTTGCTTCGTCTGCAGTTTCTTCTGCCTTTGCATCAGTCTTTTCTTCTGCTGCGGGCTCTGTAGCCGGAGCTGCTGTGCTTATGTCTCTGAATGTGAGTACAGCTGTCTGACCCAGTACCTCTACTGCATCTTCGGGATCAGCGATAGAGGGAATCTCTACTCTGATTCTTCTCTCGCCCTGCTTGGAAACAGTAGCTTCTGTGTAACCCAAAGAATCGAGTCTTGATTTCAATACCTGCTGAGCAGCTTCGATATCCTCGTCGGATACGTCTTTAGCGTCAGCTGCAGGCTCAAACACAAGCTCGGAACCTCCTGCCAGGTCTATACCTCTCTTGATACCGTGCTCTTTGTCGAGTACGTTGTGAATCTGTTTTCCGCCTATCTGAAGGCCGAATGCGGCAATATATGCCAAGAATGCAATAATGAGTACAACTATTGCAAATTTACCAATACTTTTTGAAGTCATTTAATTCATCCCTTCTTTAAAATTTTTATATACTTAATGAGAAATTTATTGGTATCAAATTCTCAAAAAATACGTTGTTTGTTTATATAAAGAGCAGATTGTACATGCAGCAGTGCTTGTACAATCAAGACTCTTATATGTTAAATTATCCGGGATAAATGCACTTTGCAGATTGCCCTTGTCCGTATCAAAGGTTGCCTCAAATGGTCTGATCCACGATACGAACTTCATCTTGGGAGCCCCTATGCGCGAGGAGGGGTGTGCATTTTTAAATGATAGATAAAACGGCGCAGCAAAAAACTGTGTATTGTCCATACCCTCGAATTTCACATGTGCGTATGTGCACAATGTGGCAAGGATAAGCAAAATACACAGGATAATTGCTGTTAGCTTGTGTGATAATTTGTTTAATCTTGTCATTTGTCTTTTATCCCTTATATTTTATTCTTACAGTGCAAAGTTATTTTATTCGGATTATCTATCTTTTTTTGAAGTTAATTCCTATAATACCGCCTATTGCCGCTGACAGCATTCCCACAGCAAACAGTGATAGCATGCCGGAGTCGGGCACATAGTTTTTAAATACCGCATAGCCTATGATGATTCGTATCACAGTGTACATTAATCCCGTAAGTGCACCGTGGAGCCATCCGAAGCCCCAGGCAGTTTTGGATGAGAATGCTCCGCCCAATACCAGGCTTACGATTGTAAGCACGTTTATAGCCGGATCTGTGACGTAATCGGGCATGGAGGTGTACGTATACACCACTGCCAGTATACCGAAGCTCACAACCAGGAAAATGTAGGCGGCAAGTGTGCCCTTTATAACACTTATCAAGCTGCCGGCAATCCGTGAATTGCCTATGGTTAGTTCCTTGCTTTCATATTTAATCATAAATCCACCTCCGATTATTACAAGAATATTCGGAGGTGCACTTTATTATGACTAAAGCGGATTATTCTTTATCATCCGTGGGGATAGGTGTAGGCTGCTGCTTGGTCTCGGGAGCAGGCTTTATAACCTCGCTTACAGATGTACGCTTGAAGCAAACTACGCACTTTTCCTTGGCACTGCCGGTTTCTATGCAGATTTCATCGTCTTTTATCTGAACGATTTTACCTACTACACCGCCAATTGTAAGGATTTTGTCGCCTACAATAAGTCCGTCAAGCATCTGCTTAGTAAGCTTGTCACGCTTTCTCTGAGGTCTTATGATCATGAAATACATAAGTACGAAGAGAATTAAAAACGGAAACAACATGCTGATTAATTCTGCCATGTGTTACACCTCCTGAATTTATTATTTAACATTACAATTATAACCTATATATCATAAAATTGCAAGAAAAATATGTCATTTTTATAGAAGTTTACAATTAATTCATATCAAACCCGACGTGAATAAGCTTTGAGCTTTTCTTCTTTAAATTCGGAGTATCTGCCCTCTTCTATAGCTTTGCGTATATTTTCCATAAGTCTGTTGTAGAAATTCAGGTTGTGCAGTACGCAAAGTCGCATTGCCAGCATTTCCTTTGCCTTAAACAGGTGTCGTATATATGCTCTGGAATAGTTGCGGCATGCCGGGCATGTGCAGCCGGGCTCTATGGGCAGGGGGTCTTTTTCAAACTTTTCATTCTTGAGATTCATATATCCGTTCTCGGTAAAGAGGTTGCAGTGCCTTGCGTTGCGGCTGGGCATTACGCAGTCGAAGAAGTCTATGCCTCTGTCTACCGCTTCCAGAATATTTTGCGGAGTGCCTACACCCATCAGATATCTGGGCTTGTCTTGGGGTGCGTGGGGCAGGGTCACATCTAGTATATGATACATTTCTTCTGTGGTTTCGCCTACTGCAAGACCGCCTATTGCATAGCCGTCAAGGTCCAGTTTAGCAATTTCCTTCATATTCTCTATGCGCAAATCGTCAAAGGTAGCTCCCTGATTGATACCAAAGAGCATCTGATGAGGATTGATGGTATCCGGCAGTGAATTGAGCCTTTTTAGCTCATCTTTGCAGCGTTTGAGCCAGCGTATGGTCCTCTCGTGAGACTCCTTGGCATATTTGTACTCGGCAGGCAGTGCTACACATTCATCAAATGCCATAGCTATGGTTGAACCCAGATTGGACTGTATCTGCATACTCTCCTCAGGTCCCATGAATATCTTTTTGCCGTCTATGTGAGAGTTAAAGTATACGCCCTCCTCCTTTATCTTGCGGAGTTTAGCCAGGGAGAACACCTGAAATCCACCGCTGTCGGTGAGGATAGGTCTGTCCCAGTTCATGAATTTGTGCAGACCGCCCATCTCCTTTATGATTTTATCTCCGGGGCGTACATGAAGGTGATACGTGTTGGAGAGCTCTACCTGACATCCGATATCCTTTAAATCCATGGATGATACGGCACCCTTTATAGCACCCAGGGTACCCACGTTCATAAACACCGGTGTCTGTACGGTGCCGTGTACTGTATTAAATTCGCCTCGCCTTGCAAGGCCATCTTGTTTTATAAGCTTAAACATTTTATCTCCTTTGCACTGCATTTGATGTATTAATTATATATTAAAATGGACTTTTAGTCAACAGTTTATCTCAGAAGTTTGATTATGCAGCTGAATTTATAAAATATTTTAAGGAAAATAAGAAAATCTCATTTACAAAATATCCACAATATGATAATATTAAGGTAACATAATAAAAAAGAAGAGGAGAAAGAATACAAATGAAGTGTTCAAACTGCGGTATTGATTTACCGGAAAACATTAATTTTTGTTCTAATTGCGGTGCACAAGTATCGGCACCTGTACAGACACCGGAACATGTTGAGAATATTGTGACACCGGAGGATACAGACCTCGAAAAAACCGTAGCATATGATTACGGTTCACAAGGCGGAGTGCCACAGATGAACTTCGCACAAAGTGAACAGGTTACTCCAAGTGAGCCTCAGCCTGTACAGCCTCTGCAGCAGGCTGCTCCCGTCAATCCGCAGTATACACAGTATGTACAGCCGGGTGCTACATATAACCCCCATGCCAATCAGTCTAAGAAGAAGCCACTGTGGTCCAAGGTGCTTTTGATAGTGCTTATAGTGCTTGTGATAGCGGCAGCAGCTTTCGCATACATATATTTTGGTACGGATTTGATTACCGGTGCTGAGTATGAAGATGAAAACACCTGCAGAATATGTGATGATGAGATTGATGAAGACGAGGATTACTGCGATGACTGCTTAGATGAGTACACCTGCAAGGAGTGCGACGATGTGGACGAAGACGTGAAGGACGGTTACTGCGAGGACTGCGCCAAGGCTAATGCACAGTGCAAGGAATGTGGCGGTGAACCGGAGGAGGACGGCTACTACTGTGCCGATTGTATAGAATACCTCTGCGACAGTATGGCTTATGAATGTGCCGTTTGCTGGGATGACTTAAAGCAGCGACAGATTTATTATATAGATGAAGAAGGTCAGTGCTACTGTAAGAAATGCGATACAGGTAACTATTGCGAGGAATGTAAGGGTGTCATAGAAAAAGACGATGACGACACCATCTGCTTCGATTGTGCCGAGTATTGGTGCACATCCTGCGGCGAGGTGATTGACGAGAGCGAAGCTGCGGTGGAGGATGATTACGGTAATCTGTATTGTGATGACTGCGATACCGGCAATTACTGCGAGGATTGCGACGGTGTGCTGGAGGATGATGACGATGACTACATATGCTATAGCTGTGCAAATTACTACTGCGAAAGCTGCTATGAGGTAATAGATGAAGATGAAATAGCAGTAGAAGACGATGAAGGATATGTGTATTGCGAAGATTGCGATACCGGCGAATACTGTGACGACTGCGGCGCTCCCGTGGAGGAGGGCGAGGAGTATTGCTATATGTGTGAGTGATTAAGCGTTAATTTGATTTGAAGCAGCCATCATCACCTTTCATATATGCAAGCAGCGCCGGTCTTTCGCCCGGCGCTGCAAGATTATTTGAGCATTTGCTCTGTAATTTGTTTAAAAAAGTCGGCACTCCAAAGCTCAAGCGAATCATGGTTTTTGATAAATGGACGAACATCATCTTTTGCAGAAGCATAATCAATTACTTCAAAACGTTCATATAGCAGCCTTTTTGCATCCTCTAACAAAAATTGTTTTTCATCATCCCACACACCCGATTCTACAAGTCTTGCTTTCAAATGTGGCAAGTTAATACTTGCGCCCTGTTGAAGATAAAAAATATAGTCGTATAAGTCTCTGCCTTTTACACGACTTTTCCACGCACGACATATTACAGCATGTAACTTTCCTGCAAAAAGAGATGGCATATCATATAGATTAATTTCGTACGGAGCAGGCAAAAGCCTGTATTTGTGTTCGAATGCAGCACCTGCAGGCGGTAGGACATCCACTTCAAATTTGATTTTTATCAATTCGCTTCCTGCAACACCGGCATTATAATCTGCATAAAAAAGTAAAATATGTTCCTTTGTATTTCCCTTAAGAAATGCAGAGCGAATTCCTGAGTCGACACTTTTTTCTTTTTCGCTTATAGTTAAGTTCATACCATATGAAGCGATTTCTTTTTCGAGTATTGGAAAGTAGTCTGCTAATGAAAAATCAGAATCTTGTGTCATCAACGAAAAATCCAAATCCTCAGAAAAACGGTCGAGACCATAAAATATACGCAATGCTGTTCCACCATAAAACGCTGCTTTTTTAAAAAAACCGGCTCTGGAAAGCCCACAAAGTACTATCTCCTGGATAATTTCTTTAATTGCATTTTTCTTTTCTTCAGTGTTTTGCGGGTTATATTTTTTTAGCATTTGTGTAAGAATACTATCCACGGCGGCTTCCCTCCAATTTCTTCTTTAATAATTTGTGATTACTTGTATTGTATAAATCACAAAGGCGGATTAAATCTCCTTTATTCAGATTATCAAACTCACTTGAATCAATTCTTAAATCTTCAAAAAGTAATTCCTCAAGCGCCTTAACGCTTCCTACCGGAGATATTGTATAAATTTTATCACATATTGCTTTTTCGGGGGTTGCTATCCGATAAACATAGTCACCTTCTGTAAGCACCTGTATTCCAAACGGATAGGCTCTTAATGGCACATCTTGATATGAAAAAATTCCAAATGTGTTTTCATAGTTTTTTTTCTTCTTTTTGTCACAAGTTGCGCTTGTAAACGTATAAACAGCTTCCGGAATAAGGCCATATCGAGAAAGCGCATAATCAAAGGATAAATATGAGGGTCCATAAATAACCGGTGCCAGGCAATATCCCGGCGTGTTTCTGTCGGTTTCATAAACACCCCTTGTCAATTTAAATATTTCGCCTTCTTTACACATGCGGGAAATTTTGCCGGCAGGATCCTGATAATTTTTCAGCTTCTCCTTTAACATTGCCGTCGTTAAAATCATTATTTTCACCTCTTAATTGTATTATATACCATTTAGCGGAGAAAATCAAGCATTTTACAATGTTTTTGGAAAAAATTATTACCATAAACAAGAAAAAGCCGTCACTTTGGTGACGGCAGGAGTTGGCGGAATTATTTTGCGTTTTGTTTGACGGTGCGAATGGAAGAAATGAGCAATATTCTTATAGTGGAACATATTTTGTTGATATTTTTATATTTGGTTTCATCAATATAATCTGTTTTATACAGCATTTCAAGCCATTTCCCTGTTTCGCTTGCTTCTTTTAAAGCGATTTCCAATTTCACAATAAAATCAGCTCTGCTATGACCATATTTGCTTTCGGCAATATTGGCGCATACACTTGTAGCACTTCTTCCGATTTGATTTGAAATGATATTTTCCTTTATGTCACGAAGTTCATATTCAACTTTGTTGTCATCAAGCCACCTCAATGCCTTCTGACAGGTTGTACACTTCGGGTAACAAATAAATTTAATCATGATTCTTCTCCAATCTTTTATAATTCATCCAAACAACGTTATTTTCATATTTCTTTATTTCATTCAGCGTATAATCTGATATTTTGCTTTCCATAAACAGTGGCTTATCTTCCGAACCTGCAATTATTGGAGCCACAACAAGGCTTAACTCGTCAATCATATCTGCTCTTTCAAAATATCCGTTAACAACACTTCCTCCCTCAAGAAGGAGATTGTTAATCCCCATAATATTTTTGAGCTTGAACAATGCCAATTCAACATCAATTTCAGATTCTCCGGCAAAAATATATGGTATTTCCATTGATTCAAGATAACCTAAATATCGAGGGTCAACCTGCTCGGTCAATACTTCGATTATTTGTGCATCTCCGTAGCCGGGGTCTTCATCCACAATTTTATTACTTTTCCATCCGAGCTTTCCCTTTGGGTCGAAAGCAACAGCATAGAAGCTGGACATATATTCAGCATCTAAAATGAAATCCATCTTTAAATCCATATCATGCTTTACAGGTTCGTATTGTGAAAGGTCGGGATACCAGCCATTTGTAAAGCTTCCCTCCATAGTAACCCTTCCGCAAATAAATCCTTCGGCTTTGTAATTTCTATTTATTTCATAGTATATATCCGTGGCTTTTTCGCATTCAGGACGATATAAGAAATCTCCTGTAACCTTGCCATCGATAGACATAACCATATGACAAACTATATGTGGTCGGTTCACAAGCATCCCTCCAATGCTATAATTATATCACAATTGAGTGTAGAAAACAATTCATTTGAACCTTTTTCTCCCATTTGCATATAAACTTTTTTTCTGAAAGCATTGTCTACATTTTCATAAAAATCAACTACATTTTGGTTTGTTCTATTTTGTAGACATAACCTCTTTTTTCAAAATAATACTCCTATTTTCTGCATATAATAAATTAAACTTTCAACCAACAAAGTTTACATTCGACCAATATTTAAGCATTATTGGTCGAATATTTATCCAAATGCATTGACATTCGACCAATTTTATGATATAATTGGTTGCAAAGAAGGGTGGTTGATTGAATGAGAGCCTTTAACTACGATAATTTACGAAATATCTCCTGGGATAGTGAAATTCTTGGACTCGTTGCACAGATACACGAATACAAAGGACGGCAGGAACTGTTTTTAAGACAAAAGCCTGCAGTACTTGACCGATTGGTTAAAATCGCAAAGGTACAAAGCACCGAAGCATCCAACAAAATCGAGGGCATTGTTACCACAAGCACAAGAGTCAAACAGCTGTGTGATGACAAAACCACTCCCCGTAACCGCGATGAGGAAGAAATCATGGGGTATCGTGATGTGCTGAATACAATCCACGAAAGCTATGAATATATTCCTTTGAAGTCATCTTATATTTTACAACTGCATCGTGACCTTTATCAGTATTCCGACAAATCCATCGGTGGCAGATTTAAAACAACACAAAACTACGTTGCTGAAACACGTCCCGACGGAACGCAGCTGGTTCGGTTTATGCCCCTTGAGCCATACGAAACACCTGAAGCCATTGATGCAATATGCGACAGCTTCAACCGTGCAATTGACGGATGTGTCATAGACCCTCTGGTGCTGATTCCTATTTTCATAAATGACTTTCTCTGTATTCACCCCTTCAATGACGGCAACGGCAGAATGTCAAGGCTTCTGACTACTTTACTTCTTTACCGCTGTGGTTATGTTGTAGGAAAATACATCAGTATAGAAAGTAAAATTGAACGTACCAAGCAAAAGTATTATGGTGTGCTTGAACGTTCAGGGAGTGGCTGGCACGAAGGAAAAAATAACCCCGGTGATTTTATCAAATATATTCTCGGAATTATTCTTTCAGCTTATCGCGATTTTGAAGAGCGTGTAGATATCCTTGATGAAAAGCTTCCGGCTGTCGATCTGGTTCGCAAAGCTATCCTTTCAAAAATCGGCAAGTTCACAAAGAGCGATATTGAGGAGCTTGTGCCTTCGGTCAAGAAAACCTCAATCGGTAATTCACTCAAAACACTTGTTGAGGAAGGATTTATCGAACGCCACGGCCGGGGCAAAAATACATTTTATACACGGAACCAATAATATTTCCGCAGTACGGATTGCAAATTTTCCGTACTGCTTTTATTAATAACATGCCAATAATAAGTAAAAGCAAATTAAATGAAATCTTCATTAAAAACGGAAACATTGAGATATTTTTATTTAAGTGATATTCCATCTTCGATGGAGTGATATTTTTGATAAATCAAAAGTGATATTGAAACCTTACGGTTTCAGTGATATTATATTTGCCATTAAACTGTGCGAAGCACAATATAACTTGCCGTAGGCGCCCTGAGCGAAGCGAGGAAGTGCCCTTGGGGTGCAAATATAACTGAAAAAAGACATCCAAAGATGTCTTTTTCATGGTAGCGGCAGACGGATTTGAACCATCGACACTGCGGGTATGAACCGCATGCTCTAGCCAACTGAGCTATGCCGCCATATTTAATTTTATGTCTGCTTTATCAAGCGACTTGATTATTATATTATATTTTTTGCCGATTGTCAAGATGTTTATGTAAAATTTTTTAATTTTATGCAAATTTTTATAAAAATACTGCGGGTACGCAGTGTACCCGCAGTAAAATCAATAAAATGTGGCTACTTCCTGCTCCGGTTTTTCGGAGTGTTCTATTTCTTTGACGGTAAGTATGGGGCCTTTGCTCTTATAGAGCTTGTGATATTCTCTGCTGAAGTCTGCAGTGATTGTAACCCAATCACGGTTGGTGAGCATAACACCGTTGGGGAGTACTGTTACTATTCCCTTAAATTCTATGTCGTCTATACAGCAGGTCATCACGTGTCTGCCGCACACCACTATGTTTGCAGGGAATTTATCGCTTACTGCCACTATGCCTTTGAATTTCACCGTCTTGCCGATATATTTTTTCATATCCTCTGCCATGTCTCTGAACCATAATGCGTAATCTCTGTCGGCTATTTCTATAACAGGAGCTTCGGTGTCAAAGGGTAGGGGGTCTTCTTTTTCATCGTATTCCATAGTGCCGTCAGCATTCTCATAGGCAATTGCACATCTGCGGCTTACAGAGCGCACTATCTTGTGGATTTCATCTTTGTCTATGGATGCATCCGAGCGGTTGAAGACCACCATCTCTGTGTTGGTGAGCTTGTCTACTACCAGAGAACGCATGTTGGCATTGTAGGCTATGAAGGTACGGCTGTCTGCAAATAATATTTCCTGATATATGAACCATTTGTCCGGCAGGTTTTGATAGAGGGAGCTTAGAAGCCACATGCCGTTGTATTCTACGATTACTCTCTCTATTTTATATTTTTTTTGCAGGCTGTAGAGGTAATCCGGCTTTAAATCCTCTTCACTGTCCACAACCTCTATAAATACGTTACCGCCACTAAAACGTGAAGTATCAAACTCCTCCATGCCTTCTTCACACAGGAGCAGAAGGGTCTTTTCGCCGTCGTGGAAGCGTTTGTCCTCCATGGTTTCCTGTATGGCTTTGGTTTTACCTGCTTCAAGAAAGCCGGTGAAAACATATAATGGTATCTGTGAAGCCATATATTTCACCTCTTTATATCTCAAAGAGCTCTGCGAGAGCGTCTTCGTTTATACCTGAGCCTATCACACACAGTCTGCCTATCACAGCGGCGGAGCCTTCTCTGATGTCGGGCTCACCGGGTACATAGTCAAAGTGTATGAAGCTGTCACCTGTGCCTGCTACTATGCCCTTGGCACGCAGGATTGTGCCGTATTTAGCTTCATCGCCCAATGAATTAAGGGCAGCTTCGATTTGTTCCTTGGTAAACTTCTTGGCTGTTTCTTTGCCCCAGCTGGTGAATACCTCATCTGCGTGGTGATGGTGGTGATCATGATGATGTTCATGACAGCAGCAATCGTGGTCATGATGGTGATGCTCGTGCTCGTGACAATCGCAGTCATGGTCATGGTGATAATGCTCGTGCTCGTGGCAATCGCAGTCATGGTCATGGTGATGATGCTCGTGCTCGTGGCAATCGCAGTCATGGTCATGGTGATGATGCTCGTGCTCGTGACATTCGCAGTCGTGGTGATGGTGGCCGTGTTCATGGTGATGTCCGCACTCGGGGCAAACTTCTTCATTTTTGAGGCTTTCAAGCTCTGCTTCCAGGGTTTCTCTCTTTTCCATAGCTTCCAGAAGCTGTGCACCACTCAGGCTGTCCCAGGGAGTGGTTACTATTACGCAGGCGGGATTGTGCTCTCTTAATAGCTCCACACAAGCCTCGATTTTGTCATCGGAGACACTTTGAGTATGACTGAGCACTATAGTACCGGCATGCTTTATCTGGTCTCCAAAAAATTCACCGAAATTCTTTAAATACATTTTACACTTGTTTACATCGGCAACTGTGGTAAATGCATTGAGTACGGCATCGCTTGCTTCAATCCCCTGTACGGCACGGATTACATCACTGAGCTTTCCTACTCCGGAGGGCTCGATTAAAATTCTGTCCGGGGTGTATTCGGAGAGCACCTTTTTGAGTGCTTCGCCGAAGTCTCCCACCAGTGAACAGCATATACATCCGGAGTTCATCTCTGTAACCTCAATCCCTGCGTCCTGCATGAAACCGCCGTCTATGCCTATCTCTCCGAATTCATTTTCTATGAGTACAAGCTTTTCGCCTGCATAGGCTTCCTTTATGAGTTTTTTAATTAGAGTTGTCTTTCCGGCACCCAAAAATCCGGAAAATATGTCGATTTTTGTCATATAAATCACCTTCTGTAATATATTTTATAGTTTTTATCAACCGTTTTTGAGTTCCCGCACATCATAGCGGATTAGTTTATCCTGCTCGATGTAGCTTAGGACTTCATCTTCTTTGTCACTGCAATGATAGAGTTTTTTGCAGTTATCACGTATGAATCTCTGCTCCATAGCTGTTTCCAGGAAATCCTCCAGCTTTTGGTAGTATCCGTTTATGTCATAAATCGCAATCGGCTTGACGTGTCTGCCAAGCTGTTTTAAAGTGAGCACTTCAAAAAACTCTTCAAAAGTGCCTATGCCGCCCGGTACTATGATAAAAGCATCTGCTATGTCTTCCATCTTGGCTTTGCGCTGAGCCATGGTCTCGGTGTATATCAGCTCCGTGCAGTTTGCATATATTTCTTCTATATTTTCATCACGAAAGAACTCGGGTATCACACCGTAGATTTCTCCGCCGTGTTTATGTGCTCCTCTTGCCGCAGCTCCCATAAGTCCGTGACCGCCTGCACCGAACACCAGAGCATGCCCTCTTAATGCCATGCTTGCACCCAGCTTTTCAACTGCGTCAATGTATGATTTGTCGATTTCATTGCTTGCCGCTCCGAATACACAAATTTTCATACGACTACCTCCTCACTAATATATACCTAAATATATTATACAGTTTTTCGGTCAATAATGCAACATTTTTAATCGTTTTCGGGTATATATATTTACAATTTTTTTACAAATAAAGCTCGTATTGCATTTAATACAGCCAGTATCATCACACCCACATCGGCAAAAATCGCTATCCACATATTTGCCATACCCAGAGCCACAAGTATAAGCGACAGTACCTTGATTGCTATGGCGAATACTATGTTTTGATATACTATGCCCATGCACTTACGGGAAATCCGGATAGCTTTCACTATCTTCATAGGGTCATCGTCCATCAGCACCACATCGGCAGCTTCAATTGCCGCATCGGAGCCCATAGCACCCATTGCTATACCTATATCTGCACGTGAGAGCACCGGAGCATCGTTGATACCGTCTCCTACGAAGGCAAGCTTAGTACCGCGTGGATTTTCGCCGAGCAGTATTTCGATTAAGTCCACCTTGTCTTGAGGAAGCAGCTCACAACGGAAATCATCTACCCCAAGCTCTTCTGCTACAGCGATTGCTGCAGATTTGGTATCGCCAGTAAGCATGAATGTCCTCTTGATGCCGGCTTTTTTCAGCCCTTTCACAGCTCGCACCGAGTTTGGCTTTAATATATCGGAAATCACTATATGGCCTGCGTACTTACCGTCAACTGCCATGTGTATAACGGTACCTGCCATATGACAGGGTTTATAGTCAATACATAAGTTTTTCATGAGCTTGTCATTGCCTGCGGCAATTGAGATGCCGTCTACCTTCGCAGTGATACCGTTGCCGCTTATTTCCTGAAAATCGCTTACTCTGCTAAGGTCAGGCTCGGAGCCGTATGAACGTATGATGCTTAATGCTATGGGATGAGAGGAAAAACCCTCCGCATGGGCGGCATATTCTATAAGCTTCTCCTCCGGCAGGGTATGGTGATGGATGGCATTTACTTCAAATACACCTCGTGTCAGGGTACCGGTTTTATCAAATGCCACACAGCTTGTTTTAGATAACGCTTCCATATAATTGGAGCCTTTGACCAGGATGCCTTCGCTGCTTGCTCCGCCAAGTCCTGCAAAGAAACTCAATGGTATACTGATAACAAGTGCACACGGACAGCTGGCTACCAAAAATGCCAATGCCCTGTATATCCACACACCGGCTCTGCCATCAATATATGCAGTAAATATTGACGCAATCGGCGGAATTACAGCCAATGCCAGTGCGATACAGCACACAGCAGGAGTGTATATGGCTGCAAATTTAGATATGAAATTCTCTGATTTTGATTTTCGGGAGCCGGCGTTTTCCACCAAATCCAGGATTTTTGATACGGTTGATTCACCAAATTCCCTGGTAGTGCGGATTTTTAATACGCCGGTCATATTGATGCATCCGCTTATAATCTCGTCACCGGCTTTTACATCCCTGGGTAAGCTCTCACCGGTAAGTGCACTTGTATTGAGCGAAGATGAGCCCTCTGTTACTATACCGTCAATGGGTACCTTTTCACCCGGATTTACAATTATGATTGTACCGATTGCCACTTCATCGGGGTCTGCCTTGATAAGCTTGCCCTCAAGCTCTATATTGGCATAATCCGGTCTTATATCCATAAGCTCGCTTATATTTCTGCGGCTTTTGCCTACAGCATAGCTTTGGAACAGTTCACCCACCTGGTAAAACAGCATTACGGCAATCGCCTCCGTGTAGTCACCGCTGTTTATAATGCCTATGATTATAGCGCCGATTGTAGCAATTGTCATAAGGAAATTTTCATCAAATATCTGTCGGTTGAGGATACCCCTCCACGCTTTGCGCAATATGTCATAGCCTATGACTATGTATGGGATTAAGTACAAAAAGAAGCGGACAATCCCCGACACAGG
Organism: Clostridia bacterium; assembly: GCA_017621495.1. Classification (GTDB taxonomy): domain Bacteria; phylum Bacillota; class Clostridia; order UMGS1810; family UMGS1810; genus RGIG8748. The sequence continues at coordinate 68,904 of JAGATB010000014.1, forward strand.
TATAAATGCCAAAGCTATCAGCATAACAGCCGATATGATAATTCTCGTGAGCATTTTTTTTTGCTTTTTGTTCATGGGGTATCCCTCCTTTTCACGGATTACATATATATAACACAGTCGTCTTCGACCTTCTTGCAGTTTTTCTCCACTTCCTTCATTACTGCTGTGATGTCAGCACCTTCATCAAATTCCACTGTCATTTTTTGTGTCATAAAGTTAACTGCGGCACTTTTAACGCCCGGAGTCTTATTGGCAGAAATCTCCATCTTGTTTGCGCAATTTGCACAGTCAACCTCAATTTTATAAATCTTCTTCATTTCATTACATCCTTTCAGCTTTGTTTGGTTATAGTATATTAAACAATTAAAAGAATGTCAATCTGTATGGATAAAATCCTGCTTTTATGTATATTTTAATTTCTAAACGGATTATTTTTGTTGACAGACATCTGACTAAATGGTACAATTAATCTGACTGATTAATGTAAGGAGATGTAAATAATGACTAGCAAAAAGCTTCCTCATGACCATGGACATCTTTCGGATGAATTACAGGCAGCCATGCCCGGGACGGGTACCTTTGAAACAGTGTCGGATTTATTTAAGATGATGAGCGACGGTAAGCGGGTACAGATATTCTGGCTGCTGTGCCATTGTGAAGAGTGTGTTATAAATATATCGGCATTGCTGGACATAAGCAGCCCTGCAGTGTCACATCATCTGAAGCTGCTCAAGACTGCCGGACTTATCATAAGCCGTCGTGAGGGCAAGGAGGTATATTATACCGCCGCACAAACCTCCAGAAGTGAAATCTTGCATAAGGCGATTGAGCAAATGATAGAGCTGACTTGCCCTGCAGATGAGACCTTCGAGGAGAGTCATGCATATGATTCTCAGATACAAACTATCAGCAGGATTCATGATTTTCTCATTGATGACATCAGGGTGCGTCATACCATAGAGGAGCTGTCTAATAAATTTTTAATCAATCAGACAACTCTTAAAAACACATTCAAAACCGTATACGGCAGACCTATAGCGGCATATATGAAGGAGTATCGTATTAAACGTGCAATGGAGCTTTTGGCACGGACTGATAACTCGGTAGCGGAAATTGCTCATGCGGTAGGATATGAGAACCAAAGCAAATTTACTCAGGCGTTTAAGGATATAACGGGTATACTGCCAAGGGATTATAGGAGTATGGTGGTATAAAATGGGGTTTGATTTACTATGCTAGAGGAAAACATCCTCCACGCAGGGAGGATGTTTTCTTCTATTTTAGTTAATTAAGCTATAATTCAATCCTGTAAAATCAGATTATAGATATTTGAATCAATCAATGGTCTCAGATTGTTTCGGTTCCACAGCAAAAAGCTTATGGAATATGTATTCTGCGGAATGTCTGTTTTTGAGAGCTGTATCAAATTACTGCCGGGCTTAATGTCATATGTGACTATGTATGATTTGATGTAATTATCACTGCTGTCAATACAAACAATACAAGCAGCAGCTTCTTGTGCCACAGTGCTGTCTACATACACATCCACAGAACCGATATCGGAATATGTACACTCTGAGATGGCTATATTATCTTGATTGACAGGTACTCCCGATAATTTGATGCTTTCCTTTTTTTCGGATTCAGTTTGGATTTTATCAATTCTGTATGCTATGGCAGAATTATTGAAATCATTAGCATCCGATTGGACGTATGCGTATATATACACTTGTTTACCATCAAACGATGACATATCAAACTTGTATAATTGTGCTTCTCCTGCCGATAGTCTCTCGGCATCGGTCTGCAATATGGTTTTACCGTATTTGTTTTGCTCTTTGATAGTGATTAAGGCACTGCTTAAAGCATGCGTTCCTTCGTTTGAAACCACCACATTGAGATATGTTTTGTCAAATTCCCGGCTGAAATATGCTTCCGAAAGGGCAATGTCATTTTTTAACGTTATAAGGGATGCGGTATTGTCTGATTCATCATAATCAGTAACGCCCAGGGGCTTAACTGTGATGGTGTATTCCTTTGCAAGGTTTTCAAATTCAAAGGAATTACTGAATACAGCTTCATCCCCTGCAAGAAGGATTTCTTCTACCGTAAATCTCTTAATCAATTCGTTGCCGTTGAAAACTTTTATTTCATAGCTGTCAATATTAAGCTCACCTGTGTTTGATATATTAAGGTTAAAGCATATTTCATCATCTGTGATTCCGGTGAATTCTACAGACTCCTGATTTACAGCAATATCGTAGGAGGGTACAATATCGCACACGTAAAGAGAGCAGTCTGTAATGTTGACATTGCCTGTGGTGTCTATATCAATATGCTGTGTATAATATGACATACTTAAGGAGCCGTCATCATTTATAACAATTGAAGGATTTTTGTAGCTTTCTTCGGTGGAGGAGAAGCATATTACCTTGCTCCATACATTATCCGATTTTCGCACTCCTTCAAGAGTATCCCTGCCGTTTTCCTTTCCTGTCCATAGGATATATGTTTCTTCTCCGTTTGTGATGATATCGGGATTTTCATATAAATTGAAATTCCCTGTATCTGTATCAATCAGTGACGGTGAATTATGCAATATATCTTCCGTATAATAGAGCTTGTTGTCTTTGTCATAATAAGCAAAGGCTATTTTATCGTCAAATGAGTAGGTACTATACCGTAATACATCATCTGCCACGACTATATTTGAAGCATCTTGGATACAGTAACTATGCACCTCGCCGCCGTCATTGTAGAATATGTATCCCTTGCCCCGGGATATCTCTATATATGATGAGCCTATCTCATCAACCGTGCAGGCTTCATGTGGAGCGGACCAGGCAGTGCCGTCATATATGGAGTATTTAAGCGTGTTTTCGCCGCTTCGTCTTAAAATATCATTTTCTGAATTGGAGACCCATGCTGCTATTGCACCGGTGGGAGTGGATATTATATCCGGAGCCGAATCATAAATTTCATTATCGGTCAGCTGATATACATTTATGCTTCCGTCGGGCATAATCTTGGCAGCAGAAATTTCGGTTTTGCTAAGGTATTGCGGCAGAGTTACATCAGAATCCAGCTCGGATTTCACATTTTCCCAGATTACAAAATTGCCGTGGGTATTCACAGCACTGTCCGCAGTGCCGTCATCATGTACCGGTATGGGGTCTGACCATATACCGTAGGAATTTTGTGTGGTATACATGAGGGTGAGTCCGTTTTGTATTTCATGTTTTTCATCATCAACTGTATACAAAAGGGTCTTGCCGCCGTTAATATGTGTAAGCTTTGATTCGGAGGCGGATATCATGTCCTTATACATCAGAGTTTCTGTTTTGTTGTCACGGTTAAGACCGAAAAGGCTTATACCGCCGTAGCCGTAAAATCCGGTGTCCTCGGATATATAGCTTCTGTCGAGAAGCTGCCAGGTGCTCACATCCTCCGAGGCGGGTTGAATCTCAATTTTGCCCAATGTGCCGTCCATTTCAATATTTGAACTGCCGTCGAAGCCTACTCCGCGCCATTTGCCGTCTGCGTATCCGGCATTGATTATGTTATATGAGGTTTCAACACCTTCGCCAAATAATTTACCTTCAAAACGATAACCAAAATTAATGTCTATTCTCGGATTAAACTGAGGCTTCAAGGTATTTATGAACTCAAACCTGAAGTCCGGCTCTACTGCAAGATATACTCCTGCCTTAAGAGCAGTTTCTCCGTAATCTCTGCCCAATCCTCCGAAAACATCAAAGTTAACCTTAGGGTCTATGGAGCCTTCATAATAGGGCTCATTCAAAATGCCTTTTACCTCTACCTCGCTCTCCAAAGCTACGTCCACCGATATTGAACCGGTTATGGGCACCGGAATACCCGCTACCGGCACCGTCTCATTAATCGCAGGTAGCTCTATCAAATCTTCCACTTCAGCTTCAAATTTAAGTGCACCGGAAAATTCAGGATTTACAGGGTTTAGCAGAGGATATTTGATACCCGAATACAGACTCGTTTCCAGTTCTTTGTCTCCGAATATTTTAATATTGCCTTTTATTTTGGGTGCAGTAAGAAACAGCACTCCGTCCTCTACCTCAACTGTAAAGAGCTTGTTCAGACCCTCTATATCCATATTAAAGTTTAAGCCCTTAAAGCCCGGAAGCTCACCGAAGCTTAAATTGCCGTCGGTGCTTGGAATTATGTCCATATCGTATTCTATGATGCTGATAGGTAGCTCCATCTCGGCAGTGACTCTTTGTCCCTTTGGAGAGAGGGCAGATGCCTTGATACGGAGGGTATCTCCGGGCTTGAAATCCCTTGGCATGATGATATCAACGGTGTTGTTTTCAAAAGGCAGCTTCTCACCGGTTCTGTCAACGATAAGCTCTATTGTGCCTTGGTCATTGTTGCCCCACACCACGTTTGCAAATATGCTTGTGGGCACAATACAGTCTCCGATTTCTTCTTTTGATTCCTCAGTGGGAGATATATACACCACATTGGTATTGGGGTCAAGGAGACTGCGAACCGAGCCGCCTGCATTAATCAGCAAATCTGCAAATATTACATCATCTGTTACGGTATCGAGCTTGATGTAGGTAGCACCGGTTTCGTATACCGGTGTCTGCGTCACCCTGGTGGCGTATCCGCTGCAGCTAACCTCTACATCCACATATCTCTTGCCGGCAAACAGGGATTTCATCAGCGATGCCGAACCGTTTTGGTCTGTAACGGTTTCGTAGCCGTCTACGGTTATAACAGCTCCGGCAATAGGATTTCTGTCTTCATCTACAACTATGTATTCACACACCTTATCCGGATATGCTCCCACGTGAAGGGGCAGTGTATCTTCAATTTCATTAATGCGAACGGAAATGTCGGTTATACCCTGTGCAGTACCGGTTATAAGGGCATAGAGTGTCCATGAACCGTCAGAATTCATGCTGTATCCGCTGTTTTTTACATTTGCCAAGGAGGTATCGGATATAGCCCACACTGCATCCTCCGGGCTGTTTTCCTTTGAGAAAAAGCTTGCATATACGGTAAGCTCATCTCCCGTGCCCACCACAAGCTGAGATTTATTGCACAATATATCAAGCTGAGAATTGGTAACTGTTAAATATATAAAATCACTTGTTCCGTTGGAGCAGTCTGCCACAATATGTGCATTACCCACACTATGACAGGTAACAATGCCGTTTTCTACAGTTGCCACATCTGTATTGTCCGATGACCATACTGTAACGCAGTCCGTCGCGGATATGGGTTCATACTCTTTATCTATGGCAAAGATATCTCCCGGTGATGCCGTGGTTTGGCAGATTAATTTGATTTTATCCGGCTTTACGGCTTGTCCTATAAGCCCCTCGTAATCGTCAAGCCTGTCCTCTTTTACAATATCCATGTAATCCTCGGAGTAATAATTGAGCACTGTGCCGTAGTTAAAGGCAGAGGATTTGCGGGCTTCTTCGGAGTACACCAGCACAGCCTTAAGACCTGCACAGCCCCCAAATGCATAATTACCTATGTATGATATAAACTTTGACAGATTCAGCACAGAAAGGCTCTCGCAGCCGTTAAATGCATAGGAATCTATATACTCAATTTGGGGTATATTTACGCTTGCCAGCTGTTTGGAGTTGGCAAAAGCATATGAGGATATATGTCTTAATTCGGGTGCGTAAACAGCTTTTATACCGCTTTCGCCAAAGGCAGATATGCCTATTTTAATCAAGCTTGAAAGGTCAACCTCAGAAATATTACTGCAGCCGTAAAAGGCATAATCGGATATTATTTCAACGTTTTTAAGGTCAATCTCGCTGATGGGACAATCATAAAAAGCATTATTGTCGATAAAAGTCAATTTGTCATTTAAATTAACAGTCTCAAGATACCGGCAGCCTTGAAATGCACCGTCACAAATCTTTTTAACATTTTTGCCCAGGGTTATTTTAGTCACATTTGTGTTGTCAAATAAGTTTGACTTAATCTCTGTTACATTATCACCGAATATTATCTCATATCCCGGTGAAGCCGAGAAATCCACAGAACCGAAAGCATTGATGTTCCAGTAGAGTGTTTTTAGGGAATTGCAGCCCGAGAAAACCGGTCTGTCAGCATCAATGTAAGTAACAGATGCCGGTACAGAGATTACTTGTGCATCACTGCACCCTTCAAATGCCCAGAGTCCTAAGCTCTCAAGCCCCTCGGGCAGGATAATTTCTTTAAAACCGGAGTAGGAAAAAGCCAGAGAGCCTATTGTCTTGATATTATCGGAGAATTTAAAATATGCAAGTGAACTACAGTTGTTGAATGCTCCGCTTTCTATTGTTGTTACAGCCCCTCCTCCGGTAACATCTTTTAAATACAAACAAGCTCCAAATGCCCATGAATTAATTTTTTCAACATTACTTCCTATGTGAAGTGAAACAATATTCGGCCAAGTATAATCAAAGTGTGTATAACCTTGGGTATAGTTGCCGATGTAATAGTTTGCTCCATAAAATATATATGCCGGTATCACTTTAATGTTTTCACCGATAACAACTCTTATACCATCCGAAGAAGTGCCGCAACCGGAAAAAATATGGCTTTTGTTGGTAAAATCGTCGAGCTGCGCAGAAACAAAAATTGTATCTGTACCTGTACAGTTTTTAAAGGCAAAATCAGAGATTGAAGTAAGATTTTTGCCCAGGGTTATCTTTTTTAGAGATGTACAGCCTTCAAAGGCACTTTTACCGATAGAATTAAGTGTGGGAATAAATTTAAAATCCATAACGGAAGAACAGTTATAGAATGCTTTTTCTCCTACGCTTTCAACGGCTTTCATATCCGGAATTTCCGAAAACAGAGAGCACGAATTAAAGGCGTAATCCCCGATTGTTTTTACATTTTTGCCGCCAATAACAGTTTCTAATTTTGAACATGAATTAAACGCATAATTCTCAATGATTGTAACCGAATCCGGCAGTACAACTTTTTTTAGATGCAATGAGCTCTTAAACATTTTTTCCGGGATTGTATCAATGTTTCCTCCCAGATGTATTGTCAGTCCGATAGGCGAGGTTGAGCCGGCATCTGTAAATACAGAGGGATTAGAATAAAAAGAAGAAATTTTAAAGGTTGAATTAATATAGATATTTTCGAGACTGTGCATTTTACTAAATACAAAGTCACCCACTGATTTAACACTTTCGGGAACAACCAATTCCTTTACTGATGTACAGTATTGAAAGGCATAAGATTTAATTTCGCTTACATTAGTTCCGATATCGATATGTGTTATTCTTGACCCAAGGTATTCACCCAAACCGGAGGGGATAACTTCAACACTGTTGCCATAAAATAATTCTACTCCTTCATCGCTTCCGGAATTTTCAAAAGCAAAGCTGTAGGATGTGATAGACTTAGAATTCCAAAATATTTTTTCGATGGAGGAACAGTTGGCAAAAGCATCCTTACCTACAGCAGACAAATTTACTCCCAAAGTGAGCTGTGTAGCTGAACTGCAGCCGTAAAAAGCCTTTTCGTCAATGGCTGTTACACTATCCGGAATTGTGATTTCCGTAAGTGAGCTGCAGCCTTCAAAGGCACCTTTTTCTATGGTTAAGATTCCTTCGGGAAGTTCTATAAATTCGATATTACTGTTGCTGAAAGAATATCTGCCTATAGATGTTATTTGCTCACCGTTAATAACAGGAGGCACGTAAACAGAGGTGTCGTCACCCTCATAGCTTAGTATGCATCCATCCTCCACATCAAAATACTCCTCATATGGGTGCATGGATTGGAAATCTTCAACATCCGTCACGTTTATGACTGTATCTCCGTCATCTGCCGATGCCCAGATGCACGGCAGCAGCATTAATAATATTAAACATAGTACAAAAAAGTATTTTTTAACCATAGTTCCTCCAAATAGATTTTGATATATAAATTTGAGTTTATATTAATAAGATAGAGGAAAACATCCGCCCTGCGTAAAGGAGCATACCCTACGCCGACGGTGAGAACAGTTTTGGTATCTGTAATTTTCGTCTAAGCGATTTTCGGGGTCGAGCTGAACCGTTCGCGGTTGCTCACTTGTGCAGCTCTAAACGGTCGGAATAATAAGGGAACTGAATCCATATTCCGCCCGTTTCCCCTCGAAAATCCCTTATACTCAAAAACAGCTACCAAAAACTAACCTCAAGGTCGTCTACGGGTATGCTTCTTTACTCCGAGCGGGGTGGTGGTTCTGTAAATATGTGCACAAGCATTATGCATAATGTGTAGGGTTCGGCGATTTTCGACGAACCGTTTTCGGCACATCCTAAAGGCTGTGCCCTACAATAAATCCGGTACTTTGAACTGCATAGGGCGGATGTTTTCCTCTATCAAGAATATTTACAACTGCTTCTTAATTTCTTCAATCTTTTCCAGTGCTCTTTGAGAAATCAGTGCATTTTTTTCTCTCTTTTTACGCACACGCTTTTCAAGGGGGTCTATGATTCCGAATGTTACATTCATGGGTTGGAAATCTCCCGTTGAGCCTTCGCTTATGTAGTGAGCAAGTCCACCGGTTGCCGTAAGCCTTGTAAAGTCCACCATATCCTCTCCAAGGAGCATTTTTGCCATATTAATGCCTGCAGCCATACCGCTGGATGCGGACTCTACGTAACCCTCCACACCGGTTATCTGTCCGGCAAAGAAGGTCTTGGGGCTGTTTATCACCTGATAATATTTGTTGAGAAGCTGAGGCGAATTTATAAATGTGTTGCGGTGCATCACACCGTATCGTACGAATTCTGCATTTTCCAGTCCGGGTATCATGGAGAATACTCTCTTTTGCTCGCCGAATTTCAGATGTGTCTGGAATCCCACTATGTTGTAGAGAGTGCCGTCCTTGTTGTCCTGACGGAGCTGCACAACCGCATGGGGCAGGGTGCCGTCCTTGGGATTTTCCAATCCTACCGGCTTTAACGGGCCGAAAAGCAGGGTGTCTTTGCCTCTTTTTGCCATGGTCTCTACCGGCATGCAGCCCTCAAACACGGTCTTGTTATCTGCTCCGTGAACCTCGGCAAGCTCAGCATTTATAAGCTCTTCGTAAAAGGCATTGTATTCATCCTCTGTCATAGGGCAGTTGATATAATCATCCGTGCCTCTGCCGTATCGTGAAGCCCTGTATGCTTTGGTCATATCTATACTTTCGGTGGTCACTATGGGTGCTGCCGCATCGAAAAAGTGCAGATATTTATCTCCCAGAAACTCCCTTATGCTTTCATAAAGTGAGTCAGAAGTAAGTGGACCGGAAGCTACGATGGTGTATTCATCCGGGTCTATGGATTCTATCTCTTCGTTAACTATTTCTATATTTTCATGCTCTGCCACTTTAGCCGTCACAAGCTTTGAAAAGCCTACTCTGTCTACTGCCAGGGCACCCCCTGCAGGTAATCTGGTAGCATCTGCACACTCCATTACGAGCGAGCCCAGCTCTCTCATTTCCTGCTTCAAGAGACCCACTGCATTCTCAAGCATATCGGAGCGCAGAGAGTTGGAGCACACCAGCTCACAGAGTGAGGGCAGGTTGTGTGCCGGGGAAAATTTATGCGGCTTCATGTCATACAGCTTTACATGTATTCCTCGTTTGGCGAGCTGCCATGCTGCTTCACAGCCTGCCAGTCCGCCGCCGATAACCTTTACTATCATTTCTTTTCCTCACATTCCGGACAGTATTTTTTCTTGCTTCTGCCTGCTTTTTCAAACATTATGCCTCCGCATTTGGGGCATTTCTCGTCGGTGGGCTTATCCCATGAGGTAAAGTCACAATCCGGGTATGAGGTACATCCGTAAAAGAGCTTGCCTCTTTTGGATTTCTTTTCTATTATTTCCTTGCCGCATTTGGGGCAGGGTACGCCTGTTCCCTTTACTATAGCCTTGGTATTGCGACATTCCGGGAATCCCGGGCATGCCAGGAATCTGCCGAATTTACCCTGCTTATATACCATCATTCTGCCGCATTTTTCACATTGTACATCGGAGACTTCGTCCTTGATTTCTATATTGCCGATTTTTTCTTCGGCTTCTTTGAGCGTTGCTTCAAATGGTGTATAGAAGCTGCCTATGAGCTCGTGCCAGTCCACGCTGCCTTCTTCTACCTTGTCCAGGTCCTCTTCCATGCTCGCAGTAAAGCCCACATCTACGATTTTTTCAAAATTTTCGCACATGAGCTCATTTACAATCATACCGAGCTCTGTGGGGGAGAGGGTCTTTTTACTCCTTACCACGTATCCTCTGGCGATTATCGTAGTGATAATGGGTGCGTAGGTACTTGGTCTGCCTATGCCTTTTTCTTCCAGGGTTTTGATGAGGGAGGCTTCCGTATAACGAGCCGGAGGCTGGGTGAAGTGCTGTTCTTTTTCTATCTTGTCACACTTGGGGGTGTCTCCTATGTTAAGCTCCGGGAGCTTGCCTTCTTTCTTTTCTCCTTCATCCTTGCTCTCTGTGTACAAAAGTGAGAAACCTGCAAACTTCACGGTAGAGCCGGATGCACGGAAGGTATATCCGTTAGCCTCAAGCTCTGCACTTACAGTATCAAATATGGCATCTGTCATCTGGCTTGCGGTAAATCTGTCCCATATGATTTTATATATTTTGTACTGGTCTGCGGTCAGAGAAGCCTTGATGCTCTCCGGGGTTAAATCCGGATATGTGGGGCGTATGGCTTCGTGTGCGTCCTGAGCATTCTTTTTGGTTTTATATACCTTTGGCTTTGCAGGGATGTATTCACTGCCGTAGGTTGCCTCGATATATGCTCTTGCCTCTGCTACTGCATCCTCCGATACACGCAGTGAGTCCGTTCTCATATATGTGATAAGACCTATCTGCCCCTTGCCCTTTATATTGATACCTTCATAATGCTGCTGTGCCGCCTGCATGGTTCTCTGAGAGGTAAAAGACAGCTTCCTGCCTGCCTCCTGCTGCAGGGTGGAGGTGATAAAGGGCGGTGCGCTTGTTTTCTTTTTCTGGGCTTTTTTGATATTGGTAACCTTAAATTCACTGCCCTCAATCTCAGCTAAAATCTGCCCTGCCTTATCTCCGTCGGGAATATCTGTTTTTTTGCCGTTTTTACCGTAGAATGAAGCGGTGAATTTCTTTTTGCCGGCGATTAATGAGGCATCAATTGTCCAGTATTCTTTGGAATCAAATTCGTTTATCTCTTTCTCACGGTCGCATATGAGCTTGGTGGCTACAGACTGCACTCTGCCTGCACTGAGACCCTTGCGGACCTTTTTCCAGAGTAGGGGGCTTATCTTGTAGCCCACTATACGGTCGAGAATACGTCTTGCCTGCTGGGCATCCACCAGACTTTCGTCTATTTCGCGGGGTTCCTTTATACCTGCGGAAACAGCTTTTTTGGTTATTTCATTAAATGTCACTCTGCATTTGTCATTTTTGTCTATATTCAATAGATTTGCCAGATGCCAGCTGATAGCCTCTCCCTCACGGTCGGGGTCGGTCGCCAGATATATCTTGGAGGCGTTTTTGGCTTCTCTCTTTAAGCTTTTAACCAGGTCTCCCTTGCCTCGTATGGTGATATATTTGGGTTCAAAATTGTTTTCAACGTCTATTCCAAGCTGACTTTTGGGCAGGTCTATGATATGACCCATGCTTGCTATAACGCTGTAGCCGCTGCCTAAGTATTTTTTGATTGTGGTTGCCTTGGAGGGGGACTCCACTATTACTAATTTTTTCTTTGCCATTTTGATATATGTTCCTTTCGTTGTGCCTTGGCACAAATATATGAATTATTAATTATTTTATCATGTTCTTGAATAAAATCCACCCGGAAGCTTGATTACCTTGCCGGATAGCTCCAGCATGAGCAATGTGGCATTGAGAGTGGCTATATCAAGCTTGCTTATCTCGCATATGGTGTCGGTATGAATACTCCCTTCGCCGATTGCCGCCAGGATTTTGTCCTCAGGTGTTTTGCTGACGGAGGTTTGTGTATCGGGATCTGCCGATATCCTCACGGGCTGTGCCGTAAATAAATGCGGATAGTCAAACCTGTAATATGACAGGATATCTTCTACACAGGTTGCTACATGTGCACCGTCCTTTATCAGGTAGTTGGTACCCTTGGAATAAACAGAGGTAATGTTGCCCGGCACGGCAAATACATCTCTGTCTTGCTCGGTCGCTGATTTAGCGGTTATCAGCGAACCGCTCTTAAAATCCGCCTCTACCACCAGTGTACCGTGACACAGACCCGATATTATACGGTTTCGCTCCGGGAAGTGGTATTTTTCCGGAGTGGTACCCAGAGGGTATTCGCTTATCACGGCGCCGGTTTTCAGTATATCTTTCATGAGGGGTGCATTCGCCTTGGGATATGCCAGGTCTACACCGCTGCCTACAACTGCTATGGTAGGGGTGTCTCCTGCCAGTGCACCCTCGTGGGATTTGGCATCTATACCCAGTGCCATACCGCTTACAACCACAGCACCGCTCAGCGACAGCTCCCGTGCAAACTTAAATGCACAGGATTTACCGTAGTTGGTCGCCTTCCTGGTGCCTACCATGGCAATTGCCAGACGGTTGGTCATATCGGGCATATGCCCTCGGCAGTAAAGCACTGTAGGAGGGTCATGTATTGTTTTCAAAAGCTCCGGGTAATCAGGAGAATCTATAGTTATAATTTTCCCACCCAGGTTAGTCATCTTGTCCAGCGTCACAAGACAGCTGTCCAAATCTTTTTTTGTCAGTAAATTCAGTTCTTCCGCAGAGAATATATCCATCTCTGCATAATCGGAGAGATTGGCTTTGTAAATATTCTCTATATTGCCGAAGTGTTCAAGAAGGTGATACTGCTTACTGCGTGACAGGCATACTTTTTCATGAAGCCAAAGCCACTTTATTATATTGTCCAAAGATATCATCTCCAAAAGTCTTTTACAAATACATTACTATAAACTTTCGGATTTGTAAAGAGTTTTTTTAAAAATTTTTTATTATAATGAAGAAAGAATAACTTTTGAGAGTTAAAAATCTACATTTTTCAACAAACAAATTTGGGTATTTTACGCAAAAAAACATAGGGGTGTAATTGTGCATTGTAAAAATCTAACAAAAAATTACATATATTTTTGGTATCTATAAAAAAGGAAATATGTGTGTTAATATCGAAATAGTGAATATAGGAGTGTTTTCCACTTCAATAATGTTTCATAGAAGCAATTTAATTGCTCAAAATACAAGGAGGATGAGACCAATGATTAGTACGGAAAAAATAAGGAACGTGTGCATACTTGCACATTCAAACGCAGGCAAAACTTCACTTTGTGAGGCTATGCTTCACAAGGCAGAGCTTATAGACCGCATAGGCACTACCGAGGACGGAAACACCGTGTCGGATTTTGACCCGGAAGAAATCAAGAGAAAAATCTCTGTCAACACCTCTGTAATACCTATTGAATGGAACGGCGCCAAGATTAACCTGCTGGATACCCCCGGTACGGCGGACTTTGTGGGTGAACAGCTGGAGGGTGCATCTGTGTGCGGCAGTGCGCTTATCGTAGTAAGCGGTAAATCCGGTGTGAGCGCAGGTACGGAGCGTGCATGGAACATTGCAGCCAAAAAATCCAAGATTGTATTTGTAAACAAGCTTGATGATATGAAGGCAGACTACGCCAAGGTTGTGGAGCAGCTTAATGATGCCTTTGGCAAGAGTATAGCACCCTTTACATTCCCCATAAAAGAAGGTGACAAGCTCACCGGATTTGTAGATGTTATCAAGATGCGTGCCAAGATGTTCTCACCGGACGGTGATACACACAGATACGAGGAAATCCCCGATGCATTCAAGGACATCGCCGCAAGAAGCCGTGACCTACTGCTGGAAGCCGTGGCAGAGGTAAGCGATGAGCTTATGGAAAAATACTTTGGCGGTGAGGAATTTACCGAGGACGAAATTAAGGCGGCACTGAGAGTAGGTATCAAGGACGGTACAGTGGTTCCCGTTATCTGCGGAAGTGTAAATGCCAAGATAGGTATAACCCACCTTTTGAATACTATAGCTGATTATATGCCATCTCCAAATGAGTTTATACATACGGAAGGTGAAAATAAAAAGACAGGCGATATCGTGGAAATTAACTGCGATGTATCCGAGCCTACGGTAGTACATGTATTTAAGACTGTAGTAGATAATTACGTAGGTAAGCTGTCCTACTTTAAGGTGCTGTCCGGTTCATTGAAGCCCGACTCTATGCTGGTAAACCCTGCAAAGGGTAAGGAAGAGAAGGTAGCCAAGATTTATGTGGTAAGAGGCAAAAAGCAGACCGAGGTAAGTCAGCTTAATGCCGGTGACATAGGTGCTACTGCTAAGCTTGCAGTAACCGAAACCGGAGACACTCTCTGCGACCCTGCATTCCCAGTGGCAATCGGTGCCATCAGCTTCCCCAAGCCTGTGCTCTCTATGGCTATAGAGCCCAAGGCAAAGGGAGATGAAGAAAAGATAAGTGCCGGTCTCAGCAAGCTGGCAAGCGAAGACAGGACCTTTAGCTATATGCGTAATCACGAAACACACGAGTCTATCATATCCGGTGTGGGCGAGCAGCATATCAATGTAATCTGCTCTAAACTGGAAGGTAAGTTCGGTGTATCCGTCAACTTAAAGGAACCTAAGACACCTTACAGAGAAGCTATCAAATCCAAGGTTAAGGTAGAGGGCAAACACAAGAAGCAGTCCGGCGGCCACGGTCAGTACGGTCACGTGTGGATTGAATTTGAGCCTGTAGAAAGCGAAGAGCTGGTATTTGAAGAAAAGGTAGTAGGCGGTGCAGTACCCAAGAACTTCTTCCCCGCTGTAGAAAAGGGCATCAAGGATGCCATGAAGGAAGGCGTGCTTGCAGGATATCCAGTAGTTAACCTCAAGGCTACTCTGCTTGACGGCTCCTACCACTCTGTGGATTCCTCGGAAATGGCATTTAAGACAGCTGCTTCCATAGCATATAAAGAGGGTCTCCCCAAGGCTAAACCGGTAATTCTGGAGCCTGTGGGTAATGCCAAGGTGCTGGTGCCCAATGCATACACAGGTGATGTAGTAGGTGACCTCAACAAGAGAAGAGGAAGAATCCTGGGCATGAACCCCATAGATAACAACACCACCGAGATAGAGGCTATAGTTCCTGCATCCGAGATGAAGAAGTATGCTACAGATTTAAGAGCACTTACAAACGGCAGAGGAAGCTTTGATTATGAGATAACAAATTATGAAGAAGCACCTCAGATGATTGCAGATAAGGTGATTGCGGAAGCCAAAAAATAACCAAAATTATGCGGAGCGAAAATATAATCGCTCCGCATTGCTGGTTAAAGGATTATATTTCAGGATTGAAAAGAGAAACTAAGTAGATATAAACTCCAATCTATAATAATCCCCCAAAATATATCTCAGCTGCATTTATCACAAAAAAATCAACAAAATTTTTTGCTGTTTTATTACATGGATTGACAAAATCAAATATTTGTATTATTATAATATAAAAGGAAATATAAATGTATGGTAATGCATTTAAAATTTTATAAGATAGGGGCGAATAAAAATGGCAGATTTTTTTGGTAAGATGAAAGACACCCTTAACAAAGGTGTGGCAACGGTGAGCACAGGCTCAAAGACAATGATTGAAAAATCAAAGATGAATTCATGCATCAAGACTTTGGAGGATGAGATCAAGCAGCTTTCCGAGATAATGGGCATGAAGCTTTACAACTATTGTGCATCCAATCCCGACGGGGATATCCCCAGAGCAGAGTTTGTGAGCTTTTGCGCGGAGATATCCGGCAGAAATGAGCAGATTAAGCAGTACAGAGCAAAGATTGCCGAGCTTGAAGCTGAGATGAACCAGGTTACAGGCACTGCCGCAAGCAATGTTCCCGTTACCTGCACATGCGGTCAGGTTAACTCCCCCGGTGCTAAGTTCTGTGCAAAGTGCGGTAAGCAGTTGTTCTAAAATTTACTTGATAAAGGGGCTGGTATGACTTTTTTACAGCTCCTTTTTTAATGGAGGATCAGATATGAATTGTCCAAAATGTAATAAACCATTAACATCCGGCAGCCTTTTTTGCCCGGGATGCGGTACACCGGTCTCCAAGCTGCATGAGGCATCTGCTGCCAAAGAGATACCTACAGCGCCCATAAGCTCTGAACAAATGCAGAGAACCATGACAATACCGGTTATAAGAGATGTGCCCAAATCTTCTCGCACAGATTCACCTATTGAGGGTCAACCTCAGCAAAGAGATTATAATCCACCGAGCACTACGCGCAGAAACCTGCTTATATTCTTTATAGTATTTTTCTCGGTTGTGCTCATAGGGCTTTTGGTTTTCATAGGATTTATGATGAGCAGCAGTGTTGCTACACGTGAGCACGGCACCGATCGTGATGATACATCAGTAGTCCGCTCTGAAGAAAAACACACCCCCTCGGATAATAAGAGCACAGAGAATGAAGCCGACAAATCTGATGATAAAGAAGACGAAAGTGCAAAAAAGGTGAAGAAGTCCAAGAAAGCCGGCGGTGCATCCAACAGCAAGAAGGACAGCGGCAGGGTAAAAGTAGACACAGGATTTGGCTTCGCTTACGGAGTGGCGATTGAAGATACCAAGCGGGATTATACTACTCTAACCAGCAGAGATTACAGCTATAAATGTGATTTTCCTTCTGATTTTGAGTATGAATTTGATGACGGAGAAGAGATACGCTATGCTGCTGCCGATAATACAGCATACATGGATATAGGTGCAGGCGAAAATCTTCTTGGCCTTACTGCGTCAGAAGTCAAGGCAAATACACAGGCGAATGTAGACGGTACCGTAACTTACGAAGCAATCGGTGATGACTGGTATGCCATGAGTATAGAAAAGGATGGAGTATCCTATTATCAGAAGTGCTTTGTGGATGAATACATCCGATATTTTGAAGTTGTCTGCCCCACGGAGTACGTGGATGTATATGATGATTATATAACGGAGATTGAAGCAACATTTAAACGAACTGAATAATATTTTGAATTTTTCTACAAAATTTTGCAGATTTTTTATGCAAAAATCCGATATTGACTTTAGTGTGATAATGTGATAAAATTATTGTAATTTAATATTAAATGCGATGACCGAAAACAAGTAGCTGTATTTTGAGTCTTGAGAGAGTTGCCGGTTGCTGCGAGGCAATGATGATGGTACAGGCGAATACATTTTGAGAGCAGTGCACCCAAAGGGATTTGTCCCAAGTAGGCTGCAACGGGAGTTCCCGTCACAGAACTAAGGTATTATGACGTACCTGATAAGGTCGCTGCTGTGAGGCAACGGTGAACTGAGGTGGTACCACGAGTTTTATCTCGTCCTCTGGATTATTTCATGAGGGCGGGATTTTTTTATATTCTGCCCCAAAATTTGAAAGGGTGGTTTAAATGATTATGAAGGTTGGATTATTGGTTGTGTTTTTTGCAATTATGATTGCTGTGGGCATCTACTGCAAAAAGCACTCAACAGATGTAAACGGCTTCGTGCTTGGCGGTCGTTCGGTAGGACCCTGGCTTACAGCTTTTGCTTACGGTACATCTTACTTTTCGGCAGTTATATTTGTAGGATATGCGGGTCAGTTCGGTTGGAAGTTTGGTATTGCATCCACCTGGATAGGTATAGGCAACGCTGTGCTGGGTTCGCTTCTTGCATGGGTAGTACTGGGTAGAAGGACCAGACTCATGAGCCAGCACCTGCAGAGTGCTACAATGCCTGAGTACTTTGGTAAGAGATACATGAGCACAGCACTTAAAATAGCGGCTTCGGTTATAGTATTTATATTTCTTATTCCATACACTGCGTCGCTGTACAACGGTCTGTCCAGACTGTTTTCTATGGCATTCCCCGGCATCGATTATTCGGCATGTGTAATTATCATGGCGATACTTACCGGTATCTATGTTATAGCGGGCGGCTACATGGCTACTGCTATCAATGACTTTATACAGGGTATTATAATGCTTGTAGGTATCGTTTCCGTTATAGCGGCTGTACTTTCCAAAAACGGTGGATTTATTGAATCCCTCAACGGTCTTGCTCAAATTGAAGCAGAAGGAACTGCTCCCGGAGCTTTCAACTCCTTTTTCGGACCTGACCCATTGGGACTTATGTTCGTTGTAATCTTAACTTCGCTGGGTACATGGGGACTTCCTCAGATGGTTCAGAAATTTTATGCAATAAAGAGTGAGAAGGATATAACCAAGGGTACTATCATTTCTACCTTGTTCGCTGTTGTCGTAGCAGGAGGCTGCTACTTCCTGGGAGGTTTCGGCAGACTCTTTACCGACAACCTTACCTTCCTTGCAGATGGTTCAATTAAAGGTGGATTTGATGCAATCATACCCACCATGCTCTCGGGCCTTCCGGACATATTGATTGCGGTTGTCATCATACTGGTGCTCTCCGCTTCGATGTCTACACTTTCATCACTGGTTCTTGCATCAAGCTCTACACTTACACTGGACCTTATAAAGGGTCATGTTGTGAAGGACATGACAGAGAAAAAGCAGGTTCTAATAATGAGAATTCTCATTGTGGTGTTCATTGCAATCTCTGCTTACATAGCACTTAATAAGGATAAGCTCAGTGCCATTGCAGACATGATGGGTATCTCATGGGGTGCTCTTGCAGGTGCATTTTTAGCTCCCTTCCTCTATGGATTGTATTGGAAGAAGGCAACAAAGCTGTCTGTATGGGCAAGCTTCATCTTCGGTGCGGGAATCATGATTTTGAACATGTTCATGAGACCTTCGTTCCCTGTAATCATGCAGTCTCCCATTAACTGCGGTGTTATAGCAATGCTCGGCGGACTTATTATAGTTCCGGCAGTAAGCTGGATTACGCCTAAACTTGATAATAAAGAAGTTGATGGTATGTTTAAGTGCTATGACACAGAAGTTACAGTTCCCGCAAAGGAATCTTTAGGTAAGTAATTAATACACAGAAAGGGTGCAGAGTCCGCTTTGCACCTTTATGTGGTTTTTGAAAGGACAGGTTTATAAATGCCAATTACAGAAATTTTACAGAAAAACGCGGATTTTTATCCCAATGATGTGAGCCTTGTGGAGATTAATCCCAAGCTTGAAAATCAGTCAAGAATGACTTGGAGAGAGTATTCACTCATCGAAACAAACCCCAGAGAAGCCTATAGAAAGGAAATCACCTGGAGTGAGTTCAATAAGCAGGCAAACCGCTTTGCCAACTTCCTCTTAACCAGAGGCATCAAGAAGGGCGATAAGGTTGCTATACTGCTCATGAACTGCATTGAGTGGCTGCCTATATACTTCGGTGTATTAAAGACCGGTGCTATGGCGGTTCCTCTTAACTACCGCTATGCTGCAGATGAAATCAAGTATTGTCTGGAGCTTGCAGATGCAGATGTTATCATTTTTGGGCCTGAATTCACAGGCCGTGTGGAGCAGATTTATTCAAGGGTTAAGCGTGTCAAAATGTGGCTTTACCTCGGTGAGGATTGCCCCACATTTGCAGAAAGCTATGATGAGCTGGTTTCGTATTGCTCCACCAAAAGCCCTGCAATCAAGCTTACCGACGAGGACGATGCGGCTATATATTTTTCTTCAGGTACCACAGGCTTCCCCAAGGCTATCATCCATAAGCACAGGAGTCTGGTGCATTCTGCTATGGTTGAGCAGAACCATCACGCCCAGACCAAGGATGATATATTCCTGTGCATACCGCCACTGTATCACACCGGTGCCAAGATGCACTGGTTCGGCAGCTTCCTGGTAGGCGGTAAGGCGGTACTCCTTAAGGGTATCAAGCCGGAGTGGATTTTAAAGGCGGTTTCAGAGGAAAAATGCTCCATAGTGTGGCTCTTGGTGCCCTGGGCTCAGGATATACTGGACGCTGTGGAAAGAGGAGAAATCAATCTGGATGACTATAGCCTTGGCCAGTGGAGACTGATGCATATAGGTGCACAGCCCGTGCCTCCCAGTCTTATTAAACGTTGGAAGGGATACTTCCCCAATCATGCATATGATACCAACTATGGTCTTTCTGAGTCTATAGGTCCCGGCTGTGTACATCTGGGAGTGGAGAATGAGCACAAGGTAGGAGCCATAGGTAAGGCCGGCTTCGGTTGGGAGACCAAGATTGTAGACGAAAACAGAAATGAAGTCAAACGAGGTGACGTGGGAGAATTGGCAGTCAAGGGTCCCGGCGTGATGACCGCGTACTATAAAGATGAAAAAGCTACCGCAGAGGTTCTCAAGGACGGCTGGCTCTTTACCGGAGATATGGCGTCCGAGGACGAGGACGGATTTATATATCTGGTAGACCGTAAGAAGGATGTTATCATCTCCGGAGGCGAAAATTTGTATCCGGTTCAGATAGAGGATTTCTTAAGAAAGCACGATAAGATAAGCGATGTAGCGGTAATCGGCTTGCCCGATGCCAGACTCGGTGAAATAGCGGCTGCTATAATCCAGTCAAAGGAAGGTATGGAGCTTACGGAAGAAGAGGTACAGGACTTCTGCTTAGACCTGCCCAGATATAAGAGACCCCATAAGATTATCTTTGCCGAGGTTCCCAGAAATCCCACCGGTAAGATAGAGAAACCGAAGCTCAGACAGATTTACTGCGGTGAAAGTGTGGTTGCTCAGCAAAATGAGATAAAATAACTTGACCCGGCAGCAAAAAAATTGTATAATATACGTAGGCTGTAAAATGCGGAAGGGCAGAAAGCCCTTCCCTGCAAATTGTGCATATAACATGTAGGGAACGCATTTATGCGTTCCTTTTTATGACATTATACTTTGAGAAAGGAAACATACGAAATGAAAAAGTTGTTACTTGGCAATGCCGCAGTAGCAAGAGGTGCATACGAGGCAGGTGTGGGAGTCGTGGCTTCCTACCCCGGTACACCCAGCACTGAAATTACTGAGGAAATTGTTAAATTTGAAGAGATTTACGCGGAGTGGTCTCCCAATGAAAAGGTAGCCGCTGAGGTGGCTATAGGAGCTTCTATAGGCGGAGCACGCTCTATGAGCTGTATGAAGCACGTAGGCCTCAATGTGATGGCAGACCCTGTGTTTACTGTAAGCTACACAGGAGTAAACGGAGGATTGGTCTTTTGTGTGGCAGATGACCCGGGTATGCACTCATCACAGAATGAGCAGGATTCCAGGCATTATGCCAAGGCATCCAAAATAATGATGCTTGAGCCTGCGGATTCCTCCGAATGTAAGGAATTTACCAGAACAGCATTTGACCTTTCGGAGGAATTTGATACTCCGGTGTTTATACGTCTCTCCACCAGAGTTTCTCACTCACAGAGTCTTGTGGAGCTTGGTGAAAGAGAAAACAAGGAATTAAAACCCTACGAAAAGAATATAGGTAAATATGTAATGATGCCTGCAAATGCTGTTAAGAGACACGTTGTGGTAGAGGATAGAATCGCTGCACTTAAGGAATTTGCAGAGCAGACACCTCTTAACTCAATTGAAGAAAACGGTGCCAATATAGGCGTAATAACTGCAGGTATAGCATATATGTATGCTAAAGAAGCCCTGGGAGATAAGGCAGATTTCTTGAAGCTGGGTATGGTATATCCGCTTCCCGAAAAGAAGATTAAGGATTTTGCCGCAAAATATGACAAGGTATATGTCATAGAAGAGCTTGACCCTGTGATAGAGGATTACTGCAAATCACTTGGTATAGAGGTTATAGGCAAAGAAATATTTACTTTGCTGGGTGAATACACTCCCAATATGATAAAATCGGCAGTGCTTGGCGAGAGTGCTCCTCAAAAGGCAACCATAGATGAAGCTATACCGGTAAGACCTCCCGTAATGTGTGCAGGATGCCCCCACAGAGGTGTATTTTACGTATTAAAGAAGCTGGGACTCGTGGTTTCCGGAGATATAGGCTGCTATACCCTCGGTGCAGTTGCCCCCCTGCAATCTGTTGATACTACCATATGCATGGGCGCATCGGTGAGTGCAGCGCTGGGTATGGCCAAGGCAAGGGGTGCCGAGTTTAACAAGAAGCTTGTATCCGTAATAGGTGATTCTACCTTTATGCATTCGGGTATTACAGGTCTTGTGGATATAGTGTACAACAAGGGAAACAACACCGTAATCATACTGGACAACTCCATCACCGGTATGACAGGACATCAGGATAATCCTACCACCGGATATACAATTCGCGGTGAAGAGACCAAACAGGTAAATCTTGTGGCTCTTTGCAAGGCTGTAGGTATAGAACATATCGCAGTGTGCGATCCGTTTGATGTTAAGGCATTTGAAGAAGTGGTTAAGACAGAGATAAACAGAGAAGCACCTTCGGTTATCATAGCGCAAAGACCCTGTGCACTTCTTAAGAAGGTAAAATACACAGGTCACTGCAAGATAACAGATAAGTGTAAAAACTGCAATATGTGTATGAAGCTGGGCTGCCCTGCAATCACATTAAAGGACGGCAAGGTAATCATAGATGCTACACAGTGCAACGGCTGCGGACTTTGCGTAAACGTATGTCCCTTTGAAGCTATAGAAAAAGAAGAGTAGAAAGGATGATAGCAAATGACTAAGAATATTATGATAGTAGGCGTTGGCGGTCAGGGTACTCTTCTTGCCAGCAGAATACTCGGCAATACTGTAATAAACGAAGGCTACGACGTTAAGGTGTCCGAGGTGCACGGTATGAGCCAAAGAGGCGGCAGTGTTGTGACATATGTCAAGTACGGTGATAAGGTGTACTCGCCTATAATAGATGAGGGAGAGGCAGATATCATATTGGCTTTTGAAATGCTGGAGGCTTACAGAGCGTTGCCGTATCTAAAAAAAGGCGGTAAGCTTATAGTGAACGGTCAGAGAATCGACCCCATGCCCGTAATTACCGGTGCAGCTTCATATCCTGAAGAAATAGCAGACAAAATTGCCGCAAAGGCAGATATAAAAGTGATTGACGCACTCTCACTTGCTAAAGAAGCAGGTAATATAAAGGCTGTTAATGTGGTACTCATAGGCGTTATGGCAAAGAGCACCGACATAGCTTATGAGAAGTGGATAGATACTATCAGGTCTACAGTTCCTGAAAAGTTCCTTGATGTTAATCTCAAGGCTTTTGATTTGGGTTACAACATATAAAATATGTATTGAGAGGAGAAAATGAAAAATGGCAATGTGGCAGCATGAAATTGAGACCATGCCCAGAGAGGAGCTTAATAAGCTCCAGAGCGAAAGGCTCATATGGCAGGTTAAGAGAATGTATGAGAATGTGGAGCTTTTTCGCCGGAGAATGGATGAAAAAGGTCTGAAGCCCGAGGATATCAAGGGTGTAGAGGATTTGCATAAGCTCCCATTCTCCTACAAGCAGGATTTGAGGGATTATTATCCTTACGGACTTTTTGCTGTACCTATGAGTGATATACGAAGAGTGCATGCTTCCTCCGGTACCACCGGCAAGCAGATTGTGGTAGGATATACTGACAATGACCTTGAGGCATGGGCGGATTGCTTTGCAAGAATGCTCATAGCTACAGGCAATGACGCTAATTCTTTCGTACAGGTTTCCTACGGATTGGGACTGTTCACAGGTGGCTTTGGTGCCCATGACGGTGCTGTAAGAATTGGTGCAACAGCTATTCCGATTTCCGCAGGCAACACACAGAGGCAGATTCAGACTATGATTGATTTTGGCGCTACGGTACTCTGCTGTACACCGTCATATGCCATGTATCTGGGCGAAACTATAGAGGAAATGGGTCTTAAAGATAAGCTTAAGCTCAAGGCAGGTATATTTGGTGCAGAGCCCTGGACAGAGGAGATGCGTGCTCAGATTGAAGATAAGCTCGGTCTTAAGGCATATGATATCTACGGTCTCTCCGAAATCATGGGACCCGGTGTATCGTATGAATGTGAATGTCAGGCAGGCATGCATGTGTGTGAGGATCATTTCATCCCTGAAATCATAGACCCCGACACAGGCGAGGTACTCCCCGAAGGTGCGCAGGGTGAGCTGGTATTTACCACAATAACCAAGGAAGGCTTCCCGCTTATCAGATACCGTACCAGAGACATATGCTCTCTTAACTACGAGGTGTGTGAATGTGGCAGAACTCACGTGAGAATGAACAAGCCCCAGGGCAGAACAGATGACATGCTCATCATCCGCGGAGTAAATGTGTTCCCATCTCAGATTGAGGAGGTTCTGTTAAAGGTAGGAGGAGGCATAACTCCCAACTATCAGATTGTTGTAGACAGAGAAAATAACACCGACACCTTCCGTGTAGACGTAGAAATGACCGAGGAGCTTCTCTCCGACGGTGTGAAGGGTATAGAAAAGGTAGAAAAACAGATTACAGAGTCACTGAGAAGCACACTTGGTATAGGTCCTAAGGTTTGCTTGGTTAACCCTAAGTCTATTACCAGAAGTGAAGGCAAGGCAAAGAGAGTAATCGATAATCGTAAATTAAAATAATATATTCCAAAGGGAGGAACAATTATGTTTATTAAACAGCTTTCTATTTTTGTGGAAAACAAGCACGGCAGACTGGAGGCAATCATAGATGCCCTTGGCAAGAACGGTGTAAACATCAGTGCTCTTTCTATAGCGGATACTACAGATTTCGGTATACTCAGACTCATAGTTGATGATACCGAAAAGGCTAAGAAAACCCTCAACGATATTGGCGTTATTGCAAAGGTAACCGATGTAATAGCGGTTTATATAGATGACCGCACAGGCGGTCTGGCTTCTGTGCTCAAGGTTGTATCTGACGGTGGTGTAAGCATCGAATACATGTATGCTTTCCTAGGCAGAACCGAAGGCAAGGCACTTATGGTATTAAAAGCAGATGATGAAGCCAAGGCAGAGAAGATTCTTACTGAAAACGGAATTAAGCTGGCTGCACCGAACGAAATATGAGACATTTGATTTGCGGGGTTTGGTATAATTACCAAACCCTGCCGTATTAAAAAATACAATTCGGGAGGAAAACATATGAATCTAAAAAATGAGTTAAAACAGCTTAGTATACGCAGTTTTATAATGCTTATAATAGCCGGTATCATAAACGCATTTGGTGTTACGATTTTCTTGTATCCGGTAAAATTGTATGACAGCGGTATTTCGGGTACGTCAATGCTTTTGGCACAGATTACTCCCGAGTATCTTACACTTTCTGTATTTTTGATTATACTCAATATTCCGCTTTTCCTTTATGGACTCAAAAAGCAGGGCATTGCCTTCACCATATACGCTATATTCACTGTGACAATGTACTCAGTGTCGGCGTATCTTATTACTGATGTACTGCCCATAGACGTGAGTATGGCGTCTCCTCTTGCCGGCACGGATTTGCTCCTGTGTGCTTTATTTGGCGGACTTATATCCGGTGTAGGCAGCGGTCTTGCTATACGAAACGGCGGGGCAATGGACGGCATAGAGGTCATGGCTGTAATTTTCGCAAAGAGACTGGGTGTAAGTGTGGGTACCTTTGTAATGCTGTATAACGTAGCATTGTATGTAATTTGTGGTATTATAATGGACAGCTGGGTTTTGCCGCTGTATTCCATAGTGACATATGCTGCAGCACTAAAGACCATCGACTACATCGTAGAAGGCTTCGACAGAGAAAAATGCGCTATGATAGTAACCGTAAAGCCCGATGAAGTGTCTAAGGCGCTCTCAGATGCATTTGAAATGGGCTCTACTACTGTAGATGCCAGGGGTGGATATTCCAAATCTCCCAAGACAATTGTGTATTTTGTGGTAAACCGTTTTCAGGTTACCAAAATGAAGAGCATAGTTCACGAGACAGACCCCACGGCGTATATAACCATAAGTGAGGTAGCGGATGTGTTTAAGGCTAATCAGTAAAAAAATATGGATGTAAAGATTTTTTACAGCCATGAAAGACGGGGACGGCAGGTAATTTTGTCATGTAAAACCTTGGTTTTATGTGACAAAATAGCTCCGTCCCCTTGGATGTTGTGACTATATTTACAGCCCCATTTTTTATCCCAATGCCACATCCAGTGCCATCATTATGGTAAAGCCCACCATAAACATTATGGTTCCTATGTCGGAGTGCTCGCCTTCGCTCATTTCCGGTATGAGCTCCTCTACCACCACAAATACCATGGCACCTGCCGCAAAGGTGAGCATATACGGCAGTATGGGTGTTATGAGCCCAGCGAAAATCATGGTGAGTATCGCTCCTATAGGCTCCACTACTCCTGACAAAAATCCATATAAGAATGATTTGAATTTTTTCTCTCCGCCGGCAGCAAGGGGCATTGATATGATGCTTCCTTCGGGGAAGTTTTGTATGGCTATACCTGTAGCCAAAGCTATTGCAGATGCGGCGGTTATATCCGGATTACCGGCTATGAGAGATGCCAGTACCACGCCCACAGCCATGCCCTCCGGCAGGTTGTGCAGTACTACAGCCAGCACCAGCATTGAGGTCTTTTTCAAAGAGCACTTAGGACCCTCGGGTGATTCCGTATTCATATGCAGATGAGGTATGAGGCGGTCCAGTGCCAGTAAAAATATTACTCCTATCCAAAATCCCGCCACGGCAGGAACGAATGAGAAAAACCCCATGCCTTCGGATTGGTTTATCGCAGGTATTATAAGGCTCCATACCGAAGCGGCAATCATTACTCCCGCCGCAAATCCCAGCAGAGCTCTCTCAAGTTTTTTACTCAAAGCCCCTTTCATAAAGAATACGCAGGCAGATCCCAGCGTAGTTCCCAAAAGAGGCAAAAAAATACCTTTAAAAACAACTGATGACATTATAACACCACTTTCAAGCATTTATTTCATTATATGTTTTTAAAGGTATTTTGTTAATTATTTATCATATTGCATTATGAAATCCACTATTTCTGCAGGGTTGTCCAAGCCGTGAGGATGATGTCCGCAGCCGGGCTTTAAAACAGTCTTAATTGTAAGACCGGCATTTTCATATGCTTCCTTTATAAATTTACCGTTTTCTTCATATGGTACCACATCATCTGAATCACCGCAAACCAAAATAACAGGGATTTTGCTTTCTATCAGTGCGGGTATGCGATCCAGAGGATGGTCTCTGAAGGATATAAGGTCAGTAATTGTTCTGCCTGTGTGCTCGGTCATCTCCTGCATCATATCATTACCTCCCTTACCAAGACCGGCAGGGCATGAAAGTAAGTTTACCACAGGCGCATCAAGATACAGACAGGATACATACTGAGGATACTTCGTGGCAAAGTAGATTGCCTGCATACCTCCGCAGCTCATGCCCACAGGCACACACTTTTCTCCTACAGGATAGTTGGCGAGCATGTATTCATGCAAAGCTGCTTTGGCTTCGGTGTCTTCGGGCAGGTGCCAGCGCGTTTTGTTTTGTATGTATGCAAGGTGGTACCCCTTCTCCAAAAGCGCAATTTCTGCATTGGGGAATGCTCCGAAATACTCCGTCTTTATCATCCACTTGCCGTTTGGTTGGCAAGTGGGAACCACCACTATAACCTCACGTCCGTTTAATTCATCTCTTGCCAATCGAAATCCGTTCCAGCTTTCATAGGTCATTTATAACATCTCCTTTTATGTAGGAGACTGTAAAAAAGTTTGTTTCGGAATGTCGACAAGCGCCATTCCCTACAATATATTTGGATAGTTCGTTATGTTGAACATCAACCGTAGGGTTTGGCGGTTTCCGACAAACCGCAATTTTGACTTTTTTACAGCCCGCTTATTTTAATATTTTATCCAAAAAGGCTATTGCAGTTTTAGTGTAGCCTTCGGTATCCAGATAATAGCTCATGCCGTGGGTTGCCTTTGATACGATAAAGATTTCCTTAGGTGATACGCATGCTTCGTGACACTTATGGCTCATGGTGCACGGTACAAAGGTGTCGGCTTCACCATGTATGAAAAGTACAGGCAGAGAGGTTTTGGCAAGTGATTTTACCGGTGATGCTTCGTCTGGGTTGAAGCCACCGTAGACAAGTGCACCTATTTTTAACATAAAGTATGCTAATCTTGGTGGTATCTTCATCTCGCCGGATACCTTCATGAGAATTTCCTTGGGTGAAGAAAATCCGCAATCTGCTATTATACCCTTGACATTTTGGGTGGGAACAATATCCGATGCCATCATAACCGTAGCCGCTCCCATGGAGAGTCCTATGAGCACTATTTTGGTATCCTTGCCGAAACGGTTTGTAATGTAGTTTACCCATTCCAGACAGTCATAGCGCTCCTTTATGCCGAAGGTTATGGCTTGTCCTTCGCTTTTGCCGTGGGCACGCTGATCCGGCATAAGTATGTTAAGACCGTATTCTTTTGCTATCTTAAAGCCACCGTTTCCATCACGGCAGTAGTTGCTTCTGTAGCCATGCATCATTATGGCTACAGGTGCTCCGTCTTTAAAGTGGTAGTAGTGAGCTTTCAGTTTAAGCTTATCCTTTGAGGTTATCTCTACCCATTCAAAAGGCTCCTCCAAAAGTGCATTTATATTCTTAAGGGCTTGTTCCCTGTATGGTGACCGCGGCACCTCATATTCACTTGACTGCCTTTTGTGGTCTTTGCGGAATGCATATGCATAGCAAAAGTAGCAGATTACCATAAATGTGATAAAAAGTATAAGTATAATCGCAAAAAACAAGTACATATTCTCCTCCTGATGTTTACATATAATGATAACACGATTTAAAAATAAAGTCAATTAATACAATGTTAATTATTTGCATCATATGGTAAAAATATGCATTAGGAATTCTCTATATGGATTTGCTTATAATTATAAATTGTAGTTTAATTTACTAAGATAGAGGAAAACATCCGCCCTGCGTAAAGGAGCATACCCTACGCCGACCACGAGTGCTATTTTGCTATCTGTAATTTTCGTCTAAGCGATTTTCGGGGTCGAGCTGAATCGTTCGCAATTGCTCACTGGTGCAGCTCTA
>JAGATB010000015.1 GCA_017621495.1 Clostridia bacterium
TGACAGATTTCACATTCTTTTGAGTTCAAAAGGTGTAAATCGGCTTGCCGATTTAGCGAGGACCCAGCGAAGCGCTTCCGCAGCGGCACCTTTTGGGCTCAAAAAATGTGATTAATCTGTCCTGCACGTTCCCACAGCACGCGTAGTGGTGACGGCAGGGTGTCAGGGCTTATACGCAAATTAGCTATAGGACGAAACGTTCTTACGTGAGTTTGATACGCTCGAACGCCCAAAGGGGAAGCCTTTCGCTACGGATTTTGCTTACGTTAAACTCTAATTATTCTGCAAGCACATACTGCACTGAATAGGGCATCATAGTACTTCCGGCACCGAAATCAAAATGCTTACCGCTTATAAGCTCGGTACCGCAGCCGGCATTGGCATTGTAATGAGCTGTATATTCATTTTCGTCAGCATTTATCATAACAATGATGCGTTCGTCTTCATATTTCCTTTCAAAGATAAGCTGTTTATTGGTAAGATGAAGAATGTCAAACGAGCCGTAACACAGGCTCTTTCTTTCACGATGAATTTTTGCAGCTTTAGATATAAATTCTGTCAGTTCATTTGTGCACGGGGTATCAATGTTCGGACGCAGTGCCCTGTCGCCGTCCTCTTTCCTGCCCTCTATAGCCCACTCACTTCCGTAATATATGCAGGGTATGCCCGGCATTGCCATGAGTATGCCATAGGCAGGTATAAGGTGGTTTTGGTTGGTAAGATTGGATGCCAGCCTGGTCACATCGTGATTATCTGCAAATGCTATGAGATGCATGCCCCTGTATGCACACCAATCCTCACTGCCAAAGCGGTTTCTTAAGGAATGGCCTATCTCAAACATGTTCATACTGTTAAAGGAAGAGTATATCCCCTTAAAACATTCGTAGTTGGTAGCACTGTGGAGCATATCCGGGTTTACTATATCGCTGTAGTTTCCGTGTATCATCTCACCAGCCAGGAAGAAGTCACTCTTTTTATCCAGACATACACCTCTCAGCTCACGCATAAATCCACGGTTGAGCATATATGCCACATCAAGGCGCAGACCGTCAATGTCAAACTCATCTATCCACTGTGACACACAGTCAAACAAATACTGCCTTACAGCAGGATTATCCAAATTCAGTTTCACAAGCTCATAGTGTCCCTCCCAGCCTTCGTACCAAAAGCCGTCGTTGTAGTTACTGTTGCCGTCGAAGCTTACGTTAAACCAATCTTTATAGACGGATTCCCATTTCTTTTCTCTCAAATCACTAAAAGCAAAGAAATCCCTGCCCACGTGATTAAAGACTCCGTCCAGAATTACTCTGATACCGTTGTCGTGAAGCTTCTGACAAATAAATCTGAAGTCCTCATTGCTGCCCAGTCTCACGTCTATCTTTGAGTAATCGGCAGTATCATATCCGTGAGAGGTGCTCTCAAATATCGGACAAAAATACACTGCATCTATATTTAACCTAACCAGATGGGGTATATAATCGGCGATTTTCAGTATACGGTGCTCCTGTATACCGTCATTAATCTCCGGTGCACCGCATAGTCCCAGAGGGTATATCTGATATATGATACTTTCATTAAACCACATATGCTGTCTCCTTTTTATAAAATCTTTTTTATTAGGATATCATACCAAAGCAATAAATGCAATTAAAAAAATATTAAAATTTTTTTAAATCGACCCCCAAATTTTTATAAGGCACTGCGAATTATATAGTAGAAATAAAAAAGGAGATGATACCGATGAAGAGTTTTCCGGGTTCGGAGTTGACAGTTGTAAAATTTAATAGGATTTTCGTTTCAAAGTACGACGGGGATATCGATTCAAGCAGTATCATCGTAGGTCGTTAACATAGCAGTAATTAATATAGATTTGATATCTGCTTAAATCGATAAAGGTTAGGTCAAAGGAGAAGAAGCCACAAGGCTTAGATAAGAAAGATTTTATATAGATCCTGTCCTTTGCAAACGATATACCTATAGAAATTTAACTTAAATCCTCCAATAAATTATAGGTTGAAAAATCACATGAAAGCCTGTGGCTTATATATATATTAAGGAAGCGTTTTTCACTAAGAAAATTTACGGCGGATAAGATAAAATACAATTTGTCAACTAAAAACTGACTTAAAGGGATGTGTGGATAATCCCGAGAATTTAAAAAGAATATTAAAAAGAATAAATCCAATATTGGAAGAACCTGTATCAAAAAGATGCAGGTTCTTTTGAAATTAGTATTGACATATAACCCGGTGTTTTGTATACTTAAACTAAGAGGTGAGGTATTATGGATTTGGAAACAAGAGTACCCATGGCGCAGACAGATAAATCTCTGAGAGATGATATCATACTGGAGTATACTAACTTCGTACTTGCCTGTGCTTCCAAAATTCTCAAAAGGCATATCACCCCGGAGGACGATGTGTTTTCTGTAGCGGTCATAGCCTTTGACGAAGCTATTACCAATTACAAGCCGGATAAAGGCACATTCTTAAGCTTTGCCGGTTTTGTAATCAAAAACAGGATTATAGACTACGAGCGTAGGGAAAGTAAGCACAAATCCAGTCTGCCCTTTAGCAGCTTTACACGTGATGACGGTGAGGGAGATGAGTTTACCTTTGACACCGAGGACAGATGCCACTCACTGACCGATGCAGCTATGGAAATCCGATTTCTGGCACATGAACTGGATAAATACGGTATAACTCTGGAGGATATGGGACGCTCCGCGCCCAAATTCGCCTCTACCAAAGAAGAGTGTACTCGCATTATCAAGTACATAGCAAGCTCTATGGAGCTCACAAGCATTATCATACAAAAGAAGACCCTGCCTGTAAAAAGACTGCTCACAGAGCTTGGCACAGGTGAAAAGCTCCTGGAAAGACACCGCAAATATATTATAGCCGCAGTAATCATCCTTACCGGAGAATATGAAAGCATTGCTAAGATGTTGTTTTAAAATCAGTAATTTAATATATCAAAAAAACAGCTTGAAGTAAGAGGTGTACTCTAAAGGTCAGTAATTTTAAAGGCAGAAAATCGTTTCTGCCTTTTTTGTAGGGGACGATGCCCACATCGTCCCGCTTATAAGGTCTTAGGATAATCCTAAATATTTTGGAAAAAACCTTGAACAAGAAATAAAATAAGGAAAATGCTATGGAACTGCCAAAACGAAAACCAACAAGATTAAAAGGATATGATTATTCAACACCCGGAGCATATTTTCTTACAATATGTGTAAAAGACAAAAAACAGTTGTTATCAAAAATTGTAGGGGACGATGAGGGAATCGTCCCGCAAAATAATTTATCTGAAATCGGTTTGATATGCGACAGATATATTAATAATATAAATATTAAATACGAAAATGTAACAGTTGATAAATATGTAATAATGCCAAATCATATTCATTTGATTGTATTTCTTCACGGGACGATGAGGGCATCGTCCCCTACAAAGAACATAGAAACCATAATTCGTTCATTTAAAACAATGGTTACAAAAGAAATTGGTAATTCTATATGGCAAAGATCATATCACGACCACATAATACGAGGCGAAAAAGATTATCGAAAAATATGGGAATACATAGATACCAACCCAATAAAATGGGAATTAGATTGTTTTTACAATGCTTAAAGATTTTCGCTAAATTGTGGGAGCCTTTTAAATTACTATCCTTAAGAGTACACGCCATATGAGCTGTTTTTTGACCGTTTATGCACATAAAAGGTCATTTAATGCATTTTCATGTTTTTTGCTCTCATTTAATGGTACAATATATGTAGGAGGTGCTATAACAATGAAAAAAATCACCAAGGCACATATTATTAATTTCAAAAACCATTTAATTGAAGAGGAGAAATCATTCTTCACCATCACCAAGTACATTCGTGATGTCAACAAATTTGTAAGCTGGAGCAAAGGAAAGGAGCTTAATAAGGCATTGGTTCTTAAGTACAAGGAATACTTGCTCAGAGACCACGAACCCTCCGGAGTGAACTCCATACTCTCAGCACTAAACAGCTTCTTCGTGTATTGCGAGTGGTACGAGCTTAAGGTAAAGACTCTGAAAATCCAACACCAAATATTTGCCCCCGAGGAAAAAGAGCTTACCAAAGCAGAGTACGAAAAGCTCCTTAAGGCAGCTCTGGATTGTCACAATCAGCGATTGTACTACCTGATGCAGACTATATGCTCTACCGGCATACGTGTATCCGAGCTTAGGTTCATCACCGTAGAAGCATTGAAGCAAGGGCAGACGTATATAAACTGCAAGGGTAAGATGAGGATGATAATACTCCCCCGGCAGCTGTGTAAAATGCTCAAAGAATATGCCTCCCGTAACAACATTAAGAAAGGCAGTGTATTTTGCACCAGGACGGGCAAGCCCCTTGACCGTTCTAATATCTGGTCCGATATGAAGAAACTCTGCGAAAGAGCAGGAGTGGAGCAGAGCAAGGTATTTCCACACAATTTAAGACATCTTTTTGCCAGGACATATTATTCATTGCAAAAAGATATAGTCCGCCTTGCAGACATTTTAGGACATTCAAACGTAAACACAACACGAATTTATACAATGGAGACCGGTAATGTACATCGTATGCAGATTCAAAAACTTGGCTTATTGCGTTGCTAACGCAATAAAAATACCACATAATCAATATTATGTAGTAGACAAATTACTGAAATTTAATACTTATTCTTTTTTCTGCAGTATAAAATCACTTTTATACAAAAGTAATTTTTTTACCGCACGACTAATAGACCAATGGGGTGTAATTTTTGTTAACATTGGTCTGTTAAAGTGCGGTGTTTTTTATGTCATAAGGGCAATTTTATTAAATATGTATAAAAATCTCGTTGAAGCATTGACATATTGGTACTTTGATGTTATAATGCCAACATACGTTCTATACGTTATTTATTTATAATTACCACATAATATTGATTATGTGGCTTACGCCAAACCGCATAATATTGATTATGTCGTTAGGCAAATTTTTTGCTTTTGATTAGTACAACTGTTTTACTATGTAAAAACGAGTGTTTCACAAGGAGATGATACATATATGAGAACTCAGCCGCAAAAGGATATCGAAAGCGAGCTTCTGTCAAGAACTTTTGATTATCTTGTTAATAATGGTCTTGAAAATATTTCCATGAGAGATCTATGCAAATTCACTGGTATATCCATAGGGAGCATATACTATTGGTTTGATAATAAGGATGAGCTTATTATCTACGCTGCCGAATACGGTCTGTCAAAGGTTGCGGACAATATATTTAACTTTGTATTTGATACCATAGATGACTTGGAACACTTTTTTAATACCTGCCTGGGTGAAATTACCAAATACAGAATGCACCTTCGACTGATATATCAGATAGCCACAAGTCCGCATTATGGAGAAAATCTCAGAAAAAATGCCGAAACACTCAACAGTGTGTACTACGAATACGCCAAACGCCTGTCTCATATGATTGGCTGCAGTGTGGAGGATATGGAGCCGCTGGTGTATATGTTTATATCCGTGGTGCTTGACTACGTAATCTGGGAGGATTTGGAGAAAACCCAAATCCAGATAAATAAGATTTATCAGATTTTCAAAAGCCTTGCAGCTGCTCATACTGCAAAGCACGTAATTTAAACAACAAATCAAAGGAGGAATATCAATGAAATTCAAAAAAGTTCTGGGTGCTCTCGTCCTGTCTGCAAGCATCATGGTATCCGCCATGCCGGTATCGCAGGCAGCAGGGGAGACACTGGAGGTAATCTTTACCGATGTAACCCAAGATGACCTCACCACCCTCACAGGCGAAGCCAAGATACAGGTGAGTGTAAAGGGAGCCGCAGGCGAAGCCACTATAGCACAGATGGCTCTAAGCTTCTCAGGTGACCTTAAATACAAATCCATAAGCTTCCTGCAGGGCAGCAATAATCCGCCGGAGTGTTTCCTGTATACACCCAATGCGGCGCTGGCTAATTCCACAGGAGAGCTGATGCCTAGTATAATATCTACCACATCCATGAGCTTTGCAGATGAGACACCGCTGTTTGTGCTCACATTTGCAGGAGATGCAGGAGACGAGGTCACATTAAAGCTTGATGATTTGGCAGATACATACTGCACTGTATCCGGCACAGACATTAAGCCGGCTGAGGTTAGTGAGATAACCGCCAAAGCAGCAAGCAAGGCAAATGAAGGCAAGACGGCAACAGTCAAAATATCCATGGATAGGGTAAAGGACTTCATAGGCGGCTCGGAAAGCGAAGGCTATCAGTCAAGCGGAGTAGAGCTCAGAATTACAGGAGAGTCAAGCGGTAAATATACTATCTATACCGTGCTGAACAATACCCTCGTGGCAAAAGGCGGTCACAGAAACAATGAGACTCTGCCTTCATTTACGGTAGAGAATACAGTATTAAAGGACGATACATATACAGTAGAGCTCTCCGGGTCGGGCTATGTAACATATGTCAGGAAGGGCGTAACCTTTGATGAGGTGCTTACTATCACCAATGCAGAATTCATACCCGGAGATGTAAACGGAGACGGCATAGTAGATGCCCATGATAAGGAAGAATGTACCAAAGCGGCAAATGACCCTGCATATGCCCGAGACCTGGGCAATGCGGCAGACTTCAACCGCGACGGCGCCGTAGATAATTATGACCTGGTGG
The DNA here is from genome assembly GCA_017621495.1 of Clostridia bacterium. GTDB lineage: Bacteria > Bacillota > Clostridia > UMGS1810 > UMGS1810 > RGIG8748. The sequence goes on from JAGATB010000015.1 coordinate 6,686, forward strand.
TATTTGAAGGTATAGAGGACAAGCCCCAGGCAAGCGTGCCCAATAAAATGTCAAAGCCCTCTGTCAGCGGCGGCGATAAGAAGATAACCGTATCCTGGACCAAGCCCGCTGACAACGGATCGGCTATCACCGGTTATAGTATAAAGTACGGCACAAACAGCAGTAACTTAAATCAAACAGAGACTGTATCTGATGCTTCCGCAGTAAGCAAGACTATAAGTAATTTAAGTAAGGGGACAAAGTACTATGTGCAGATTGCGGCAGTCAATGCCGCAGGTACCGGAGAGTACTCCGACACAGCCAACGCAACCACCGACAGCGGAGAAACCGGCGGAGGTGGAGGCGGCGGTGGCGGAGGTGGAGGCGGAGGCTTCACACCAACGCCCGGCACCGTAGCCCCCGTTAACCCTGCAGAGCCATTCACAGACCTTGGCAATCATGCCTGGGCTAAAGACTCTATATACTCTCTGAAAAATAAAGGGATAATCAGCGGTACAAGTGCCACCACATTCTCACCGGCGGATAACATCCGCAGAGGAGACTTTATGCTCATCCTCACCAGAATGATAGGCATCAACGATTCATTCACAGAGAACTTCACAGATGTACCCGCAGACAGCTACTACTACAACGCAATAGGCAGCGCCAGAGCTGCAGGCATAGCCAAGGGTGACGGCGACATATTTATGCCAAATAACAGCATCACCAGACAGGACTTAATCACCCTGGCATACAGAGCCTTCCTGGCAAAGGGCTACATATCAGAGAATGCAGACACAGCTATCCTCGATACCTTTGCAGATAAAGACTCTATATCACAATACGCACTCACAGCCATGGCTTCCATGGTAAACGCCGGCATTATAAAAGGTGACAACGGTAACGTAAACCCCCTCGGCAACGCAACCCGTGCCGAAGTAGCCGTAATGTGCCACAGACTCACCGCACTTATTAAATAATTGAGAAAGTTTGGTACACATATTTACATTGCATTCGCAATCTCACACAAGCCTTGTAGGGAACGACGCCCTCGCACACAAGCCTTGTAGGGAACGACGCCCTCGCACACGAGCGTTGTAGGGAACGACGCCCTCGCACACGAGCGTTGTAGGGAACGACGCCCTCGTCGTTCCGCTTCAAGATTATATTAAATAGCTATATCGTCACAAATTGCTATATAGGGTAGATGCGACGTCGTTCCCCCACTTATATACAACGCCGTCGCCTCTCTATCAAGGCGTACAAGCCCTCGGTTTGCACTCCTTGATAGGGAGAGGCGTTTTCAAGTAAAAGTTAATAGTTAAGAAGTAATAGGTTATGAACAAAATCGCCATTAGCGATTTTGAACCATACTTATTCACTGTTCACTATTACTTTTTTCACCGGTTCGTCACCAAGCCATAGTAGGGAACGACGCCCTCACGCACGAGCGTTGTAGGGAACGACGCCCTCGTCGTTCCGCTTCAAGGTCATGCAACAAAAAACACACAACCCAATCAATTAACGCCCAAGATTAAACGGTCAACGAAAGGGGTAATGCACATTTAAGCAGCACTTCGGCAAAATCAAAGGCGTTGATAATATAAAGAAAGAAAACTAAAAAAGGAGACAAAAATAATGAAAGGAAAAAGAATTTTATCAATTGTGCTTGCAGTGGCAATGATTTTGAGCACAATGGGTACAGTTGCATTTGCGGCTGAAGATACCGATATTTATAGTATCGGCGAAGGAAAAACATATGCAACACTGGCAGAAGCATCAGCTGTTGTAGCGGATACAGACAATGATGGTGCAATAACATACCAGATATATGGTAAATTGGATATAAGCGACAGAGGATGGCTTAATTTCCGCGGTAATTCAGGAGCAACAACAATTAACTTTGTAGGTATGGATGAAGCTGCAGAGATTTCTCTTACTCATGACAGCAGTGATAATTGGACACAGATTATGGGAACAGACAACATCAAGATGAATGCGATAAACTATTCCAATCTTACTCTTTCAAAACCAAACGGTAAATATGTAGGTGATGCCGCTCACCAGAACAGAATGTTTACAACATGGATGAGGGGTGCTTCCACAAGTGCAACTGTAACATACACAGGTTGCGTATTTCCCAACGGTGCTGGCAACAACCAGTACGGTAGAACGGTATATGATGACTGTGATATGTATAGTGAAGACTATTATGCACTCTGGATTTATGATGCTGGTGACAATTTAAGAGCAGACGGAACTCCTGCTTCAGTAGAAGTTAAGAATTGTGACTTGGTTGCAGACAGAGGTGTTAAGATATATTCCGAGGAACAAAACGGAACAGCAGCCTGCAACACTACTATCACAAATTGCACATTTGATATTGAAAGCAAACCTGCTGTAGTTTCTTCTCTTGATGGTACTATCACAATGACAGATGTTAATTATGATGCTTGTGAGTATGGTCTTCTTGAAACGGGGTATTTGAACGGAAATCCCAAATATGCTCTTGCAAACGTAACAGTTGACGGCGAAGCACCTAAGTATATTGCAAGTGTTACATCAACAAATCAGTGGGGCGGTACCAGCACTGTTTATGTAACAGATAATGATTATGCTGAACTTGTTGCTGATGAGAGTTACGAAGAAGCCACAGTTGTAGCACCTGCTGCTATGATTTCAAATGAAAACGGTTCAAAAATATATGATTCAGTTCAGAATGCCATTAATGCAGCAGCTGAAGGCGACAGCACAATCACACTTCTTGCTGATTTCAGCGGTGATGTAACGGTTTCGCAGCAGGAAGGCATTAACATTACTCTTGATGGTAACGGCAAAACTTTTTCCGGAACCATATATTTAGACGGTAATTCTCGTCATACCGGTGCGGAAACACTTAACATCACAGGTTTTAATTTTAATGTTGATGCTGTAGAAGATCATGATTTCATCAGTGCTAACTCAACAAATGGTGAAGATCGTTATGCACACAACGTAACTGTTTCGGATTGTACATTTACAGCTACAGGAAATACAGATGAGTTTGACGTAGTTGCTATGCGCTACCGTCAGACATACAACATGAATGTAAATAATTGTACATTTACCAATTTACATTCTGCAATGTGGGCTACCGCTGTATCAAATGGTCTTGTTTTTGACACCATTACTGTAGAAAATTGCAAAAACGGTATTTCTGTGGGCACAAGCCTGGATGTGTATGTAATTAATTCAGAAATAAAAGCAACTGCAGAAGGTGGATACGGTATTCGTGCAGATGGTGACGGTGCACGTAATTTATATGCTGAAGGTACAAGTATAGAAGCATACTATCCAGTAATCGTTCGTAAGGCAAATAATGCTGAATTTGCTTTGACAATAGAAGAAGGCTGTGATTTTAGCGCTTCAAACCCTGCCGGATATGACATCGCTGTAACATCAGGCAGTGACGATGCAGCTTTAGTTAAGCCTGAAAACGATATAAAAATCACTATAGATGAAACTGTTGATGCTAATGTATTCTCGTCTCATGAGGCATCTATAAACGGCGTTTTGTATAAAACACTTGCAAATGCAATTGCAGTAGGCGGTGAAATTATACTTCTTGGTGATGTAGAGCTTAATACGAAATTAAACAATCAGACCATAAACATTGATTTAGATGGACATACAATGAATGTAAAAGTTGGTGCTAATTATCTTGTTGGCAATAACAAAATATCAAATGGTACAGTTGATATTACGGGTGCATCTTCAACTCAAAACATCTTTGGTCTTGCACAGTATAATAATGCAGCTACAACAATGACAATGGATAATGTAAACTTTATTGGTGACGGCTATAATTCTGGTTATGCTGTATTTGAAATCGGAAATTCCGGTGCTGATGTTGCTCTCACAATTATGAATTCCACAATTGACCTTAAAAATGATAATGCAGATCAAGGTGGATTTGTGAAAGGTAACAGTTCTGATGATACGTTTATTCTTAATAACACCACCGTGAAACTTGATAACGTAGATATGTTTGTTGTTAATGTAAAAGCAGACTTTGATAATTCTAATGTTAAAGCTGAAAATCTTACGGCTACTGCCTTTAGAAACTTTGGTGGAACGGTAAATAATACTATTATCTCTGTATCTAATGCTGAAAATGGTATTAGAAATAGTAGTGCTGATTACAAACTTGATATTTCAGATAATTCCAGCGTAAAAATTGACGGTTCAACAAACACAGAAGAAGGCAAAATTGGAGATCTTGTTCTTGCAGCGGGTTGCAAAGTTACTGTTGACAGTACTTCAGAACTTCTTGTAGAAACTTCAACTATCGCAGATTCAAACGACGTTGATGGTAATATAATTTCAAAAGCCGACACAGTATACGTTCAGTACAAAAAGACAGACCTCGATACAGCAGGTAAAGACAACCTCGAAGGCAGCGACACATACGAAATCGTACTTGCCGGTGCAGATGCAGAAAAAATTAATGAACTCGCATCCGCAGACCTCACATTTGACTTTGTAGGCACTCCCTTTGACAATGCAAACATGAGCTACACCGTAACCGCTGCAAAGGGTGTGACACTCACTCAGATTGGTGACAGATACATGTTCAACTACAACGGTGTTGACAAGTATGAAGAATCCGGTACTGCTATAGTAATCGGTACAATCACTGTTAACGGCTACGGTAGATACACACTTGGTACAAAGGATGCTGATACAAACGCAGTTTATGCTACAGAAATCAGAGACAGCATCGTTGATGGTTTTGAAGCTGCAGCTGATTTGGTAATCAACTCCGATATGGTTGAAAACGACGGTATGGTTGGTAATATAGATGAAACCGAAATTAAGGTTCCTGTAAGAGACCTTACTATAGACATCGAATTCAACAACGCTGTAAATGACAACGTAGCTGCATACCAGGATATGACAGTTACAGTAAGCGGCGGTGACCTCACTGCAGATAAGGTTATCAAGCTTGGTACAGCTCCTGTTCTTGAAAATACAAAAGCAGCTGTAACATATGCAGACGGTTATGAAATTGTCCTCGCAGACGAACTCACCCTTAACACAACCTACGTTGTTACAGTTACCGGCGCCGGCTACAGAACAGCCCGTGCTACTGTAACCATGACAGAAGATAAGGCAGTTACCTTCTGGAACAACGTTAAGGACGTAGAGGGTGCTAACTACCTCGCAGGTGACATAGTAAAGGACAACACAATTAACCTCTACGACCTCTCCGCAGTAGTATCTTACTTCGGTACAAACAACACCGTAACAGCTAAGAGCGACTACGCTAAGTATGACTTAAACCGTGACGGTAAGATTGACTCCAAGGACGTAGCATACGTGCTCGTATCCTGGGGTAAATAAGATAAATTAAGAGCGAGCGACTTAAACGTCGCTCCTCTTTCAAGACCCGTAAACCACACAAATTTTTATAACATTTTACGAGTCTTGAAAGGGGAATCACACTAATGATAATACTCATCACAATTTTACTCTTTCTTATTGCGCTGTATATATACTTTGCGCACTGGCTTGTTTTCAAGCGAAAGCGGGATTATATCCTTTTGGAGATAAACCGTTCACCAAACATCGAGAGAGAAACATTGTACAGACAGAAACTAAAGGAATTGTATCTTGAATCCATACCGCTTATCGGTTGGTTATTTAAAAAGTAAAAAATACAAAGGAGACGATTGGCATGACACACAAAAGATTTCTATCCCTTCTCTTAAGCATACTTATGCTTATATCCCTTCTCCCCGCCGGGGTCACCTTTGGCGCAGACACACCTACACACCGTGATGTGTTCCTGCATGCACTGGGTGATAATCCCAAGGTGACCAAGGATGTAAGCACCGTGTATATGGGCGAGACCACAGAGCTGTATTTCGCCATTGATAATCCAAACATGGGTGAGTATAAAGCCGGGAAGCATCTGCAGCCACAGTATGACCTTAACGGATACACCGTTAAGATATACTTTGACCCGGCATTTTTTGACTATGCCGGCGACTCCCAATTTCCTATAGATTATACCATACCGGATACTATGATACCCTCTAGCGGCAGCGGCTCGGAGAATGTGGGCGGTGAGGAAGTAGAGGACACCCCCCAGATAGGCGGCTACTACCCGTACAGACATGCCGGTGGCAGTGAAAAGGTAGGAAATAAGCTGTATAAGACAGCCTATGTCACGGTTTTTTTCAGCGGTAAATATCTCCCTGAGAAAACATGGGACGGTTGGTACAACCTATGCAAGCTGCCCCTTACTCCACTCAAAACCGGTAATACGGACGTATTTATAGATGTTGACGGCTCGGATGAGCTCACCTTGGAGCTCTTTGCCAAGAATGTGGAGGATGAGCCCTTTGCACAGACCTTCACCTACAGTGCACGCAACGGTGGATATCATCATATAATCATCAAAGATAAGTCCAAGCCATCTGCACCTACAGCTACTCCCAATTCAGGCAGATATGTTGAGACGCAGTATGTGACTCTGGAGGCAGAGGAGGGCTGTGATATATACTACTCCACAGATGGAGAGAGCTTTGTACCCTACACCAAGGGCGAGAAGATAGAAGTAAAGTGGACAGGGGATATCAGCTGCTATGCCGTAAGACAGTCCGACGGCAAGCAGAGCAACACCGTGGTATTTAACTACGAGATAGTGCCTAAGGCACCCCTGCTCTTTAACGAAGACAAAACCACCCTCACTCCCGGTGTGCACAGTGAGTACAGTAACTTTACTGTATATGCATCATATGAAAACCCGTTCGCACCCATAAGTGATGAAATGCGTATATACTATACATATACAGACATTGATACTGATGATATAGCTGACGGCGGCAGCAATCCCGCTGCCGAGTGGGCAGGGGTACCGGCAAGTACTCAGCGTATACTTATAGACAAGACCTGTACCGTGAGACTCGTTACCAAGAATGTGGTTACAGGCGAGCTGAGTGATGTATCTGTGTATTACCTGGGTGTCAAGCCCGGTAAGGTTACAGCCGACCCGGTATCCGGTGAATACGACACCAAGATAGATGTAGAGCTCACCACAGATACCGTGGGTGCACGTATATATTATACCACAGATGGCTCCGACCCACGTACTAACGGTATGGAATACACCGTACCCGTAACCATCAGCCGTGATACCACCCTAAGAGCTGTGGCACACTATGACGGACAGTATGGTGATATCTCATCCTATTACTATCTGATATCATATTATGATGATTACGGCGTAGATGCGTTCTATCCCTCCGGTGTATATGAGGGCAGTGTCAATGTAACTCTCACTGCTGCCAATCCGGAGAACTCTGTAATCTACTCCACAGACGGCGGCAACACATGGCTGACATATGATGAAGTACTAAATATAGATAAGGACACCTTGGTTATAGCCAAGGCCATAGGCAAAGACGGCAAATCCGGTGATGAATACAGGTTTACATATAGGATTAAGCCCTTACCTCCGGAGTTTGCTCCCGAGAGCACTCAGTTTACCAATGCAGATAAGATTACAATCTACAGCCCGGAGAGTACCAATGAGACCACGAGCCGTTACAAGCTGTATTACACACTGGACGGTTCCGACCCTGTAACGAGCCCCAACCGCCGTGAGGCTAATGACGAATCCGATTCTGTCACCATAACCATACAGGGCTATACTGTGATATCGGCAGTGGTATTAAAGGACAATACTGGCTATTCAAATGTAGTCACACACTCATACGATATAGTTACCAAGAAGCCCATCAAGCCCATCACCACATTAACTCCGGGAGATTATACTGTAAAGATAGGCGATACTGCCGGCTACAGCACACAGTTTATGCCTGTGCCAAACGGTACTAAGATTTACTATACACTAAGCTATGGCGGCGGTTTCTGCCCGGACCCGGTGCCCGGTGTATATGGCACCATAGAATACGACGGTACACCCATAGATATCAAGGGTGATACCCTCATCAAAGCCGTAGCAGTAAATATATTCGGTGTTAAGAGCGACATAGGTATATTTGACTACACTGTAACCCCCGAAGCACCCAAGGCGGCTCCGAGTGCCACTATAAACGCAGATAATCTGCCTGTGGTTCCCGTTGATGCAGTTACGGGCAGTACTGTGAAATATGATGTAAACGGCGTTACCAATGAATTTGTAACCCACAGCGGCAGATTTTATATTGACACAGCCACCGGCAATGCCTACGAAGATGAGGACTGCACCAAGCCTCTTGGCACGGCAAACGATGCCGATATAAAGGCACCGGCTGTGCTTACCATATCTGCTGTGCTTGACGGTGTAGAAAGTCAGCAAAATAAATACACCTATGACATAACCTCCGATGATATATTGGCTTCTCCCTATGCAGACAAAGAAATGGGCACCTATGAGGAAATCAATATAGACGGAGAAAATAATTTGCTTTTGGTAAAGCTGTATTCAATCAATAACGGTGATACTATAGAATACCGTTTCGGCAACGACGGTACATGGACTGAGTATGATTCTGACTGTGTCAAGCTCACAGAAGACACAGTCCTGCAGCTACGCTCCGTAAAAGGGGATAAGGTGAGTGCTGTAGTGAGCTATGTATATAACTTCGTGCCCATGGCACCGATTATCACATTGCCCTCCGGCAGATATTCTCAGACACCGGTACCTGACACCAAGATTGAGCTTGACAGCCGTGCACCAACCAACAAAAGATACAGCATCTGGTATCGTGAAAACGGCGATACAGAGGATTTACGATATATGAATGCCGAAAGACAGATTACTCATACCATGTCATTTAAGGCATATGTATTAAATGAGGACACTCGCAAGGTAAGTGCCAATACCATTCATTACTACATTATAGAGCCGGATAATGCTTATTCCGGCAGTGTATATGTGGCTTCTCCCTACGATGTGCAGAGGATAAGTGCAGATGTGCTTACAGAGCGTCCGTATTCCGAAGGTATCAAGCTGCTTTCTCAGAACAAGAATGCAGAGATACACTACTTCTACAGCTATACCAGAACAGACGGCACCGGTGCTGCTACCAATAATTATATTTATGACAATGGTGCTCCCATCATAGTCAATTCGCTTATGGATAATATAACCATTCATGCGTGGCTTGTGCAGGACGGGGAGAGGATAACGGACAGTGAGGGTGAATTCCCCATAGACTTCGTGCATCTGGAGGTTCCTGAGACTTCTCTCACAGCTTCCGGTAAGACAGAATTTGACCAAGGCACCAAATATACTTTGATAAACGATTATCCGGGAGAACCCTACACTGTGCTCTACTATACACTTGACGGCTCGGACCCTGCCGATAGAGCCAATACCAATCGCATGTCATACGCAGGTGAGGAGCTGAGCATAGATGGTGAGACTGTAGTTAAAGCAGCATACCTCAGCGCCTGTGGCAAGTGCCCCGAGTGCAAGGACGAACGTATTGCAAACTGCTGGAATCCGGTCTACTCCAAGGTAGGCACATACAGATACATAGTACCTACAGTTAAGCATACTACCACCGGCGGCAGCGGCGGTGGAGGCGGCAGCAGAGTGGTTGACAAGACACGCAAGTACACCAAGGATATATTCGGCAACGAACACCCCACACACATAGGCTATATCAAGGGCTATCCCGACGGCAGTGTACAACCGGACGGCAATATAACCCGTGAAGAAATGGTTACCATACTGTACAGAGTAAAAAACAGAGCCTATGATGAGCCATTTACCATCACAGGAGAAGTCTTTCCGGATGTAAGCTCAGACAGATGGTCTGTGACGGAGATAGAGTATATGACATCGGACGGCGTAGCCGAAGGCTATCCCGACGGTGAATTCAAGCCCGCAAGGAAGCTCACCAGAGCAGAATTTGCCGCTCTTATCTGCCGCTACGCAGGTATAGTATACAAGGGTGAAGATAATGTATTCCCGGATTTGCCGGACGACCACTGGGCTCACGATTATATACTGGCTCTCCACGAGACCTCCCTCATACAGGGATACGAGGACGGCACCTTCCGCCCGGAGAGAGAAATCACCAGAGCAGAGGTAATGACGGTCATGAATAAACTTCTGGGCAGAAAACCCTATGACCCCTATGTAAAGACCTTAAATTACAATCCGTATAACGACCTGAATATCAAAAAATGGTATTATACAGATGTAATGGAGGCAACCATAACTCATAACTATTATCTCAACGATACTGAAATATATGAAATAAAGTGGGAAGATATTAAATAACATCAAATTCTTTATATGGAGTGATATCACATTGAATAAACAACACCTTTGCAACACATGCCAAACGGGCAAGGAGTCCTATCTTTTAGACAGCCGTTCTCCCTTTTGCCCCTATCTGGAATTTTACCAAGACAATAAATGCCCCATGTACAAGGCGGTTTCCAAAAAGCAAAAAGATAAGCAAGCTTTGCCCACTGTTTAGGAGGCGAATTTTCGCCTCCCGAACATCTCCTATATATTTTACTGAACAGATTGGAGTTTATGTGTCTACGGCACATAAACTCCAATTTATTTCACCGAACCATTGACATTTTAATCCAAATAGTTTATAGTATACATATACATAAAACAAAATGGAGGAATTCCTATGATTATCAAAAACGGCAATACATTTCACCTAGTGGGTAAGAGTATCAGCTACATAATGACTGTGGGCAGATGCGGAGACCTTTTGCATTATTATTTCGGTAAAAAAATGGCAAATAAAGATTATTCAGACAGAATTATGGATAAAGAGTATGGCCTCTTGACATGTGTTGATGATTACTGCTTTCTTGAGACTTTGCCTTATGAGTATCCTGCATACGGCTACGCAGATTTGAGGGATCCTGCATATATAGTAGGCAATCTTGACGGTAATACTGTGTCCAGGCTCATATATAAGGATTATGCTATTGTAGAAAATGAAGTAACTCACATAGACGGTATGCCATATATTTTTGCAGGCAAGCAGAAGCCCGATACCTTAAAGATTACCCTTGCCGATGATATAATCGGTCTGGAGGTTGTACTTAGTTACACGGTATTTGAGGAGTATGATGTAATCCTGCGCAGTGCAGAGATAATAAATCGTACAGAAGGGGACATGAACATAGAGTCGGCATACAGTGCCAGCATAGATTTTGATAAAGGTTGCTATGACCTTGTGTATTTCCCCGGTGCATGGACTAGAGAGAGAGAATTCACACGCACAGAAATCAAGCTTGGTGAAAAGATAGATATATCCAATGCCAGAGGAGGCAGCGGACATGCTATGAATCCATTTGTGATGCTGTGCGGCAAGGATGCCACAGAGAGAAACGGTGATGTATACGGATTTTCACTTATATACAGCGGCAATCACTCAAGTGTAGCAGAGTGCGACCAGTACGGTAATGTAAGAGTAAGGCAGGGTATAAATCCTTTTGGGTTTGATTGGATTCTTGAAAGTGGTGAAAGCTTCTATACACCTCAGTGTGTGCTTTGCTACAGTGCAGACGGATTCGGAGGGATTTCCAGAGAAATGCATGACCTGTACAGAAACAACCTTTGCAAGAGCAAGTGGGCAGGAATAGACCGTCCTATTCTTATAAACAACTGGGAAGGCACATACTTTGACTTCACTGAAGAAAAGCTTCTTAATATAGCTAAGGCGGCAAAACCTCTTGGCATAGAGATGTTTGTGCTCGATGACGGCTGGTTCGGCAAAAGAGACAATGACCGTTGCTCCCTGGGAGACTGGTTTGTAAATGAGAAAAAGCTCCCCTCCGGAATAAAGGGTCTGGCAGAGAAGATGAATGCCGAAGGTCTCAAATTCGGTCTGTGGTTTGAGCCGGAAATGGTAAATCCTGATTCCGAGCTATATCGTGTTCATCCCGATTGGGCAATATCTGTGCCGGACAGAGTGCCTGCAAAGGGCAGGCATCAGTACATGCTTGATCTGGCAAATGATGAGGTGTGCGATTATGTAATTAAATCCGTAGCCGATATTCTCCGTGAAGCGAATGTGGAATATGTAAAGTGGGATTACAACCGCATGATGACCGATATGCCCTGTAAGGGTTATAACCACAGATATACGCTTGGATTGTACAAGGTAATGGAAGCGCTGATTGCCGAGTTCCCGGATGTGCTCTTTGAGGGCTGTGCAAGCGGCGGCGGACGATTTGACCCCGGTATGCTGGCGTACTCACCGCAGATATGGACCAGCGACAACTCCGATGCTGTTTCCAGACTGAAAATACAGTACTCCACATCGGTTTGCTATCCCATGAGCACCATATCTGCCCATGTTACTGCATCACCCAACCATCAGGTAGGCAGGGTGACTTCTCTCAAGACCAGAGCTGACGTAGCCTGTGCAGGTGTATTTGGCTATGAATTGGATATAACCAAGCTTCCGGAAGAAGAATTGGAGGAGATTAAAGAGCAGATTAAGTTTGTAAACAAGATTCGCACTCTTACAAGAACCGGAGACCTCTACAGACTCCAAAGCCCCTACGAGGGCAACTACTGCAGCTGGCAGGTGGTATCCAAGGATAAGTCCGAGGTGCTGCTCTTTGCATGCAGGATTCTCTCACCGGCTAATTCCAAGGAGGCTAATATATACCTTGATGGACTGGAGCCGGCAGCTGATTATATAGACACCGAGACCAATGAGGTATGGGGTGGTGACGAGCTTATGTACAAGGGTATCACACCCGTGTATGAAAACTGCGATTTTGCCACGATTGTCAAATTATTTAAAAGAGTGTAACGTTAATAAGCGGGGCAGCGTCAAATTCGCCGCTGCCCCGAATAAATTTTTTAACAAAATTGCAAAAAATTCTTGACATTTAATGTCATATGTGGTATAGTATTGAGTGCTGATAAAAAGGTCTTTTTTTTGTGTGCAAAAATTTTTCTATAGGATTTTTCACATAATTAATTTATCTGATACAAGCACGATAAAATCACAGGAGGTGCTCCGAAATGAGAGTAAAAATCACTTTAGCATGCAGCCAGTGCAAACAGAGAAATTACAACACTATGAAGAACAAGAAAAACGATCCCGACAGACTCGAGATGAAGAAGTACTGCCGTTTCTGCAGAGAACATACTTTGCATAAGGAAACAAAGTAATCCCCTTTAGGCTGTTTATTTTATTAAAAGAGGTGAGCATTGTGGCAGAAGCAAATGCAAAGAAGCAAAACAAGATTGTTAAATTTGTAAAAGAAGTTAAGTCTGAAATGAAGAAGGTTGTATGGCCCTCAAAGAAGCAGGTTGTTAACAACACTTTAATAGTTATTGCTGCAGTTGTTATTGTAGGCGTTATAATCGCTGTTTTAGACACCATTTTCCAGTGGGGTTTATTCGAATTATTACTTAACAGGAAATAATAACTCTTAAGCATATCGGATGCTCGCAGGGCGTATTGTCTTGTTTATGCGGTATGCTTACTTAAATTTAAGGAGGCCGGAATATGGCTGCAAATAAGGCAAGCAGAAATGCCAAATGGTATGTTGTTCATACTTATTCCGGGTATGAAAACAAAGTTAAGACCAATCTTGAAAAAGCTATAGAAAACCGTAATTTAGAAGATCTCATTGTGGATATTCGCGTTCCCACCGAGGAAGTATTGGAAACCAAAGGTGATGAGCAGAGAACTGTCACAAGGAAGATTTTCCCCGGATATGTCCTTATCAAGATGATAATGACAGATGACACATGGTACATCGTCCGCAACACCACAGGTGTTACGGGATTCGTTGGCCCCGCGTCAAAGCCTGTTCCTCTTACCGAGGAGGAGGTAGAGTCTCTCGGCGTTGAAGTCAGAGAGATGAACATAGAGTACGGTGTGGGTGATAACGTAAGGATCATCACCGGCGCTTTTGCGAATCAGATTGGCTTGGTAGATTCTATAGACATGGCTGCAAGGAAGGTTAGCGTCAGTGTGGTTATGTTTGGCAGAAAGACTCCTCTGGAGCTCGATATGACCAGTGTAGAGTCTATATGAGTTTTTAGTTAATAGCGGTTTTGTAAACCGATATTATATTAATCTGCATTTTTATGCAGAGGCTTGGACAAGCGGACGAGTTTGTCTGTTTGTTGGAGTGGGAGGATGCTTAGGGCATTCCGATTTATTACCACATTGTTTTTTAAGGAGGTGCGCAAAATGGCACAGAAAGTAACAGGTTACATTAAGCTTCAGATTGAAGCCGGCAAGGCTAATCCGGCTCCCCCGGTAGGTCCTGCACTCGGTCAGCATGGTGTTAATATCATGCAGTTCTGTAAGGAGTTTAACGAAAAAACTGCAAAGGACGCAGGTCTGGTAATCCCTGTAGTTATCACAGTATATCAGGACAGATCCTTTACATTTATCACAAAGACTCCTCCGGCAGCTGTTCTTTTAAAGAAAGCTTGCAAAATCAACAGCGGTTCGGGTGTACCGAACAAAACAAAGGTTGCTACTATAGGCAAGGACGCTTTAAGAGCTATCGCCGAGCAGAAAATGCCCGACCTTAACGCTGCAAGCGTTGAAGCAGCCATGAGCATGATTGCAGGTACTGCAAGAAGCATGGGTATCGTAGTAGAAGACTAATTGTTTTAAGTACGTGGGAGGAATTAAGTTTCCGATAGACCACATAAGGAGGAAAGTATAGTGCGTAAAGGTAAAAAATATTTAGAAAGTGCTAAGTTAATTGAAAAAGGCAAGGCTTACGATGCAGAAGAAGCTTTCGACCTCGTTATCAAAACTTCCAAAGCTAAGTTTGACGAGACAGTAGAAGCTCACTTCAGACTCGGCGTTGACTCAAGACACGCTGATCAGCAGGTAAGAGGCGCTGTTGTTCTTCCGCACGGCACAGGTAAGAAGGTAAGAGTTCTCGTTTTCGCTAAGGGCGACAACGTACAGAAGGCTCTTGATGCAGGTGCTGATTATGCAGGTGCAGAAGAATTGGTTGCAAAGATTCAAAACGAAAACTGGTTTGAATTTGACGTAGTTGTAGCTACTCCCGATATGATGGGTGTTGTTGGTAGAATAGGTAGAGTATTAGGTCCTAAGGGCTTGATGCCTAACCCCAAGGCAGGTACTGTAACTCCCGATGTTACAAAGGCTGTTGAAGATATCAAAGCCGGTAAGATTGAGTACAGACTTGACAAATCCAACATTATTCACTGCCCCATCGGTAAGAGTTCCTTCGGTGTAGAGAAGCTCACTGAGAACTTCACAACACTGGTTAATGCCATAGTTAAGGCTAAGCCGGCTGCTGCTAAGGGTCAGTACTTAAAGAGCATCGCTGTAAGCTCCACCATGGGCCCCGGTGTTAAGCTCAACACTTCCAAGTTTGGCAATTAATTTAATAACTACTAAAGACAGCCTGTTGCAGGCTGTCTTTCTGTTTGTATATGAAAACCCACCCGCTATTGCGGGTGGGTTTTTATTTGAATGCTTACGTGACTTTATTTACAGCTTCCAAAATTATTTAAGGTATTTTAAAAAAGTATCCGGGAGCTTATCTTTGTCATATGTGGCAGAAACATCAAACTGATGTCCGTTTTTTAGGGTGTATATGAGGTTAATGTCTATATTAGCACCTTCATAATCGTGGAAATGATAGCCCTTTATCATATCATCATACTCGGAGTAGATTTGGGCTATTTCCTCCGGGTTGTTTAGAGTCATTTCCACCACCACTTTGCCGCTGCGTTCCGGATTTAGGGTCATCTTTACTTGAGATATATCATCTGCCCGGGGTATCATATCATAAAAACCCAATTCCTCCAGCACTTTGATTGTGTTTAACGAGGAGGGCTTCACGGCGTATGCCTCCGAGTTTGCGTAGATGTCTGATTTTATCAGGTCTTCTGGTTCCTTGACATTCTTCTCCTCCATAGTCCATGATATATATACATTGGTTGATGCTTCATAGTTTTTGAGCATATCCTCATATGAGGTGTTTTGCATATCAAGCTTTACTGCATCTATGAGCTTTTGCATATCATCGTTATCCGGATACAGTGCTATGTAGGTGTCGGAGCCTATCCTGCGGTCAGTTACTTCAACCATGGTATATACGTAGTCTTCCTCCTGCAGAAGTCCGAATCTGGATGCTCTGTATTCCGGCGTTTCGTAAACCGGTTTTAAGAATGCTGTATCAATTTCACTGTTGATAAGATACATGCGAGTTATTTTCTTGCCATTTTTGAGATAATACGTTATGGGCAATGAGCCCTCTGAGCGATTCTCGTGGGCAGCTTTATCTTGGATGAAGCTTTGATGAAGTCTTATAACAGTCTCTATGTCATCTTTATCCGTAAACATGGGTTTGTCTTTTATTTCTGAGTCACGCACATAATAACGTGAATGGTCTATACTTACACCTGCTATATCATCAATTGATGGAATCCTGTCCTCAAATCCTGTGATATCAAAGCGTACAGCACCTATAAAGCATATGGTGATTACAATGTAAAGGGCAATAGGCTTTAGGCTACCTTTGAGTTTAAGGGATTTTTGGGATATCATATAGGCTATGGCAGTGCCGACTATACCAAATGGTATGAGGGTAAATATACTCTCAATGCCTACTATCTCCCAAAAATATGCATAGCTGATACCGCTGGCAATAGCAGCGACAATACCTATAAAAACAGGCACAAGCCACTTGTATGAGATTACTTCACCGTGAGATTCACTTCTGCGGTATTTGTACAGGATATATGCACCCACAAGCATGATAACAGAAGCCACGGGATAGATAAATCCGTATTCAAGAGAGGTGAGCCCTTGGGGACCTATGTAGATTTTGTCTATGCCGTAGTCGCTGAGATTGTTGTAGTATCCGTACAGCTCCTGGGAGAATAATCCCTCACAAAAACCTATAGCCATAAGAGGCAGCAGTGAGAATCCTCCCGTAAATACTATGGTGCCTATGGGATTGCCGGTCATCATATTGACAAAGGTGGTGAGAGAAAAGATAATAAGCGAGTATATAACACCGCGATATATCCATATCAAAGCATCATATGCACTGAAATGACCGAAACACACCGGTGTAAATGAAAGCAGTACAAATATCACCCCGTTTATAACTATGGGTAAAATCAGCATAATAAATCCCGATATCAGCTTGGTGATATATATGGTGCTTCTCCTTACCGGAAATGCATGAAACGTAGATACGGAATTGCTAAAGTGCATGAAAGTCCAGAGTATAGTGCCCACTCCAAGGCTGAATACTATGTTTATGACAATCCCTACGCCAAGCCAGGTAGGAGCATCACCGAAGCTGACGCCCACCGCATTGAGACATCTGTCGTATACAGGGATTACACAGCAGAATATAAGCAGTGCCGTATTGGCTGCAAACAGCCACCAGTAACGTTTAATATCCGATAAAAACAATGCTTTATTAAAGAATGATGTTTTCGAACGCATAGCCCATACCTCCCAGTTCATATATAAATATTTCTTCAAGTGTAAGCGGTATCAAATCGCAGATGATGGGATTAAAGTGTTTAAGCTTTTCTTTGATTTCTTCGCTGTCACCCTTCACTATAACCATGTGTACTCTGCCTGTGCTCTCTGTATGCAGGACTTGGAGCTTACCGCGAATTCCCTCCGGGAAGCCTCCTTCAAAGGCAAGCTGGATTTTGTGTATGTTGCCCTTGATGTCGTCCAGGGATTTTTCCAGCACTATCTTGCCCTCGTGCATGATACCTACGTGGTCGCACACGTCCTCAAGCTCTCTTAAGTTGTGGCTGGATATGAGCACTGTGGTGCCGTATTCTGCCACATCCTGGACTATAACTCTCCATACATTGCGGCGCATTACCGGGTCGAGACCGTCCACCGGCTCGTCGAGAATTATTACCTCCGGGCGGGTGCATATACCCAGCCAGAAGGCAACCTGCTTTTGCATACCTTTGGAGAGTCTGCGTACCTTCCTTTTGGTGTCTATCTTAAATATCTCCTTTAAGCTTTCAAAACGTTCATCGCTCCAGGTAGGGTATATATCCTTGTAGAATTTGGCAGTATCCTCTATGGAATACGATGGGAAGAAATACAAGTCATCGCCTATGTATATGGTCTTGGCTTTAACATCTGTGTTTTCAAATACCTCACTGCCGTCAATGGCAGAGCTGCCGCTGTCGGGTGTGTAGATACCCGTGAGGTGTTTGATAAGTGTGGTTTTGCCGGCACCGTTTGGTCCCACGAGTCCGTAAACCGAGCCTTTGGTCACATGGAGAGATACTCCGTCCAGGGCTCTGAAACCGTCAAAGGTTTTAACTAAATTATCTACTTTAATCACTTCGTGTCCTCCTTGTATATTTTTTCGATTATTTCCAGGATTTCTGTTTTGTCCCTTCCCAGGAATTTCAGCTCACGTACTGCAGATATGAGCGAGTCTTCCAGCGAGTCTGTATCTGCTTCGTCTGCGGTTATATCCCTGGGGCTTACGAAGCTGCCTTTGGCTTTTTGGGAGTATATGTAGCCTTCGCTCTCCAAATCCTTGTAGGCTTTTTGTATAGTGTTGGGATTGATGGCAAGGCTTGCGGCAAGCTCCCTCACGGAGGGTATCTTGTCATTTTCCCTCAGAGCACCGCTTATTATAAGGTCTTTGAGCTTATCCTTGATTTGTTCATATAGCGGTCTATGGTCGCCGAAATCAAGCTGCAGCATTTAATCACTCCTTTCTGTATCAACTGTACTAATACATATAATACAGTATAATTTATGTTTTGTCAATACTTTTTTCATAATTTTTATGTAATTATTTTTTATATAAAAGTTTTGACAAATTTAGTAAAATGCTATATAATGTATATATTATGAATTTTTATATACAAAAGGGGAGAGAACCAATGAAAATTAATGTGAAAACATCTATGTCAAGCTACGATATTATAATCGAAAACGGCTCCTTTGAAAATCTGCATAAATATACAGAGGACATCACAAAGGGCAGGAAGATTTTTGCCGTGACGGATGATAATGTGGATAGCTTCTACGGAGAGCGACTGAGCGACATGTTTTCATACTGTGAATTCAAAAAGGTTGTCCTTCCCCATGGTGAAACCACCAAATCAAGCGAGTATTTAAATAAGCTATACAGCGAGCTGGCAGAGTTCAAGATGAGCCGTTCGGATATTATAATCGCATTCGGCGGCGGAGTTATAGGAGACCTTACGGGGTTTGCTGCCGCTACTTTCTTAAGAGGTATTAAATTCATACAGGTGCCTACCACACTTCTGTCTCAGGTGGACAGCTCTGTGGGAGGTAAGGTAGCCATTGATTTGCCCGAGGGCAAAAACCTTGTAGGCAGCTTCTACCCGCCTTGCAGGGTGATTATTGACCCGCTGCTTTTAAATACACTGCCAAAGAGAGTTTTTAATGACGGCATGGCAGAGGTTATCAAGTACGGTGCTATACGTGATGATAAGCTTTTTGAGATGCTGCTGGGTGATATTGATACATGTATTGAAGAAGTGATACACACATGCGTTAATATAAAGAAACAGATAGTGGAGAATGATGAATTTGACACCGGCGAGAGGATGATACTTAATTTCGGTCATACATTCGGTCATGTGGTGGAGAAGCTGTGTAATTATACCACATACACACATGGCGAGGGTGTGGCTATAGGTATGCTTAGAATTACCCAAAAGTCAGAAGCCATGGGCATTACTGAGAAGGGTACAGCCGACAGACTCAGACTGGCTTTGGAGAAGTATGACCTTGTGTTTGACGATTATACCTTTGATGCCAATAAGGCAGCGCAGGTACTGCTTCTGGACAAGAAGAGCTCCAAAGATACTATAAATTATATAATGCTATCAAAAATAGGCGAGACAGTCATAAAGGAAATACCCAAGACGGATACCTTTTTAACGGAGGACTAATGGATACACTTACTATACGAAAAACCAATAAATACAAAAACAGCAAAATATTTACCCCTTCCTCCAAGTCATACATACACAGATACCTGCTTTCGGCACTGCTTGCCGAGGGAGAAAGCGTTATAGAAAATGTTACCTTCTCTAATGACATCAGAGCTACATTGTCATGCATAGAAGCCCTGGGTGCCCATGTGGAGGTCTCCGATGATTTAAAGACCATAAAAGTAATGGGCGGAGTTAAAGAAGCGGGTAAGGTATCGCTGTATTGCAACGAATCGGCATCTACACTCAGATTTATAATCCCGGTGGCTACACTTTTTTCAGATGATATAGAGTACCGGGGAGCCGAGAGCTTGTTCAAAAGACCACTGGATCCGTACTTTAAGCTTTTTGAAGAAAATTCTATGGAGTATGGCTTCAAGAAGGGCGAGTATCTTAATTTAAGGGGCGGCTTTAACAGTAATGAATACAGCATAGACGGCTCGGTTAGCTCTCAGTTTGTTACCGGAATGCTGTTTACACTGCCTCTTATGAGCTTTGATTCTGTAATCAGGATAGAGGGTATACTCCAGTCCAAACCATATGTGGACATAACCCTCGAAGTACTGGCAAACTCCGGTATAGAAATAATAAATAATAATTACCAAACCTTTGAAATAAAGGGTAATCAGCATTACAAATCGGGCAATTACTTTGCCCAGGGAGACTATTCACAGGTAGCGTTTTTCCTTACGGCAGGATGCTTCATAGGCGATATGGAGTGCGGTAATATGGAGCCTGAGTCTCTACAGGGTGACAAGGTGATAGTAGATATTTTAAAGCAAATGGGTGCGGATATCACTACGGCTGACAAGGGATTTTATGTAAGGAAGTCCTCTCTTAAAGCTATAGGCACCATAGATGCTTCAGACTTTCCGGATATAGTGCCCATACTTTCGCTGGCGTGTGCGCTTGCCGATGGTACCACGGTAATCAAGGGTATAGAGAGGCTTCGTATCAAGGAGTGCGACAGGGTGCTGGCTACCATAGATGTGCTCTCCGGGCTGGGAGCCGATATATGTGAAAAAGACAACGCTATAGTAATCAACGGTAAAGAGAGCTTAACCGGCGGCGTGGTCACAAGCTTTAATGACCATCGTATGGCTATGACGGCGGCTGTGGCAAGTCTGGTTTGTGAAAATGAAGTTACAATCAAGGACCCTATGAGTATAAATAAATCATACCCTGAGTTTTATAATGATTTACTCTCTACGGGTGCGGTAGAATACATATAAAAAGGAATGATGTTAAAATGAGTGCAATGTGGGGGAAGAAAATACAGTTTTCCATATTCGGTGAATCTCACGGTGCGGCTATAGGCGGCGTACTGGATGGGATTAAAGCCGGAACCAAGATAGATTTTGCTAAGATAGACTTGGAGATGAAGCGCAGAAATCACAGGGCTTTTTACTCTACTGCCAGAGATGAAAAGGATGCATATGAAATCCTCTCCGGTGTGAAGGACGGTATAGCTACAGGCTCGCCCATAGGGTTTATCATACGCAACAAGGATCAGCACAGCTCCGATTACGTAAATCTCAATGAAACTCCCAGACCGGGGCATGCAGACTATCCGGCAGTGATTAAATTCGGCGGATTTAATGACTACCGAGGCGGTGGACATTTCTCCGGCAGGATTACAGCCCCCCTTACCTTTGCAGGCTCTGTGGCAAGGCAGATTTTGGAGGAGCAGGGAGTGAGGATAGTATCGCACATATACAGTATAGGCTCTGTCAAGAGTGAGAGTATACTGGATAATCCTCTCACCTCGGAAGAGATAGATGCACTCCACAGCATGGAATTTCCTGTTCTTAACACGGAAACAGCCAAGGCTATGGAGGAGGAAATCATGAAGCACAAAACCGACTGCAACAGCGTAGGCGGTGTCATAGAGTGTGCTGTATACGGTATGAAGCCGGGAGTAGGCTCTCCGTTTTTTAACTCCGTAGAGAGTGAGATAGCTCATATGATGTTTTCCATACCTGCGGTAAAGGGCGTGGAATTCGGCAAGGGCTTTGACATAGCAGCCATGAACGGCTTTGATGCAAACGATAACTATGAGATTAAGGACGGTAAGGTCAATGCTCTTACCAATAACAACGGCGGTGTACTTGGCGGTATTACCAACGGTATGCCCATAGTGTTCAGGGTAGCTGTAAAGCCCACACCCTCAATATTCAAAACTCAAAATACAGTTAATCTCAAGGATATGTCAAATGATGAAATCACATTAAAAGGCAGACATGATGCGTGTATAGTACCCAGAGCCGCCGCAGTAGTGGAGGCAGGGGTCGCTTTGTGCCTTCTTAATTTACAGGAGAGTGAGTAATATGCTTGATATCAACAAAATCAGAGCAGAAATAGATGATATAGACAATGAATTAACAAAGCTCTTTGAACGCAGAATGACGGTTTCTGAGCAGGTGGCAGCATACAAAAAGGAGCACGGTCTGCCCACATTAAATGCCACCCGTGAAAAGGAAGTAATACTAAAAGCCTGTGAAAGACTGGATAACAAGGTATTTGCTCCCTATACGGAAAAGCTCTATACCTGCCTTATGGATTTGTCAAAGGAGTATCAGAGAAGCATCAATAATGCAGAGATTGCCATAGGCTTTCAGGGTATCAAGGGGAGCTTTTCTCATGAGGCATGTATGTGGCATATGGAGCACAATGAAAACGGCTACAGATATGATGTGAAATCATACCCTACCTTTGATAAGCTTTGCCTGGCACTGCTCAATGACGAGATTTCTCAGGCAGTGATACCTTTTGAAAATTCATCTACCGGTGCAGTGACAGATGTATATGACCTTATGCTAAGCTATGACTATCATATAGTAGGTGAGGTGTGTGTAAGAGTAAATCACAACCTTATGGCAAAGGACGGTGTTAAATTAGAGGACATCAAGGAGGTATATTCACATCCTCAGGCATTCATGCAGTCGAAGGAATTTTTGGATAAATTTTCATTTACTCAGATACCATACAAGAATACAGCCATAAGTGCTGAGTTTGTGGCTAATTCAGATAGGAGAGACATAGGCTGTGTGGCAAGTGAAAAGGCGGCTAAGCTGTATGGACTAAAGATTTTGGAGCACAATATAAACTATAATAAAAATAACTACACCAAGTTTATAGTGCTTTCCAAAACTCCACAGCCAAGGGATGAAAATGATAAGATAAGTATCATCACCAAGCTCGACAACACTCCGGGACAGCTCTTTAATCTCACCAAGCTGTTTTCCGAACGCAAAATTAATATGGTCAAGATAGAATCCCGCCCGGATATCAACAATCCCTTTGAGTATGTGTTCTTTATAGATATAATGGGCAATATCAATGATGATAATGTAAAGGCAGCCCTGGAGGAAATCAAATCCTGCAACAAGTATTTTAAATACCTGGGTAATTATAAAAAATACGAATTTTGATATGTATATACCAAGCAGTATAAAAGGAGTTACAAAAAATGAAGAGATTAGCTTTAATAGGTGAAAAGCTGGGACACTCGTATTCTAAGATAATTCATGAGCGTTACTTTGAGCTATCCGGCAAGAATGACTATACATATGATTTGATAGAAATCCCCAAGGCTTGTCTGGACACAGAGCTTGCACGTATCTCAAAGGAGTATGAAGGTATAAATGTGACAATCCCTTACAAGCTTGATGTTATAAAGCACCTTGTTTCAATATCTCCGGAGGCAGAGAAAATCGGTGCAGTGAACACTGTGAAATTCACTCCCGAGGGAGCTTTCGGCTACAATACGGACTACTTTGGATTTAAGCATATGCTGGAAGTAAACGGCATTGAAATCTCCGGCAAGGATGTGGTAATCCTGGGAACGGGCGGCGCATCAAAGGCGGTTCTCGCCGTGTGCCGTGACTTAAATGCCGGTGCTGTCACCTTTGTTTCCATAGAGCCGGAGCCGGTTCCCGGTTACAAAACCATAACCTACAGCGATGAAATAAAGGGAGATGTGCTCATTAATTGTACCCCGGTGGGGATGTATCCCAAGGTGGAGGCTTGTCCTGTGGATAAATTGCATCCGAGCTTTGAAGCAGTGGTGGATGTAATTTACAATCCGTCTGTTACAAGGCTTATGGAGCAGGCTGTATCAAACGGCGCCAAGGCTGTAAACGGCTTGTATATGCTTGTATCGCAGGCTATGTATTCCGAAGGTATATGGAACGGCGAAGACGTAAACGACAGTATAGTAAATACAATATACGAGGAACTCAAAAAAGAATTTGTCTGAGGTGGATTTATGAAGATATTGATAATTAACGGACCAAATATTAACTTCGTGGGAATCCGCGAAAAAGGTATATACGGTACGGAGTCCTATGAGGATATATGCACAAGGCTTACCGACTATGCTATGCAAAAGGGCTTTGAGCTTGAGATATGGCAGTCCAATCACGAGGGTGCCATCATAGACAAAATCCAGAGCATCTACAATACGGATGTAAAGGGTGTGGTTATAAACCCCGGTGCCTATACTCACTACAGCTATGCCATAGCTGATGCTATCAAGAGCATAGATACACCATTTATAGAGGTGCATTTCTCCGATATCAACAGCCGTGAGGAGTTTCGCAGGATATCTGTTACCAAGGCAGGCTGTATAGACCAGATATCGGGCTTTGGACCGGATGGATATTTTATGGCTGTGGATAAACTTTTAAATCTTTGATGAGGTAATGATATGAATAATATTTATCTTGTAGGTATGCCCGGCTGCGGCAAAACCACCATAGGCGGCTTAGTTGCAAAAAAATTGGGAGTTGAGCTTACAGATCTTGACGAATATATAGTGATGAGAGAGGGACGCACCATTCCTGAGATTTTTGAAGAAGGTGAGGCGGTATTCCGTCAAAAGGAAACCGAGGCACTAAGGAGCCTGGCAGCAAAGGAAAATCTCTTTGTAGCGACAGGCGGTGGTATAGTGACCGTAGAGGAAAATATAGATATCATGAAAAAAAGCGGTAAGGTTATATTTATAGATGCTTCCGTAGACTTCATACTGCAGAATTCCTCGCTGGAGGGCAGACCGCTGCTTAAGGATAAAAACAGGATACACGACTTGTACAAAGCCAGAATAGCTCTCTACAGAAAGAGTGCAGACTACACAGTGGCAAATGACGGTATATTAAGCGACGTGTGCAAGAGGCTGGAGCAGGTAGTACGCACTAAGTGCAAGTAAATCAACGGAGCTGTAAAAAAAGTCATTACAGCTCCGATAGTTTTGCTCCCTATAGATTATCTATGATATACCAATCACACAATTTCAAATTCGATATTGTTTTTGCTTACGGTTTCCATTTTTGATACGGAAATCTCATAGGCTGTTTTGGTTATGGTTTCGGTTTCGCTTATTTTCTTTTGATAGTCACGGCTTTGGATTCTGCCGTGAATTTTTATGTTTTCGCCTACTTCCAGTCCACCTGCGAAACGGGCATTTCTGCCCCATGCTATGCAGGGTATATAGTCGGATTTGTTGTATGCCCGGTTCACCGCTACCAGGAGGTCTGTAATCTCCCTGCCAAAGGGTGTAGTACGGTACACCGGCTTTTTGCACAGAAATCCGTTTAAGTAAATATTATTTGGGTTTTTGAACTTTATCTCATCGGGATGTAATTCTATATCTCTTGCAAACACGGTAAGCATGAGCTTATTACCGCTGTCGGTGTAATTGTTATATGAGCGGAATTGACCGCTGACAGTTACGCTGTCACCCTTGTTTAATACGGCGTCCTGCAGGAGTCTTTCGGATATGGTTACATTTATCAAATCCGATATATCGCTGAGTCTCATCACACGTATTACAAATGAATAAAATCCCTCGCCATAAACCTCATGGTTGAATTTGAGCTCGGTTTCCACCGTGCCGGTAAGCTCAACCTCGTTGTTTAAGATGTTATCTGTTGTCATTTTTAAAGCACGCCCTTCCAAAAAAAGTTATATTATAGTTATATTCACTTTGAGCCGATTTTATAACAACAAATGTGAATGATTTGTGAAAGTTTTTCCAAATTCGTTGATAAATTGCTCTGAAAGGAGTATAATTACTTTATATGTATATACTTCGGAGGTGGTTTTTACGAAAAGATATTTTAAATATGTGAAACCGCACCTTATATTTTTCATCATAGGACCTATTATGATGCTTACAGAGGTAGCGGGAGATGTACTTATGCCAAAGCTCATGAGCCTTATCATAAATGAGGGTGTAGGTGAGCTTAAGGATATGGGATATATTATAAACACAGGTATCAGGATGGTACTGCTTGCCGTAGTGATGATGGCAGGCGGTGTACTGGGCAACTATTTCGCGGCTCGTGCGTCTATAAGCTTTGCCTCAGATCTCAGAGCAGATGTGTTTCGTAAGGTGCAGGGATTTTCCTTTAAAAACATAGACAAATTCTCCACAGGTTCTCTTATAACCCGTCTTACCAATGATATCACCCAGATGCAGAATGTACTGCGTATGGCGCTGGTTATGCTTTTGCGTTCGCCCGGTATGCTTGTAGGGGCATTTATCATGGCTATAACCATTAATGCAAGACTTGCGCTTATCATAGGTATAGTAACCCCTATACTGGGATTCGGTATATATTTCATCATGAGCAAGGCTTTGCCCAGATTTAATATAATGCAAAAAAAGCTCGATACCTTAAATACCGGTATACAGGAGAACCTGACAAACATAAGAGTTGTTAAGTCTTTCGTGAGGAGTGATTTTGAAGAGGAGAAGTTTTCCGCTGCCAATACCGAGCTTAGAGACAATACCGTGAAGGCACTGAGGATTATAATCTGCACTATGCCCCTTATGACACTTATGATGAATATAACCACCCTTGCTGTGGTATGGTTTGGAGGCGGATTTGTAATAAAGGGCGGTATGCTGGTAGGTGACCTTATAGCATTTACTACCTACATAACCCAGATACTCATGTCGCTTATGATGCTCTCTATGATAATACTTCAGGGCTCCAGAGCACTGGCTTCTTCCAGGAGAGTTATGGAGGTGCTGGACACTGATTCAGATATCACCGATGATGCTTCTATGAATAAAGATGCACATGTCACACAAGGCAGTGTAGAGTTTAAAAACGTGACATTTAATTATACAGATACAGGTGAAAATGACGTACTTTGCGACATCAGCTTCAAGATAGAGCCCGGCGAGACCGTAGGTATATTGGGTGCCACAGGCTCCGGCAAGACCAGCCTGGTGCAGCTCATACCCAGGCTATATGATGCAGATGAAGGCGAGATACTGGTAGACGGTATCAATGTAAAGGACTATTCCCTGAAAAATCTTCGTGACGGAGTGGGTATGGTACTGCAGAAGAATGTGCTTTTCTCCGGTACTATCATGGAAAATCTGAAGTGGGGCGATGAAAACGCAACCGAAGAAGAAATCATAGAAAGCTCCGAGCATGCACAGGCTCACGGATTTGTAACAGCTGCTCCCGAAGGCTACGAAAGAGAGCTGGGACAGGGCGGTGTCAATGTATCCGGCGGTCAGAAGCAGAGGCTCTGCATAGCGCGTGCCCTGCTGAAAAAGCCAAAAATCCTAATTTTGGACGACAGCACAAGTGCCCTGGATACAGCTACCGAGGCGAGAATACGAGAGAACTTCGATACGGATTTGGATTCTACTACCAAGATTATCATAGCCCAGAGAATTACCTCTGTAATGGATGCAGATAAGATAATAGTGCTTGAAGATGGCAGGATTATAGGCATGGGCAATCACACCGAGCTTATGGAGATCAGCGAGGAATACAGAGATATCTACTATTCTCAGAAGGAAAAGGAGAAAGCGCGATGACACCAAACAAACAAGAAAAGCTTGAACGTCTATCCAAACGTTACGGAGCTTCAGCCAAATTCACACCTCCTCCCAAGGGACCCGGAAGCGGCGGACCGAGAAATAAAAATATGAATATCAAGCCCGGCAAGCCTAAGAATATATGGCCTGCACTCAAACGCATATTGAGCTACTTAAGCGAGGATAAGTATAAAATCATATTTGCCTTTGTATGTGTTATATTAAGCAGTGTGTCGGCTCTGGCAGGCTCATATATGTTAAGACCAATTATCAATAAATTCATAGATATAGGCAGCAGTGAGCCTGATTTTGGCGGATTTGCCATGGCACTGGTCACTATGGCTCTGGTGTATATGGTGGGGGTAGTCTCCTCATATGTTCAGGCAAGGACCATGATAGGCATATCTCAGAACGCTATCTACAAGATACGCACTGAACTGTTTGATAAAATGCAGAAGCTGCCCATACGGTTTTTTGATAAGCATTCTTACGGTGAGCTTATGAGCCGTTATACCAATGACGTAGATACCATAGGCGAGATGCTCAACAATACCATAGTGCACCTCTTTCAGGGTGTGATTACCATAGTGGGCACATTGGCTCTGATGATATATACCAACGTGTATTTGTCTGTAGTTACAGTGATTATGATACCCATATTTATGAGGGTTGCCGGTGCTGTATCAAAGCGAAGCAGGAGATTTTTCTCGGCACAGCAGTCTGCACTGGGGGCACTGAACGGATATGTGGAGGAGATAGTAAGCGGTCAGAAGGTAGTGAAGGTATTTAATCACGAGGATGAAGCAGTGGAGGATTTTTGCCTGTTAAATGATGACCTTAAGAAAAAGCAGATACGTGCACAGTTTATGGGCGGTGTCATGGGTCCTCTTATGGGCAATCTAAGCCAGATAAACTATGCACTCACAGCTACGCTGGGAGGCGTGCTGTGTCTATTGGGTAAGTTCGATGTAGGCGGCGTGGCGGTCTTTGTGAACTTTTCCAGACAGTTCAGCCGTCCTATAAATGAAATCTCCATGCAGGTTACCAATATATTCTCTGCTTTGGCAGGCGCAGAGAGAGTATTTGCGGTTATGGATGAAGACCCGGAGAGTGACCTTGAGGGTAAACAGCTTCTCAGTGATGTGCACGGCGAGGTAACTATGGAGAATGTAACCTTCGGTTACAATCCCAGCCACGTGATACTAAAGGATATAAGCCTGTACGCCAAGAAAGGGCAGAAGATAGCCTTTGTAGGCTCTACCGGCGCAGGCAAGACTACGGTTACTAACCTCATAAACAGGTTTTATGATATCGATGAAGGCAGTATAAAAATAGACGGTACAGATATTCGTGAGTTTAATAAAGAGAGCCTGAGAAATAATATAGCCATGGTGCTTCAGGACACACACCTCTTTACCGGTACAGTAATGGAGAATATACGCTACGGCAGACTTGATGCCACCGATGAGGAAGTCATAGAAGCGGCAAAGACCGCAAGCGCACATTCGTTTATAATGCGTCTGCCAAAAGGCTATAATACATTGCTCCGCGGTGACGGTGCTAACCTAAGTCAGGGTCAGAGACAGCTTCTTAATATAGCCAGAGCCGCTGTTTCTAAGGCACCCATACTGGTGCTGGACGAAGCCACAAGCTCCGTCGACACCAGAACGGAAAAACACATAGAGCACGGACTGGCGAGACTTATGAAAAATCGCACTACCTTTATAATAGCACACAGACTGTCCACCATACGCAATGCGGATGCTATCATGGTGCTGGAGGACGGTGTCATAATAGAACGCGGTACACACGATGATTTGCTCCTGCAAAAGGGCAGATATTATGAGCTCTACACCGGTATGGCGGAATTGGATTGAGGTAATAGGTAATAGGGAATAGTGAATAGGTATGTTTTAAACTTCACTATTACCTATTACTTATATTTTTTATTGGTTATATTCTTTAATCTTCCTGTCCATTCTGCGTTTGGCTTCTTTCTCTGCTATGGCGCTTCGCTTGTCGTAGAGCTTTTTACCCTTTGCCAGTGCCAGCTCCACCTTTACCTTGGAGCCCTTGAGATAGACCTTTACGGGTATCAGAGAGTACCCGTCTTCTTTGATTTTGCCTATGAGACGGCGTATTTCCGCTTTGTGCATGAGGAGCTTGCGGTCTCTTAAGGGGTCTTTGTTGAATATATTTCCCTTTTCATAGGGGCTTATGTGCATACCGATTATGATTACTTCTCCGCTTTTTACAGATGCAAAGGAGTCCTTTAGGTTAATCTGCCCCTGGCGTATAGACTTAACCTCTGTTCCTGCCAGAGCTATACCGCATTCATAGGTTTCCTCTATGAAGTAGTCGTGATATGCTTTTTTGTTTTGTGTTATGAGCTTTATGTTTTCTTTTTCTGCCATGATTATGTCTTCCTTTTCTTATTCATTGAGTACAAAGTCAATCTGTCTTGTAAGTGGATTTGCCGCCGCTACGGTTATATTCACCGGGTCGCCTATACGATATGTCTTGCCGGTGTGCTCACCCGTGAGGCAAAAATCCCTCTCATTAAATATATAATAATCATCTCTTAAATCATTCATGCGTACCAGACCTTCAATGCCGTTTTCCAGCTGTGCAAAGAAGCCGAAGCTTGTCACGGAGGATATTATACCCCCGAAGTCTTCACCTACATGAGCCTGCATGTATTCGGCTTTCTTCATATCGTCGGCTTCACGCTCCGCCTCCATGGCTGTGAGCTCCGCTTCGCTGGATTTGACAGCGGCATCCGATACGAATTTCCTGTAGTATCGCATACGCTTTTCGTTGAGACCGTATTTTATAAATTCCTTGATAATCCTGTGTATAGCCAAATCCGGATATCTGCGTATGGGTGAGGTGAAGTGACAGTAGTACTCAAACGACAGCCCGAAGTGTCCTAGACACTGCTCTGAGTATCTCGCCTTCATCAGCGAGCGCAGCATTACCTTGCTTATGAGCAGCTCCTCACGGGTGCCTTTAATCTTAGTCAGTATCTTGGCAAATTCGCCCGGATGAGGCTCGTGAGAGTCGGAGAGCCTGTAGCCCATGTTTTTTGCAAAGTCATTGAATGCAGCTATCCTTTCTGCTGAGGGCTTTTCGTGAACACGATATACAAAGGGGATATCTGCCCAGAAGAACTCCTCTGCTACTGTTTTGTTGGCTATGAGCATGAATTCCTCTATTATTTTATTTGAAATTCCGGATTCGTATTTATATACGCCCACGGCTCTGCCTGTTTCGTCGGTTTTGATTTTGGTTTCCGGGAAGTCAAAGTCTATACTGCCCCGGGACTGTCTCTTTTGACGGAGGATTACACTTAAATCCTTCATGAGGCACAGCATATCATATATGTGAGCGTATTTATCCTTTAATCCGTCATCACCCTCTAATATGGCTGTCACATCATCATAGGTCATCCTTTCCTTGGAGCAGATGATACCCTCGGTGATTTGGTGGTCAATTACTTCTCCGTCTTCGTTTATCTTCATTATCACAGATAGGGTGAGCCTGTCCTCGTGGGGGTTCAGGCTGCATATGCCGTTGGATAATTTCTTTGGCAGCATAGGCACCACACTGCCGGGAAAATACACACTCGTACCCCGTCTCAGGGCTTCCTTATCCAGGGGACTGCTCTCGGTGACATAGTGGGTGACATCCGCTATGTGCACTCCCAGGGTATATATACCGTCTGATTTGGTTACACAAACTGCATCATCAAAATCACGGCTGTCTATACCGTCTATGGTTATGATATTGTCATATCTGAAGTCTGTCCTGGAGGCTATGTCCGCATCGGATATGGTCTCGTCTACCATGTCGGTTTGCTGCAGGACCTTTCGGGGGAATGCCTCCGAGAGACCGTGTGCACGCATCACTGATAGTATGTCTACACCCTTTTCATCCGGGTAGCCCAGCACTTCAATTATCTCTCCCTCGGGCTTTTTACCGCTTTGCGGCCATTTGGTTATTTTGACAACTACCTTTTGACCCTCACGTGCGTTTAAGAATTTGGTCTTTTTGATAAATATATCATATCCGAAACGGTCATCATCCGGTATTACAAATCCGAAGCTGCGGCTGTGGGTGAAGGTGCCTACAATCTCGTTTGTACTTCGCTGTATTATACGTACTATTTTGCCCTCGGGTTTGGAGCCGGTGTCACCCTTGTGAGTGAGGGTTGCCATTACGGTATCTCCGTTTAAGGCACCGCCCAATTCACCCGGTGGTATGAATATATCTCCGCCTTCTCGGATTAAAAACCCAAACCCCTTGCTCGTTAAGGATATCTTGCCTGTGATATACCCCAGCTTTTCCGGGGAGGCGTACTTTTTCTTGGAGGTCTTTATTATTTGGTTTTCATCGGTAAGCTCCTCCAGTATAAGCATGAGCTCCTCTCTGTCATCAAAGGGGATGTCAAGCATGAGCATCATTTCCTCTACGTTTACAGGAGGGAACTTTTCATCTTTTAAAAATTCAAGTATGGTTTCTTTTCGGTTCATATATTATCCTCATTTTATTATATATAATTAAGTATATCACACTTTAATCATCAGATACAATACTTTTTATGTAAATTATTGACATTTGAGCATTTTAGTGGTAGAATGTGTTCATGAATTACAGCATTTTTTGATATTTTACAACATAATCCGTATGATGTATCAAAAATCTTTGCGCAATTAATTACGACATTTATACAGGGAGCAATAATCTTAAATGAAAACAATCGACATCGAAGTAACATTAATATTATTTTTAGCCATCGTTATACTGTTTTTGGGTTCTTTACATGTATATTTTGAATTTTATATTCCTTTTAAACGAAAAAGGGATTACATAAAAATTGAGATATCACGTACCGATGGTGTTGTCAAAGAATATTGGAAAAAGAAATTGAAAAAATTATATATAGAAAGTATCCCGTTAATAGGAAAATACATATGGAAGCTTATGAAGTAAAGCTTCCATATGTCAGACTGTCGAAGAACCACCCCCCGCCTGAAGTGAAGGATCAGGGCGGAGATTTTCCTCTATCTAAGTTAGTGAGATAAACTCCAATTTACACTATAAGACTTTACAGTGTCTTTTCAATAAAATCCGCTATTATGCCAGCAAAAACTCCGTCCTCGGCATTTGTGTAATGGCAATGGGTACCGTTCATCACCTTATAATAATTTAATTGATAATGATTTTGTACTTGAAATGATGTCAATAGGAGAGTTTATTGAATTTAACAATATCATTAACAATGATGAGTGTTTAGATATGGAAGAACAAATTTTTAGGATAAGTGATAGTGATGCAATATCTATTATAAAGAAAATATCCGGCTGTGATACCCCGGATGATTTTAATGCACTGACAATAAGTGAAAAGAATAAATACGTATGTTTATTAAAAAAAGAAGGGCTTTCAATACGGCAGATTAGCAGACTTACAGGAATAAGTTTTGCAATAGTAAGAAAAATCTAATCACACAATGAACCCCCTCCCATAGAGTAGACACATGAAATAACAAAAATATTTCAAACTATTCTATGGGAGGATGTTTTATGAAAAAAGGAAAAATATCATTTAAAACAAAACTTGAGGCGGTAAAAGCTTATCAA
>JAGATB010000016.1 GCA_017621495.1 Clostridia bacterium
TTAAGTCCCTAAGGACTCTAAGTTCTTAGATAAGTTCATTAGCTCATTAAAACAACTAACGAAATTTACTAAAAGTTTAAAGTACATTTAAGCTTTTACTCAAAGTACATTCTCATTTAAATTAACGAGAACCTCATTACTTTTTATATGCTGTTCATTTTTCAAAGACCAAGTGTCACCCTGCTTTATGAGGTGTACCCTCTCGCAAGCGACTTGTATATGATACCACAACATACTTCATTTGTCAACACTTTTTTATTTTCTTTTTCACTTATGTTAATTTTACCCAAGAGGTCAAATGCTGTCGATGGATTTTTTAAGAGATTTTAGCCAATTTGGTTATTTTTAACAATGGTTTAATTGATTATTGGGCATTTAGCAAGTATTTGAGCAAATATATTTGTTTATTTTTAGATATAGTCATATTTATGAATTTGTGCTATAATATATACATAAGTTATATACTAATGTATGTAAAATTTACCAATCAAGCAAATTTTAATAAAATTGCGTACAAAGTAAGGGATGATATCATATGGTTAAAATCAAAAAAAATTTCAGCGACTTTATTGACTCCTTCCTCAGCGGGGACTGCACCGACGCATATAAGTTCCTTGGCTGTCACAGAGCCAAGGATTCGTTTATATTCAGAGTGTGGGCACCCAATGCCAAAAGCGTCAGGCTCTCGGGCGACTTTAACAATTGGAATACAAATGACATATATATGAAGAATCTGGGTCACGGTATATGGGAAGCAGCTGTAGACAATGCTAAAATTTACGATAATTATAAATACTGTATAGAAAGGCAAAACGGCTCCTTTGTAATGAAAAGTGACCCCTATGCCTTCCACAGCTGTACCAGACCGGAAAATGCAAGCAAAATTTACGATATTGATGCATATAATTGGACAGACAGTATATATATTAAAAACAGGGGTAAAACAAACCCATTCTCATCACCGATGAATATATACGAGGTACACTTGGGTTCATGGAAACGTCACGCAGACGGTAATTTCTACAGCTACAGAGACATGGCTGCGAGCCTGGCTCCGTATGTTAAGAAGATGGGCTACACACATATAGAGATAATGCCTGTATCCGAGTATCCGTTTGACCCTTCATGGGGATATCAGGTAACCGGATATTATGCGCCTACTTCCAGATACGGCACTCCGGAGGATTTTGCAGCATTTGTGGATATAATGCACTCATACGGCATAGGTGTAATCGCTGACTGGGTGGGAGCACACTTTCCCAAAGACGAAAACGGTCTCTATGAGTTTGACGGCTCCAGCTGTTACGAATACTCTGACCCATTAAAGAGAGAACACCCGGACTGGAACACC
This sequence comes from Clostridia bacterium, assembly GCA_017621495.1. GTDB lineage: Bacteria > Bacillota > Clostridia > UMGS1810 > UMGS1810 > RGIG8748. The sequence goes on from JAGATB010000016.1 coordinate 1,352, forward strand.
ATGATATTCGACTACGGCAGAGGCGAAGTTATGAGCTTCCTTATATCTAATGTAATCTTCTGGCAGGAGATTTACCACATAGACGGCATCAGAGTAGATGCAGTGGCATCAATGCTGTATTTGGACTACGGTAGACAAGGCGGCGGGTGGCGGCCAAATGTATTTGGAGGCAATTACAATTTAGAAGCTATAAATTTCTTAAAGAAGCTCAATGAAGCTTCGTTTAAGTATAACCCCGGTGTGCTTATGATAGCAGAGGAATCCACCGCGTTTCCTATGATAACCAAACCACCGCAGGACGGTGGCCTGGGATTTAACTTTAAATGGAACATGGGCTGGATGAATGACATGCTTGATTATATGTCCACCGACCCGCTGTTCAGAAAGGGTAAGCACAACAACCTCACCTTCTCATTGACATATGCCTTTTCCGAGAACTTCATATTGCCTTTGTCTCATGACGAGGTAGTACACGGTAAGTGCTCCATGATAGGTAAGATGGCAGGGGAATATGATGATAAGTTTGCAAATTTGAGAACATTCTACGGATATATGATGGCTCACCCGGGCAAAAAACTCTCCTTCATGGGCAATGAGTTTGCTCAGTTTATAGAGTGGAACTTTGCAAACGAGCTTGATTGGCTGCTTCTCGACTATGAACCGCACAAAAAAATGCACAAGTATGTGCGTGACCTGAACAAATTTTATCTGGAAAACAAGCCTCTGTGGGAAAATGACAGCGACTGGGAAGGCTTTAAATGGATATGCGCAGACGATAACTCTCAGTCTGTTATATCATTCAGAAGGATAGATAAAGACGGAAACGAAATTATAGTGGTGTGCAACTTCTGCCCCGTAACCAGAAAGAACTACCGCATAGGAGTACCCTATGAAGGTAATCTTAACTGTGTATTTACCAGCTGCAAGAAGATATACGGAGGCAGCGGTGAAAGGGTGGCAGGAGGCAAAACCAAGCCCATACCCATGCATGGTATGGAACACAGCATTGCACTCACAGTTCCGGCACTATCGGTAACATACTACAAATTAAATAGAATATAAAAACAAAAAGACATGGGAGGTAGTTTTATGTATTCTAATTCTATGAGTAAAGAATGTATAGCCATGCTGTTGGCAGGCGGCCAGGGCAGCAGGCTTATGGTTCTTACGGAGAAAACCGCAAAACCCGCTGTACCGTTCGGAGGCAAGTACAGGATTATCGATTTTCCGTTGTCAAACTGTGTTAATTCCGGTATTGACACAGTGGGAATCATGACTCAGTACCAGCCGCTTGAGCTCAATGACTATATAGGAAACGGAGGCCCCTGGGGACTTAACAGAAACTACGGTGGCGTACATGTACTTCCGCCGTATTCCAAGAGTAAAAAGAGCGAATGGTACAAAGGTACTGCAAATGCTATTTATCAAAACATTCGTTTTGTAGACAGATATAACCCCAAGTATGTACTGGTACTCTCGGGAGACCATATCTACAAAATGGATTACGCCAAGATGCTGGCATTTCATAAAGAGAAAGGCTCGGAATGTACCATAGCCGTACTTGATGTACCGTTGGAGGAAGCATCACGTTTCGGTATAATGAATACAAACAGTGACGATTCTATATATGAATTTGAAGAAAAACCAAAGAAGCCCAAGAGCACGAAGGCTTCCATGGGTGTATATCTCTTTAACTGGGATATCCTCCGTCAGTATCTGATTGACGATGAACACACCGAAGGCTCATCCAATGATTTCGGTAAAGATGTAATTCCTAAGCTTCTCTCCGATAAGAAAAAGCTCTATGCATATCAGTTTGACGGATATTGGAAGGATGTAGGAACCATCCAGAGTCTTTGGGAAGCCAATATGGATTTAATTGATGACGATGTACCGATTGAATTAAAGGACCCCGACTTTAAGATATATGCCCGCAACTACGCACATCCCTCCAGCTATATAGCCAAAAGTGCAGAGGTAACAGACTCTCTGATTACAGAAGGCTGCTCTATAGAGGGTAAGGTGGTGCACTCTGTAATCTCTACAGGATGTACGATTGAGCCGGGAGCAGTGGTTGAGAATTCCTTTATAATGCCCAATACCACCATAAAGGCAGGAGCAGTCGTTAAATACTCCATCATAAGCGAAAACTGCACGATAGGCGCAGGAGCGTCTGTAGGTGTAGAGCCTGAAGACCCGAAAGCAGTCAAGAAAAATATATGCGTAATCGCCAAAGACCTGCTCATAGCAGACGGCGAAGTCGTAACAGAGTAAAGGGGGCATGATTTTATGAATATGACAGGAATTATTTTTTCCAATATATATGACACACCCATGGGTGAGCTTACCAAAAAAAGAACTGTGGCATCTATGCCCTTTGGCGGCAGATACCGTTTTATTGACTTTGTGCTGTCCAATATGGTCAACTCCAACGTGTCATCTATCGGTGTAATCACCAAATACAACTATCAGTCGCTTATGGACCATCTGGGAGGCGGCTCTGAGTGGGACTTAAACCGCAAAGATGCCAACCTTTATATACTTCCGCCATTTGCAACAGGCGTGACCAATATTTACAGAGGAAATCTGGAAGCACTTTACAATGCTATTTCCTTCCTCAATGCAACCAAGCCCGACTATGTAGTAATGTGTGATACCACAGTTATATGCAATATAGATTTCAGAGATGCGCTCAAATCACACGTGGAATCCGGCGCAGATGTAACCGCTATATGCAGCAGTACCATAGAGGACTACGAATGTGACAGCAATGACCTTGTGATTACAGCCAAGGACGGCATAGTAGATGACCTGGCTATAGGATATATGCTGGGTGAAAGCTCAAAAGTGGGCATGGGTATGTTTATCATAGACAGAAAAACTCTTATAAACATTATCAACAACTATGTGTCCAGAGGCAGATACAGCTTTGAAAAAGACTACCTGCTCACAAGCTTTGTAGACAAATCCATCAAAATCAATGCTTATGAGTTCAAGGGTACAGTACTAAGAAACCACAATGTGGTATCTTACTTCAAAAATAGTTTCAAGCTTATGAAGCCCGAGGTAAAAGCAGATATATTCAAACGTGACGCTATCATCAGAACAAAGGTAAGAGATGAGGCACCCACATTCTACCACGAAAGCAGTGTGGTAAATGAATGTCTGGTAGCGGACGGCTGTGAAATCAAGGGTACTGTGGAGAATTCCATACTGTTTAGAGGTGTGGTAATCGAAGAAGGCGCGGTAGTGCGCAACTCTATAGTAATGCAGGGTTCTCATATAGGCAAAAGTGCGGCTGTAAACTACGCAATCATAGACAAAGACGTGGATATATCACAGGGTACTGCTCTTACAGGAGCTCCGCTGACACCTATTATAATTCATAAAGGGCAAAAAATATAATATACACCACCATGGTTGCAAGCCTCATATGACTTGCAACCATAAATAATTCAATTTAAGAAAGCAGGTATTTACAGATGAAAATTTTATTTGCAACAAGTGAGGCTGCTCCATTCGCCAAATCCGGAGGACTCGGCGACGTAGCAGGAGCACTTCCTCAGGCATTATCAAAAATCAAGGGCAACGAAGTATGCGTTATACTGCCTTACTACGGCTCTATAAAATTTAATCCCGAAATTGAAACGGAATATGTGGGCAACATGTATGTGCCCCTTGCATGGCGCAACGTATACGCAGGTGTTTTTAAGAAGGTAATCAAAAACAAAGGCGTAGGCAAAAACAAACGCAATGACCTGGTATATTATTTCATTGATAATGAATACTATTTTAACCGCCCGTCATTTTACGGTGACTGCGACGACGGAGAAAAGTTTGCGTTTTTCTCCAAGGCGGTGCTCGAGTGTCTGCCTCTTATAGGCTTTACACCCGATGTAATCCACGCAAACGACTGGCAGACGGGATTTTTACCGTTATTCCTCAAGGCTCACTATCAAAACCTTGATATGTACAAAAATATCCGTACGGTTTACACCATACACAACATAGAATACCAAGGCAAGGCTGACCCGGACTTTTTAAATGAAGTGCTGGGTGTAGATGAATCATTCAGAAACATATGTACATTTGACAAGCTGATAAATGCCATGAAGACAGCAATCGTGCTGTGCGACAAGCTTACCACGGTTTCCGACACATACTCACACGAAATCCGCTATGCTTACTTTGCCGAGGGATTGGAAAGCATAATTGCTGAAAATGCGTATAAGCTATCCGGTGTGGTAAACGGTATAGATACCGATTTATACAATTCTCAAAAGGACCCCAAGGTACCCTTTGCCTTCAAGCCGGGCGACCTGAGCGGCAAGGAAAAGTGCAAAGCAGCCCTGCAGGAAAAACTGGGACTGGAAGTAAACCCGGATATACCCATAGTAGCTATGATATCTCGCCTGGTAAAACACAAGGGCCTCGAGCTTGTGGAAGGAATTGCCAATGAAATTATGAACGAAAACATACAGCTGGTAATTCTGGGAACAGGCGACAAGCAGTATGAAGATATGTTCAAATTCATGGATTATGCTTACCCGGGCAGAGTTTCGGCAAACATCACCTTTAACTCCACTCTGGCAAGCGAGATATATGCAGGTGCTGACTATCTGCTCATGCCCTCTAAGAGCGAGCCCTGCGGTCTGTCACAGCTTATAGCTATGCGTTACGGTACCATACCGATTGTACGAGAAACAGGCGGACTGGTAGACACCGTGCCTCCTCTTAATCCCGAGACACTGGAGGGCAGAGGTATCACATTCAAGGTATTCAATGCTCATGATATGCTTGATGCCGTAAGACGTGCGGCAGACTTCTATAATAACAAAGAAGGCTTAAAGAAATTCAGAGCACAGATAATGAAGCACGACAGCAGCTGGAAGGTACCGGCAGAAAAATACATGGAAATATACAGCTTTTAGTTAATAAAGGAACATCAAATTTGAGCACTAATGGCTCAAATTTGATGTTCCTTTTAACTTTCGATATTCAGTAGGCGTTTGCCCTGTCTTTTCACGAAATACATTAGAAAAATACAAGGGATCAGTAAAGCCGACTGCATAAGATATCTCCTTAATGGTCATGCGATGCTCTCTGCTATTTAAAAACGCCTTGGCTTTTTCTATTCTTTGCTCAATCAGATATTCCTTGGGGGATATTCCCATTTCCCGTTTGAACAAGGTATACATATAACTTCGAGTAATATAAAAACTTTTTGCGACATCACTAATTCGCAAGGGTTTATAATAGTTATCTTCAATATATTGTGCAATACTTTTTGCCATTGTGCGCGAATTCATTGAATCAGTTAGTGCATTACTTGCATGGATTGCTATCAATTGAAATAACACTGATTGCAAGACATTTGCTTCTTCGACTGAATTGTTGTACTGGGTAAATAGCGCATTCTTAATAATTTCCACACACTTCTCCGCTTGAGAAATATGAAAAATACCATTATGAGGCTCTAGATTACAGCTTTGCAACAAATCCCTGGAACGGCGACCATGGAACATAATCCAGAAATATTCGCATGGATCTTGTTCATCAGATGTAACAATATCAACTTCATTGGGCACAACCAAGTATCCATCACCTTTTTCAAAGGGTTTTCCTAAAAAAGTCCCTTTTCCGGAAGCAATATAATGCAATATATAAATATCCCGTTGGAACCTTTGGGTCAAACCCGGAGGAAGGCGATTATAGCCAATTTCCACAGTGTAAGGATCCGCATTAAGATTAAATCCATATCCTCTAATTATCAAAGGAAAGAAAGGCTCAAATTGCCAAAGGGTCAACATAGAAATCCCTCCTATTTTATATTTTTAACATTTGTCTATATTTTACCACGCTTTTTTAGCTTTGTAAAGAACATTTTTCTATTTTATTTTCTTTATTATTATGGTATGATAATAAAAATGCCAAGGAGGCAGCCGACATGCAAATATCACTAGAATCAAACATTCCATATTCACACAATCTTAGTATAAACAACCACGTTTATTCTTATACCCTTTCCTGGAATAATAAAAATGTAACAAAAGATTCCAGGATTACTTTTTCTTGGGAAACTCCTCTTAAGGATATTTTTTATCGATGGTATCCGGGCATGAAAGACAGTCGCGGAATCATTGCTGATTGGGATGAGGACGCTCTGACCGAAAGTTTTATTGCAACCAACGCACCCATGATTTGCTTTTATAACCAAAAAGGAGAAAATAAACACACTGTGGCAATTTCAGAATTCAAAAAACTTACTTATATGAATTTTGGTGTCAACGAAAAAGCTGCCACCCTTCACTGCCATATTACTCTTCCCCTGTTGCAGTTTGCCAACGCAGGTACTACAGAAACCATCTTTCAGATTCGCATTGATGAAGTTCCAAAGCCTTTGGAAACCGCCATCGACGAAGTGAGCCAATGGTGGGAATCCTTTCTTACAGTAGCAAAAGCACCGGAGTATGCATCCGATACCTTCTATTCCTTTTGGTATAGTTATCATCAGGATATCAATCCCGAAGTTGTAGAAAGGGAATGCAGGGCTGCACAAGCACTAGGCATCAAAGCGGTCATTGTAGATGACGGATGGCAAACCATTGACAACAATGGAGGCTATGCTTTTTGCGGAGATTGGAAACCTCTCAAGTTTCCTGATATGAAGGAGCATGTTGCACGGGTTCACGCTATGGGATTAAAATATATCCTTTGGTACAGCGTTCCCTTCTTAGGTTTAAAAGCAGAAAGCTACCCAATTTTTAAAGATAAAACTTTATTTGAAACCCGCGGGGCTGCTGTTCTTGACCCCAGATACAAGGAAGTCAGAGAATATTTAATCGGCACCTACGAAACAGCGCTGCGGGAATGGGATTTGGACGGCTTTAAGCTAGATTTCATTGACGAATTTGTCAATGAAAACAACATTCATGCCAATGATTCCATGGACATCAAGGATTTATCCGATGCCGTGTTTACCCTGATGACCGATATTCGCACTCGTCTCAAGAAAATCAAAGAATCCGTGGTGATTGAATTCCGCCAGACCTATATCGGTCCTGCTATGCGAAGCTATGGCGACTTCTTCCGGGTAGGCGACTGTCCTAATGATTTGATGAAAAATCGCTGGAACTCGGTAGACCTGAGACTTCTTTGCAGGAACACCCCCATTCATTCCGATATGCTTATGTGGCATAGGGAGGAAACAGTGGAAAACTGTGCCCTGCAGATTATTAACGCCCTCTTTTCGGTCCTGCAAATCTCGGTAAAATTAGAGGAACAAACTCAGGAACAAAAGAAAATGCTTTACTTCTGGCTGGACTTTGTAAAAGAAAACAAACCTCTGTTACTGCATTCTCCCTTAAAGGTTCACGATATGCAATGTCTTTATACCCTGGTGGAAGGCGTTGGCGCAGAAGAAAAACTTTCTGCAGTGTTTGTCCCGGATAAATGCGTCACCGTTGACAAGCCAAAGGTCATTCTGGTCAACGGAACTCAGAATGATACCATCCTTGCAGAGTTTGACGGGCAATATACCTGTGAAATTCTTGATTGTATGGGAGAAAAATTCGGAAGCTTTGAGGCAAAATCAGCCGGCATCTTCCGTATTCCGGTTCCTTCTGCCGGCATAATGGTTGCAAAAAAAGAAAAGAAAATAAAGGAGTAAAAAACAATGAAGCGAATTTTATTTCAAGGTGATTCTATTACTGATTGCGGTCGCATTCGGGCAACTGATGAAACCAATGGACGGCATCTCGGTTTTGGGTATGCAGCGTTGGTTGCGGCAGATCTTGGCAATTGCGAGGTGGGTGCATATGAGTTTCTCAATCTTGGTCTAGGCGGCAGCAAGATTCTTGATGTGTATAATCATATGATTCAGGACATTATTGAAATTGCCCCCGACTACATGAGCATTATGGTGGGTGTCAACGATGCCATCAACCACTTGGAAACCAAACGGTTCGAAAGCTTATATCAATGGCTGATTGATGACGTCAAGGCGGCACTTCCCAATATCAAAATCATGTTACTTTCTGCCTTTTGTGACGAGTGGAGTGAGCAAAAATTCCCCGGCGTCAATAAGGATGTCAAAGAAAAGATTGCTGTCACTCAACAACTTGCAGAGCGTAACAAACTACCTTTTCTTGATACTCAGGAGATTCTTGATAAGGCATTAAAAGAAGCCCCACTGGGTTACTGGACGGCACCGGATGGGATTCACCCCACTGTATTTTTGCACAAGCGAATTGCCGATGCCTGGATCAAAACCTTTTTGGAAGAATTAAAATAACGTATTATCTACCCACATAGTTCACTTATCATGTAAAAGTAGACGCATGGAAACCACCATGCGTCTATTTTTCATTTTTCCACCTATCATATGTTTATCGTTATACAAGACAAGAAAACTGCCCGGTTGCAATCAACGCCGGCGTAGATACGCTCAGCAGATGTCGCATATAATAGCTTGCCAGATAGGAAAAAATGCAGACAACGCCTATCTGGATTGCTTTGGTTAATTCTTGTTTTTTCTCCATATCATGTACCTCATTATCCCTTAACACCACCGATATTGATACCGCCGAGTATGCGTTTCTGGAAGATTGCAAATATTATAAACGGCGGTATTGATGCAAATACGAGAGCCATAAAATATGTATTCATCTGTACTTCCGGATCTGACGCTAATCTGTATATTACAAGCGGGGTAACTACATTTTTGTCAAGCACAAGTAATGGTGTAAAGAAGTCTGACCAAGCAGCAGATAATACACCGATTGACTCATAAATTATCACAGGAGTCGTGAGCGGGAGCATTATCTTAAAGAAAACTCCGTAATCTGTACATCCGTCTATCTTTGCTGCCTCTACATATGAATTAGAAAGAGCGTCAAATGCGTTCTTAAATAAAAGAACCGCAAAGGTATCAGCTCCTGAACCTAACCACATTGGCCAGAAGGTATCAAGCAAGTTTACTCCCATTCCCCAATCAAATGCAAACGGGAAGTGTAAATAACCAATATAGTTTGGTACCATTCTTATCTGGCTTGGCATCATCATTGTCCATACAACCAATGTAAATATAAGCTTTGTGCCTGTCGGCTTTAATTTCGATAATACATATCCGCCAAATCCGCAAACTACGATTCTCACGGCAAGGTTTCCGAGTGACAATACGATTGTATTAATAAATGAGTCGCCAAGCTGCAGATTCTTCCACGACTCTGATACTCTTGATACCATTTTTTCCCAGCTCATATCTTTAGGGAAGAAGCTGAATGCCTCATATATCTCCTGAGTATCCTTAAACGCTGTTAATATTGTCCATATTGTCGGCACAATTGCGACCACTGCAGCGAATGCAAGCAACGCAAAGGATGTCCAGTAAAGTGTTTTGCCATATACTGTCTTTAAGTCAGAGGAACTAAGTACTCCCGACTGTTTGTTTCCAAATCTCTTCATTTTCCGTTCCTCCTTAATATCTGTCCTCTACTTTTCTGTTTAACCAGAAATAGAATATGGTAAATACTATAAGTATTAAGAATATAATTACGCCAAGTGCCATTGCCTGGCCGGTTCCCTGACCTCCGCTGTTAAAACCGTACTGATATAATTGATACGAAAGTGAGGTTGACGCACCATTAGGTCCGCCACTTGTCATCGCAAGAGGCTGTTCCATTATCTGGAATACACCGATTATCTGTCTTACCACATTCAGTAAAATGATACCCTCCATTGCAGGTCTTGTTATATGCCATAATCTCTTAAGCGGTCCTGCACCATCTATTATTGATGCTTCATAAAGCTCTACCGATACACTCTGCAGAGATGCATAGTATAAAAGCATTGTACCGGCTAAACCTTTCCATGATGAATATATTGTAATACCTATGATTGCAAAGTCGGGATTATTTAACCATTGCTGTGTCTCTGCTCCCAATTTGCCGAGTATCATATTTAGTAAACCGGTTTGGTCGGGATAGTACATATAGTACCACATAAGCATTGCGGCTATTCCCGGTATAACTGCAGGGGTATAGATTAAAACCCTGAAACCGCCTTTAAAGTGCAGAATCTCATTTAGCATAATTGCTACAAACAAAGGAGGCAAAAAACCGATTACAAATGACCACAATACATATTGCACGGTATTCCATAATGTCGGCAGAAACTGTGTATGTGTAAGCACTTTTCTGTAGTTATCAATTCCGCAGAAATCAAGGACAGTGTAAGCCTTCATATTAAAGAAAGACCATACTGTACCCATTACTGAGGGTCTCCATATGAACAGATATAGGATTACTACCATAGGTAGCATCAGTATCCATCCGTTTAAGTTGTTACGCCTTGTAATCAATTTCTTTGGTTTGATTGTTGGTTTTTTTGTCATAATCGTCATCCTTTCATATGAATTGAGTTTGTAACTTCAACTCTGATTTCAGCTGCTTATATATAAAGCAGTTGAAATCAAAGCTGAAGTCTACGGGGCAGAAAATCTGCCCCGTAACACTTGTATCTTAGTAAGTCAAATTATCAAGATAGTTACTTTGGAAATCAGATGCTGCCTTCGCAATAAGTTCTGCACAATCTGCCTCTTTATTAGCAAGAACTTCCTGGATACATCCGTCTAAGGTACTGTAGAGTCCTTGCGCACACACCGGCTCCTCTGCCTGAAGCTCTGCCGGGCAGTTTGCAACAAACTCATTGTAAAGTCTTACATGATTAGGGTTGCTGTTTGCATTCTCATCAATCAACTGATGCTGGAATTTCAACGCTTCAGAATCTTTCGACCAAACACTCATATTTTTAATTCCAACCAACTGGTTATTTGAAAGCTGATTCTGTATTGACTTTTCCTGATTGGTCTTGTATTCCGACGTCAATTTAAAGTTATTGGAGCTCTCAGTCCAGCGAATACTTGCTTCAATCTGATCTTTGGTTGCATTGGGTTCAATTGCAGTAAACGTACCCCCCATCAGGGTTACATGGCGTTTGGGACCCGCCGGAAATGCCATGATTCCCAGTTGATCAGGCGTCATACCGTATTTCACCATTCTTCCGGGCATGTCGCCGGCAGCAATCACCATGCCTGCATTACCGGTTGCAAATGTCTTATACATCTCTTCACCGTTAATCAAAGTGTTACTGGGAAGAATATCATATTTCCACTTCAAGTCCTTAATAAATTGGAGTGCCTCTACCGCCTCAGGGGTATTGAAGGTTGCTTTCCATTTGCCATCTGCATCCTGTTCCATGAAATCAACACCAAAAGACCATGCCACGGGGTTAAAGATCCATCCGCCGTTGTTGCCTGCGGTAGGAAATACCAATCCGGGTTTTCCGGTTGCTTTCTTGATTTTAACCGCAAAATCTACCATTTCATACAAGTCTTTTGGCTGTTTGGGAGTTCCATCTGCTTCCAGCAATCCCGCTGCCTCAAACATCTCTACATTGAAGGTTAATCCAAGAACATAGGCAGCGGTAGGAAATCCGTAAACTTTACCATCTTTGGTCAACATATTCAAAATTTGTTGATTAAACATACCATCATACCCACGTTTTTTCAACGAATCGGTCAAGTCAGCGGAATAACCGGAATCAATGATAGAAGCTATCTCTGTAAAATGCACGTTGTAAACAGTAGGAAGCTGTCCGCCGGCAGCCTTGGCATAGAAGGACTTAAGATCAAAAGCCCATGTATCAGGAGTAATCTGTATATCCGGATTATTCGTTTCAAAGAGATTTTTCCTTTCCGTAAACGCATCCATGGTAGCGCCCTCTTTGGAAGGCCAGCCACCAACCGAAATCACAGTTTGACCTTGTTCGTTTTTGTCACTGTTCTTTTTGCCGCATCCTGTAAACAATCCGACAGATACCGTTACTGCCACGAGCAATGCAATTATTTTTACCAAGCTTTTTTTCATAACATTCACCCCTCCTAATTTGGTGGTTTTTACTGTACAACTGTAATAATGGGAGTAATATCGGTTAAATTATCCCAGATAAATGCTTTCACAGCGGTCACAGAACCATCTGTGGGCACACTGAAATCTATACGTTCGGTTTTTGTGGTATTGGCTGCTGTTTCAACCTTATGAGGAACGCAGGAAATCAGATAGTTGTCTGCTCCATAGACTGCAACAATAGCATAACAGCTTCTTGCAGTGTCATTCGCATTCTCCGTTGCGACACGGAGACGATAATTACCACCTGTCAACATGGCAGCTTGGTTCGTTGACGCATTTTTTGTGTCGGTAAAGCTGCAATCCAGAAGCTCAAGATTATCTCTTGTTCCGAAAATGTGTTTCAACTTTAAATTTGACCCCGTTACCTTGCTTATGGCTGTACCATTGTTTCCCCGAATCATGAATCCGCCGATTCCGTTGGTCGCAAGTTCACTTCTGTTCTTAGCCGAAGTGGTTTCGTTAAGCAGTTCTATCCAGTCGGTACCCATCTGTGTCCCATCCACAAAACCCCGGAACTGTTGCTCCTCCAAGTCAACTTCTAATTTTATCGTGTAATTCTGACCCGAGGTCAAATCATTTGTGCTCGCGCATTGCCATCCGTTCCCGTTCGCATTATTGGATTCACCGATTTTCGCACCTCCAGCATAGTTCGCGAACAGGCTCACGAAAGTCCCTTTTCCGTCCACAAATCCCATGTGGTGCGTACCTCCGGTATTGCCATTGTTATAGGTAAACTCTGCAATGACGGTTCCGTTGGTGTAGGTTTTCTGAAAATTAACAACGGATCCACCGCTGTAAGAGGAAATCGTCGCAGGCAGATAGTATTTCTCCCCTATCTGATATCCGTCTTGCTGCATTGCACGATAAAGTTCTTCCTCTACAATGGTCGCCTGAATATCATCAAAATACAATTCTGTCAAGCTACTCGCTCTGATACCAAATGCCTGCAGAGTTTCGGTTTTGCCCAAACCATCGTTTACCTCTGCAAAGGTATGTTCCTTGACAACACCATTGACAGCATACCCAATTCTCTCGTTTGCCAAATCAAAATACATATCCACCTGATTGTAATCATCTGCAGTCAGGTTGCCGGTGATTACAGCGGTCCCGCCGGTCCATTTATCCGTTGTCTCGTCATAGGTACCGTCCTGATATCCGGCAAGATACATACTATCTGCATGTCCTTGCCAGCTAGTGCTCTTAAAGGGACGAAGCTCTTTTTGAAAGACCTTAATCACTTCTTCATCTATATTGTCTGATTGAAGCATAAAAGAAAAATTGCTAGTCCCTGAAATCAAATTGATGGCTTTCATTTTAAAGCTAAGATGAAGAATTCCATCCGCTGCCGCGACACCTTTGGTGAAATAGAATTCATGGTACTTATCGCCCTTGATTCTATGGGCTTTGTTACCATTTGCCTCTGTAATCACCGTAGAGATTTTACTATCTGTCATTGTATCACTCAGGGTACCATCCGGAGTGGTTGCATTGTGGATATACTTGGTTGCATCTGCATCATTGTCATAATCTCTTTGATAGATTACATTTGGGTCATCGGTTGCCTCAAACGCCAACGCCGGAACTGCTGCAAATGTGCAGAGCACCGCAAGCGCAAGAAGCAATGACACTACTTTTTGAATTTTACCTTTTAACATTTTAGATTTTAACATTTTAGTACCTCCTAAAAAATATAATACAATTAATATTTTAATTAATTAATTGATACACTCTCAGAGACAGTGCAAGGGCTTGCTCTGCCGTTGTGAAGTCCTTGGGTGCAAATCTGCCACCGCCAACGCCTTCCATCAGCTTCATGCCGGAAACCGCATAAACCCCATTTCTTGCCCACAAGGAAATCTCGTCATCATCTTCATACACATACTGTTCTTTGGGTAAGACATCAATATTTCCGCTCTTTGCTGCCAGGGTATAGATTCGCTCTAAAATCACAGCTGTCTCCTCCCGTGTTATCACACTCATGGGATAAAATTCATTCTCGCTTTTGCCATACATAATGTTGCTTTGATACAGCTTCAAAACATTTTTATCCTTGGTATCCACAAAGGGATTGCTCTCAGGCAAAGCAAGCGAAACTCCCAGCTTTTCCAGAAGACTAACCGCAACCCCTGCAAAATCCCGACGGGTTGCCGGTTTTTGTAGATTTTCTTTATCCAGTACTGCCGGATACAAGCCGGATTCTGCAGCTTCAACCACAGTGTTTGCCGCCCATTCTGAAGCATTACTCCATGTCACGTCAATTGGCTGCGACTCACTCGGTTTCACTGTACCGGATGCCTCCATTGCATCCATACCAATGGAAACCACATCAGACCAATCAGAAAAGATAATCTCGTTGCCATCTCCCAGTTTAACTGCATATCTCATTTTGAGATAAATGGTATGGAGTTCCAAATCGATAATGCTTACATCTCCTAAAATGATATGTTCCAAGGTATAAACATAGGGAGACACCCTATCCTTTAATCCGGTATCCAGCCATTCAGTCTTTTTGTTGGCATACAGATTCAAAATATCTCTTTCTTCTGTTTTCTCTGCCGTTAACGGGATTACCTCTTCGGAACTACCGGAATAATCCCAAACATGGGAGTTCGCTGATGTCATGGCATCCCACTCCTCACTGAATTCTTTATAAACCCAATGCTCTTGATTATCTATAGACCAGTCAATTTGGACAACCGCCTTAATATCCTTTGCCTTCTTGCCATACTTGCTGACCCTTGCATCCTCCGATAATTCCAGAAAGCTTTGCAAATCCTTTCCTTTGTCAAAGGTAACCTTTAACAGGAAGTTATACAAATACCCCATGTCGGTATTGGATTTATCTGTGATGACAATATTGGAGGGCGCTTCCCATTGTGTAGGAAGTATCTCCTCTGCCCACGCCCGAGGCATGGCTGCCACGTTGAAAATAAAACACAGAGTCAAAATAATCTTGATAGTTTGCTTCATTCTTACACCTCCTCTCCTTAATTTTCTTCATAAATGATAATGGTGTGCGCTTTTCCGTTCTCTGCCTGTGCCAAAATCTTAGAGCATGCATCACCGGAGCCTTCATAATCCCGGAGTGCCGCTGCGTTTTCAGAAGTAATCCTTATTTCACCGTCACGATTATCTACCCGGAGAATCTTGAAGTTTTCAATTTTGCCACCTCCTTCTTCGGCACCGCCTGGCGCAAACGCCCAGGTCACATAATCCCCGTAGAACTTGCTGACATATCCCAAGATAACACTCTGGTTAGCACTAATACTGCCACGTCGATTTGTTCCGTCGGTCACACCTATCCATTTCTTTTCGCTGGCATCATACAGAATTTCAATATTGCTGATTTCCTCCGGCGTAACAAAGTCTGCAAGAATGGTATCTCCTCTTTCAATCGCTCTGTTTTGAACCTCACTACGTTTGTCGACAGGCATAAAGCCCTCCTTCAAGGTATAAGTAACCTCAACGCCGGTACGGTCAACACCCCTAATGGCGTACGCTACGTTTTCATCCTTGTCAAGTACCTTTCGTATGCCGCTGACCACAAACATGTTATTGTCTGCATTACCCATATTCAAATGAATGTTGCCTGACTTACTCAAGACTACAATATCTTCGACTATACCCTCGCCATCAAAGCGATAAGTAGCACAATCATACGATTTCATCCACTGCCATGTAATTGCAGTCTTGATAGGACTCAAGGTAAAGTCTTCTACGCTTGCCTCCGGCAGCTCTGCAAAATCGGGTATTTCCAACACCAGCGTATCTTCCTCCACAAAGTTCAGCGGCAGGAAAAGCGTCCATGGGACAAAGGAATGACTTCCCCATGAAAGACCCTCCTTTAAGGAGTTTTGGGATTCCCCAACGGAAGAATCCAAATACCTGCTGTCAATCTTAGTAATTACATTGTTTTCATCTGCCTTATACACAATAATCTGTGGGTCTTCAAATCTGTTTTTCAAAGTATTTACATCCGAGGTTTTTGCCATGTCATATTTCTTCTCATCTACCCGTATGTTCTTATCAAATGTAAACTCCTGAAGCTCCCCTGCAGAAGTATAAAGCTTGGCTTTCAGGGTTGTGGTAAATGCTTCATCCTGTTTACCTAACTGATAAAGATAACCCCAAGAAACCGCATCCTCGGTTGCAACCTTTATATCACCGATGAGCCCAAGTACATTAAACTGCAGCTTCACAGACCTGCCCGGTTTGATTGCCGCCTTTTCCCGGTTATATACTTCCTGTATCACCTTGTAGCTTTCCTCACCATCACTGAGAATCACATAATCGCTTTCCTGCGTAATGGAATCAATGGTAATTTCCTCGCTTCGAGTAGATACACACACATCGACATACTCTTCAGAGCGAACAACACTCAAAAGCTGTCCTCGTTTAATTTCAGAAAGAGAAATAGGAAGTCCGCCGTCCTGATAGAGGCGAACGATATCCACATCGTTAGACACATTGACAGGAGTATCCTTGTTGGTGCCGTAAATAACCTCTTCTGTATAATCAATGCTGGAACAAAGAATTGTTTCTACTTCCCTGATGATAGCAACATCATAGCCGCCAGCGCCTATAAGCTCAATGGTTCCGTGCTTTATCGCAAACGCCTTGCTAATGTCCTCCGAAATCAATTTCCCGTTCTTGATAACAACAACCGACTTGTTCAAGGCTGCTCTTCTTGAATTCTCATTTTCGTCATAATACTGCAGTTCATAGTCACTAAAATCAATAAGATTTTCACCGGAAATAAGAACACTTTCGTCTAAATTATAAAGGAACACCAACTCCTTATCAGTTTTTGTTTCCCGATAATAGTAGGCCGCCTCGTGTCCTAAAAATTCGTCTTCGTTAATAATATTTCCCTTTTGAAATGCTTCACCATTAATGAAAATATGGTTCTCATCTGATATATCATCTCCTATAAGAGAGATGCCTCCTGCTACATCTACTCTACCCTCGTCACGGTATATCTTGTGATATACCGAAAGCATTGTTGCATCTCCTGTGCTGTAGTTTGGAGAGGAATTACCATAGGTAGTCTGTTCAAGCAAGCCGGTAATCAAAGCATTATAAGCCATGACAAATGCATCACTGCGAGGACAAGGGGAATCCAAAAAGTTTTCCGATACATCAATCATAATGTCTGCTCGATTTGCCGCCGACAAATATCCCATAGGATAACCGCCGTTCACCTCTGCCACAACCTGATATCCACAAAGAGATACCATAACCTTGCAAACCTCCATCATAGTTGCCGGTTCATCCGGTCGATAGGTATCAGCCGGAGAGATAATTCCACGCTTCAAAAGTTCCTCCACAGCGAACGCTGCCCAATGATAATTGGGCACATCGGTGAAATATGTATTTCGAGTAAGGGTAGCCTCACTCATGCCAAGCATCCTAACTGCCAGAACCGCCAACTCGGCTCTTGTAATATCTGCAAACAGGTTGTAAGTTCCGTCATCATAAGGGGTAATGATTCCCATGCTACTCAAAAAACCAAGCTGTTCCGTCTGCATGAGAGTTTCTTCACTGTCGCCGTTCTCCTCAGCAATAGTTGTTACGCATAAAGACATCAGCATAACTGTAATCAGTAAAATACTTATGAACGGCTGAAAAAAGTTTCGTTTCATCGCTCTGCCTCCTTTTCCTTATTATATTAGATGGAATTATAAAGCCTATAAAGGATAACTGCCGCCTCGGCTCTCGTGGTTCCTCCAACAGGTCGGAAGGTGTTATCTGTATACCCACTGATAATACCTGAGGTCTGCATCACCGTTACCGCTTCCTTGGCATAATTTTCGATTGCAGAATAATCATAGAAGGTTTTCGTTCCGACCTCTTTCTTCAATTCTATATCCTTAAAATCCAAAGCATTAGTAATAAGCACGCAAATATCCTGTCGACTTATGATTTCCTCGCTGCCAAACCGGTCCACACTTATTCCTCTTGCGATGTTATGCTTAACTAATGTCGTAACATAAGGATAATACCAATCGTCACTGTTTACATCTGCAAAATTAATATCAGCAGAAGCCTCCGGTAATTCAAAAACAAGACAGAGTAATTTTGCAAATTCTGCCCGGGTGATACTATCCTCCGGCACATACTTGTTTTCTGCCTTTCCGGCAATAATCTCCTTTTCTGCCAGGAAAAGAACCGCTTCCTCCGCCCATGCATAATCCTCCATATCATCAAATGAAACTGGTTGTTTAGTCAAATCTTCAGTTGCAATGGGTGTGATAGCAGGCTTGCTCACCAAATTGCTTTCAATTGAAATTTTTGTTCCTCTATCGGATGAGTTCGTTCTTGAAGGTGATCTTTCGCCGGAGCTTTCGCTTTCGTTTTCAAAGGCTGTTTTGACCGCTTTTTTGCTGTCATAAGTTTTTCCTGTCATATTTTGATAAACCTTATCTTTTGTATTATCGGTGTCAATAGACAAGAAATCTTCAAAGTCTTCCAAAAGTCTTTTCACGTTGCCCCAGCCGTCCGGCTCCTTGATGACTTCCAAAATCAACGCTTCAGTCAATTTTTGATAAAGAGTTTCCTCGTTGGTAATACCTTGATTACTTACTCGTTGGGTAATCAAACGCTGCATTGTTGCAGTAACTACCTCATCAATACCCCAATTTCCGATGGCATACTCTTTGAGGTTTAATTCATTGGTGTACTTAATGACATTTTCAACCTTACCTCCGTTGAGTGCCGCAATGACAGCATATGTTTTGATAATTTCTTTACTTCTCTTTAAATCCGATTCAATAATAGTGTTCAATTTTTCGTTTTTTAAATAATTTTCATAGAGCAATGCCGACATGTTTGTTTTTTCGGTTTCACCCATAATTTTATTAATCTCACCTGAAATTCCAAAGGCTTTAACATTATCGTCAATATATGCCGTAATATCTGCAACAAGCTCTTTTTCAGTCTTATCTGCCTTGGCAAGAGTGGTAATAGCACCTACTTTTTCCTTAAATTCATCGTTGTTGCTATAACTGATTTCTCCCGTTTGTACCAGTTTTCCTTCAGAATATAAATAGACCTCATATTCCTCACTGCCGCCTGCCACACTTACCGTAAAGGAGTAGTTTCCGTCATCATCGGTTTTTGTCTGTCCCACATATTCGATTCTTTCTCTGTCAATCGCCTCAAGAGAGAGCGTCGAACCGCTTGGCTCATCTTTGTGACAGAGATACAGGATGACGTTGCTGTTTTCCTTTTCGTTTCCGCTTATTTGAAACCCTCCATTTAAATCAAGCTGTTCTATATTCAAGCCTTCTGCATAGACGCATATACTTGCTAATAAAACCATTATGAAAACAAAGGGTATGAAATACTTTTTCATCTTCCTCTCTCCTTACCTAAAATACTTATTTTTTCACTGATGTACTCTTCATCAAGGGCGTCATTGTAAAGTTCTCCCAAACCATGAGCTTGACTGCATCACTCTCTAAAGCCTTGACTGCATCCAATTTTATCTCAAGATAGGAACTCTCGTTAAACACGGTTGGTAAATCCTGGGTCCATCCCAGTTCTGCCAAGGTATACAATTGCACCATACTTAATGCATCCTTGGTATAATAAGCAACTATCACCATGGTATTTGTTGTGTTTGGCATTTCGGTGATAAGATTGCCCAAATAAAACTTTCCTGTAAGAGGTTTGCTCTTGTCAATCTTAGAAAGTCCGGTTACCCTTTCTTCATTCTGCACCAAGGTAATATCAGGTTCATCTAATAGATAAAAGCTATCCTTTTTACAAAGCTGTTTTCCTACATACAAAGAAAGTTCATACCGACCGGAAGTCACCTCTATCGGAAACTTAAGAGAAAACCGTCCTGACTCATCTGTGGAAATAAATGTAAAATGTGCGTATTCTTCTTCATCTCCAACTCCTTGCTTCCCATGAGAATATTTTAAGGAAAGAAGAAGTTTCTTCTTATACTCTTGGGTGATACCGGAAACAGTTACACTCCCCGCTTTGGAATCTACACCAATAACCATATCCCTTTCGCTTTCTTCAAGGGGGTATGCACTTCCAAACACCTTAAACCGGTTGAGACAGTCTCCTTCCTGCCACAAAAGCCAAAGTTCATCATCTTCCTGCAGATCAAAGCTCATAGTGTAGTCACCATCTGTTCCGGAAAGGTTGAAGGCTCTCTGTGTTCCTTTTTCATCAATCAACATAGGAAAGAAGCTGCTCCCACCATAGAAAACCTGACATTTCCCATCCTCATCTATGATGTAAACCGGTATATGGCTATAGGGAACTTTGACATAAGAAACTGTGTCGGTAGCCTTCAGGACATATGCCCCGGCTTGACTTTCCATCAAGGTTTCGTTGCCGTACATATCCACCAGAGTTATCTGCGGAGTTTGCAGATTCAGAGCATAGGTTCCATTTCCCCAAAAAACATAGACTGTATCCTGGTTTTCCATAGTAAACTTATAAATATTGACGCCATCTTCCTGTTCCTCCACCACTTCGCTTCCTGTGGCATCTGCTAAAAGCAGATTCATGTTAGAAACCGCCAAGTAGCTCGGCTTTGCACTACAGGGAACATCCAGCAGGGCTTCATCGTAAGCACGTAATATGCCAAATCCGGACCCTTTACTGGTGACATCTACCGCCCCGTCTTTATAAGAATAGATAAATGCTTTTTCAAACGCTTTCTGTGCTCTCCCTGTCACATAACGTTGAACCACATTAGTAGCCTGCAGCTCTTCAGACACTGCGGTTTGTCCGGAGGTAGACCATCCATACTCAGTTGCCCAGAGAGGATAGGAAAGACCATATTCACCTGCCAATGTATCTGCAGAACTCAGATAGTCACCCAGCTCCGATTCCGTCAAGTCCTTATACGGATGGACACTCAAAACATCCATCAATTGCCCGTTGCTATCGTTTTGTCGGCTTTGAATTCCTTGAAACAACACATCCAGCCATTCGACAGGGATATCTGCAATCGCACCTCCCACCAATGTAAATGTGGGGCAAAATGCTTTTACCTTGGTGTACACCTGATTTAAGAATTCGGCATAATAATCAGCCTTATTATAGTATTCCTCTCCGCTTGCGTTCTCCGGCGGAATTCGGTTTGCCGCCAAATTGTACTCATTGTTTAATTCAAAGGCGTGTACTCCAAGGGTTTCCAGTTCTTTGGCAAACGCCGCTGCATTGACAGCAAACACTGCTTGTGCCTCCGGCGTATAAACCGGGTCTTCGTCAAATCCGGGCACCACGCCTTCTGCAATAGGAAGTAGGTTCATTCCTCTGGCAGTAATTTTTGTAATGTAATCCTGCCATAGTTCCGGCATGGCATATACAAAATTGCTTGATCCGGTAGGCAGAGTGGCAAAGCTGTTCAAATTGAAATTATCTCTGATATACCCAATTCCTGCCTTGTCCATCAAGTCAAGTAAAAGGGTCGGATCATTGTTCCACTTTTTAGCCTCAGAAAGTGCATAATGCATACAAATTCCCAAGCTCTGGTTGTTGGTCGCACCCAAATCAGAATTAACATACGAAAACTCGTATTCCCGTTGGGAAAGAAGGCTTCCGTTTTTCACCGTCATCCGAAGGGTATATATCCCATAGGGCAGGGATGGAAGCTGAATCCTTTCATTCACCAAAAGTCCTTTGGAAAAGGAAAGAATGTCATCTTCTCTCCAAACTGGTTCCCCTGTGTAATCGAGAACCTCAATCTGTTTCTCATAGCTTTGAGGAATATCCTCTTTGGTGGACTGCTTCAGAAAATTCAGATCAAATGCAATCGTTTCTCCCCGATAAAAGATGTTCCCAAAGTGTTGGCTTGTTAACTCCAGTTTAACAGGAGCAATGGGGTCGCTCATTTTTATTCCAACCCCTCCAATTAAAACCTGACCTGCCGAGTATCCGGAAAACGGATTAAATACAGTAAGTGAAAAATCGCTACCGGTTACCGCACCGGTCATTCTCCCGTTAAAATACGGAGCAGGTAATTGAAAGGTATGGATTTTCCATGTGTTGGTATCGGTCAGCACAAGCATACCGCCAAAATCCTTAGCAAGATATTGAGAATCGTAAAACAGATTTACCATTCCATTTCCTGCGTCAAAGTATGCTACTGTAACTTCTACGCTGCTACCATCAGACAGCTTTTTCATTGTTGTGTCGTTAATAGAAAAATATGCTGTATGCATCTCCGTTTTGGGAATCAGCTGTGCCCCTTCAATGCCCTGCTTACACAGATAAGCCATTGCTTTTCCTTTTGCCGGACGGGCAGTTAATTTATTCTCCTGTACCGTGCTTGTCAGCGTAGTATATACACTTCCCAGGTCAAAAACATCAGTAATCTTTCTGTCAGTATAGACCTGAAAGTTAATAGGCTTCACTGCCAACACGTCAGCAAAAATGGTTTCTACCTCGTCCGCTATATCAAGAGTATACTCTCCTGTGGCAAGGAGTGAGGTAAGCGTTACTTCTATCATTCTTGGTGTATGTATCGTGATGCTATCAATCCCAACTACCGTCTGGTTTTGATCTTTTAAAACGATGCTTTGGGGATTTTGTGCCAATTCGTCCTTTGCCTCTTCTGTCATTGGAAGCTGCAGTCCTATTCGAAGTGAAGTGCTCTCTGCCTCATCTCCTGCTAAAATCCGTAATTTATTGGCATCTCCCATCTTGCACAATTCTATGTTGTCTAAATACATGGAACCGGGCATCATATTATCCTCCAGACGAAACTCTATCCTGGATATAGGATACACCGTTTCCGTAATGGTGTCAGTTCCATAGAATATGCCATCAATGTAGTAATGAATCTTCTGGCTCTCTGCTGTAAGCTCCAGTACCATGGAGACATCATACCAACGATTAGCGACATACACAAACTTACCGGAATTGGAAGGTGTCCATCCTTTCATGCCCTTGGCATACCCCATATAGCCGTTTCCTACCATAAATGTTTGCGACGCAAGATAACTACCACTAGAGGTTCCGCCTATCTTACACATAAACAGCCTACCCGCCTCTCCATCGGCAGGAACTGTTTCAAACAAACAACTAAAATTCAGAACATATGTCCCCGTTTGCAGAGATGATGAGAGGTCATATTTCAGCTCATCATACATCTTTGCCGTTATTTCTCCCGCATCGTTCAAATAAATGTTGGCTAATGCATATGAGGTTCCGAATATGTCATCATGACTACTTGCAGTCCCCCGTCCTGTGCCCATCGCACCGGCAGGAAGCTCTCCTGTATAATCCTCAAAGGTTTCATACAGAATCGCATCTTCCTGGGCATACACATCAGTTCCTATACACAGGGTTAAAAACAAGAAAAGGAAGGATAATCCTTTTAACAAGGAATTCTTCGTTTTATTTTTCATTTCCATTTATTTCTCCTATAGGATTCTTAATTGCTTAGTTTGATGTTATCAGTAAGTGGATTTAATACATATCGACTTCCGTCAAAGGCTTCCTCAATCAAAAATCCCTGAATGATGGTATCAATGTTGCTCGGTGAAATTTCAATTTGAGTATTAATGTAGTTTTTAGACATGTCTAAAGGAAGAATACTAAAAGCTGTCATCTTTCCTGTCGCAGAATATGCGCCAAAGAACAAATAAGTCTTCTCGTTCTTTTTAATAGAATTCAGTATTTCCAACTTTATCTTGGTAGTTTCTTCCGGTGTAACAGCATTTGTGTTATCGGCGTCTTGAAATGCAAAGCTTTTTATCTCAAAGCTTCCCCCGCTGGTTATAAAGCTTCTTTTCGCATTGGTAAGCCCCAACACCGTCTGTGGAATCTCTACCGCACAAACAGCACCGGGATCTACGGTGTCTTCAAGGATTATGGTATAGATATCGTCTTCCAGTGTTCTTGACGCAACAGCTACATCACTTTCGTCAGCTGTTACAGTCATCATATCCAGCAACTCCTTCGAGAGACTATCAGAAACCTTAAACTGTATCCGGAGAATTCCGTCCCCTGCATCTACCGCGCTTTGTCTTACGCCATCCACATCCAATAAGATTACATCAGAAATCAAAGCCGAACCGTCTGCCCCGGAAAAATAGATTTTATCACAAAACACCTTTTGACCAAACTTACCGGTTAAATCTGTAGGAAGCGTAAGATAGTATTCTGCATCTGTTGCAAACTCTGCACTGTAATAAACCCGATAAATCTGAGAGGAAACTCTCTCAATCTTGGTAACCGTGGGTGAAGTCATCTCGCCATTTGCCCCAAAGGTAACATATTCAGGAATAATTGCAGCCTCTGATGCCTTGCTTAACGGAGCAGAGAAATCCACCTCTACATACCCCCGGTCGGTGTCTAATGTGGTCACCTTTGGTTCCAAAACTTCAGGCACCGTGGACATAATAAGATTATCAATCCACCATTGGTCCCCGTTTGCCATTGTAATACCCGCAAGTCCATTATTAATTACATCTTCATGTAGGATTCCGGTGCCCCAAAGGTCACCATCTTTGTAATAGGTAATACTGGCTGCATCAAAATCCAGTAGCATTTCAATCTGAACGCAGGTATTAAGTGCAGGCTGATAAACCCCCTCGTTTGCCTGCCACCCACTATTGCTGCTCTCATATCCAAGACCCGTGCTATAGGTTCCAAATACAATTTTGGTAGCTCCTGAGCCGGGCTTCAGCTGCATCGTTTGCTGAGCTCCATTATATCTGCCCCAGTATGTATCCATGCTAATGTAAAACTTGCCGGCTTTCACGGGTTCCGACGCCATAGGTGCAATGGTACATGTCGCCTTTCGCACATTATGTACCGCACCATTACTATCGGTATACTCGATATTACCGCTTTCGGTTAAATCATCAAATGTATACAAAAAATTATACTCTGCTGCAAACACTCTGGAAAAAGACAGCTGTGTCAACACAACCAGAAATAAAACTGTGATTATTTTTTTCATGCTCATATTCTCCTCGTATATTATATATTATAGCATAAGCCGAAGTTTAGTAAACAGCGCAGGATTTTTCTCATAGCCGATTCCCTTGGTAAGCTCAATCCATCCTCGTCTTCCTGTTCCATCATTGTCATTAATTATCATAGAAAAAGCAATGCCAATATCCGGTTTGATTTCAAAATTTTTAGTTATCAATTCAGACCAAGGAATGGTAATCTCATAATAGGTTATTTTTTCGTCTTCGTCCCTGCGAATCACACCCTCAAAATTGGTTACCGGTCCGGGGATTGCCGTACCTTCAGCACGATTTCGATAAATAGTGGGTTTGCCTTCATGTATTGAGATACAAAGCTCGTTAAACGCAGCAGCTGAGGTTTCCATGTCACATTTAATACCAATCTGCAGACTATCGTTATTCCACATCAATTTGGGTTCCTTTGCAGAGGTATCTAACACATTGTCCCGTACCTTGGCTGCCAAATACAGATTATCATAATCCCACATCAGATTTACTTTGCCACTTAGATCATCAACACCCTTCCAATCGGTAATCTGCCGAATCTGAAATTCTCGATCGATATTAATCCATGCGCCCCGCATCCATTCCCCGGTTTCAAGGTATCCATCTATCTTGGGTGCATTCTTTGCATACTTGGCAATGGTAAAGTCCACCTCAAAGCTAAGATACTGGCTCTCCCCATCGCTCATATAGAAGGTTCCCGAAAGGGCATCCTTGTGTTTCTCGTTCATCTCCGGCAAATAAAACTTAACAGAACGTTCCCTCCCCGCAGGAATGCTGGAAACACCAATATTTGAAAGCTTTTCCACCACATCATTGGGGGATTCCAATTTAATATAACCACCAACAGGTCTTTCGTTACGATTATTCTTGACATTTAACGTAACCGCCCAACGGTTTAATGTGTGTTCATTATAGGGCTCGCATTTTTCCAGCGAAATTGTTACCGAATCAACCGGTGTTATGACATATGAAACAGTGGCATATAGCTTATCCCCCTCATAGAAATAAAGCTGCAAGTTGGTTTTTGTCCTGGTTTTTAAAGTGAACTCTCCGATCATAGTACTGCCGGGAGCGAAGGTCTTATCCACCTGAACATCCAGATGACTATTCTTTGCGGGAACTACTGTGAATGCTCTGCCTGTGTGATTGGTAACCTCAAACTGATAGGTATCTCCCACCACTGCGTCGTATAACAGTTCCTTGTGCTTTAGGGTTTCCTCTACCTGCTTAAACTCGGTAAAATCGCCCTCAATATACTTCACCGTCCATTCGGGCATGAAACTATAGATGCCTTCTTCGGAATACATCTTAGTTTCATTGCCATACATATCGGAAACTGTAATTTCCTTCGCTCCAAGGGAGAGGGTAATTTTACTTCTCTCATTGATGGACCAAAGGGCAATCATATCACTCTTTTCCGGGCGCCGGAACCGATACGCCATCAAATCATAATCCTCGGTGGCGATTTTATCAATACACTCTGCCCGGTTCATCATTCTACTCATCTGGGAAGCCGCAATCATAATCGGTTTTGCAATCAACGCTTCATATGGGCTATTGATTCCCCTTGTCATACCAAACCGGCATCCGTTGCTAATCCGGCTGAATGTATCGTGCATGGTATAAATAAAATATTTATCGATGACCTTTTCTGCCTGACTCATAATAAAGAATCTGGTAATGTATGCCGCCTGACCAATCTCACCACTGTCGTTGCCAATGACCCGCATACCCGGATTTGTGGTTGCCGTCGTATATCCATTCTCAGTCGCCCAGATTTCTACATTTGGTTTTCCATATCTTGCACACAGTTCTTTCAGCTTTAGCACCTCTTCCATATTGCCGCTGACCTCCGGTGCAAACCGCCAGTTGTAAGGATGAACAGACACAATATCTACCTTGTCAAGTCCTCCAAGCTTAAACACCTTGGGAATATAGGCATCCTCAGTGCTAACCGGGGTCTCGGCTGTGGCAGGTCCTGCCAGCATGATATCAGGAAGATAAGGCTTGGTTTTTTCCCAAACTGAATCTAAAAGCTGGGCATATAGCTCTGCCGGCACCCTGTCGCCAAGGTTTGGCTCATTAATAATCTCAAAAGTATCAATGCCATACTGTTCTGTCAACTTTGCAAATTCTCTCACATAGTCACCAAAGGCATCGGTAACCTCTTTGCGGTCGAATTCAGAGAAGGTAAAATCAAAGCGGAAGTTATCTCCATTCATGATAGGATACATTTTGTATCTGCCGTCATAGATATCTCTATTTCGCTTATAAAAATTTTCTGCCCCTTTATTTATTCCGTAACTTCCCCGATTGGTCTCTGTCTGTACCCAAAGGATATCGCCTCGCACATGACTGATACCCGCACGATCCAAAAGTTCCATTCCGCCGTCGACCCAGGTATCATTGGTTGAGTCCATATTAAAATAATGCATGGATACGCCCAGATTTTCATTAAGTTCCTCCCGTTCATTTCGAGGAACTCTTGAAAAGGCTTTGTCATAAACCGTATAATATACACCGGTTTCATCCATCAACTCCACCCGATAGGTCATGGGTCCAAACCAGTCAAATCCAAACTCTACCTGTTTGGTTATAGTTTCTCCGGCCTTAAGGGTAATAGGTTCTCGCTTTTGCTCCAAAATCAATGATTCATCCAAGGTACCATCCTTTTGCAATTTTAACGGAGCCGCCACATTATCATACATAATGCCAACATCATTTAAATTGATGGCAGAAAAAATAACTTCACCCTCAAAATCATAGTTCACTGTACTGATAATGTCACTCTCAAACGCAATCTTCGCATCCCTTGGGAAAATATTTCCTACATACTGAGTTCGAGACATTACCCGTGCCGGGCTTTTGGTTTCCATAGTCTTAACACTAACCTTAGAAACCGCCACATCCACCGTTGACGCCCCGGTATGCTGATCTGAAATGGTAATATAGAAATCAGAATCATAAGATAGAGCCTTTTGAAACTTAGGATCCCGGATATAGAAGGTATGTGTTTTCCACAGATTGGTGTTCTTAAGTTCACAATAACCTGCATACTTGCCCTCTACATAAGGGGACCAAGGCTCAAACGCCCGGTAATATTTATCTGCTTTGTTCTCGTTGTTTTCAATGTAAAGTGCATCGTATACCAAAGCAAATGTTCCTTCTCCCGCATCAAAATACTCTACTGTAATTTCAACCCCGGTGCCATCTGCAATTTGAGAAGTAATGTCATTCCCGCTAACCGAAAAATACATGGCCTTTTGCTCTGCTTTTCCTTTAGACTGCATGATATAAACTTTCTTTCCCTGATAGCTTTGCGCTTTAAGCTCGCCGCGATTTGCCATGTAGCCTGTAAGTCCTCCACGGTTAACCTCGCCCGGAAGATATTCGGCATATACCACTTTGGTGTTTTCAGCAGCAGAAACAATGGGCAAACTTCCAAAGGTTTCCATAAGCATGACCGCACATAACACTAACACTACAACAGTTTTTTTCATAATATACCTCCTTTTCACGCCGGATAGTTTGACAGATCTTCAAACTTTGTAAAGTTCCCCTCTACAAATTGAGTTTCTTTAGTTACAAGGAATTCATACACTCCTGTTTTACTTTTTCTAATTATCTGGTTTCCATACCGGTCTGTCAGGATAACCTCATCAGTTCCTAAATCCAATGTAATGACATTCTTTCTGGTATTCAAATACGCCCAAAAAACAAACATATCCGAAGAATCCGGTCTCTTATAACGAATTAATGTCATTCTGTCATGGCAGAATGTTTCACCCAAGCAAATTCCTCCCGCAATCATTCGATTCATATTGGCAAGCATCAAATACGCAGGTTTCGCCGCCAGCGGCGTCTCTCTCAAATTTGCAAGATCGCTATAGAGGACCCCAAAGGATCGCTCACACTCACTACGATCCCGCTCCGGAGAGTCTACAAACTGATAAATATAAAACTTATCCAAAATGTTTTCTGCCCGTGAATACAGATAAGTATGCATGATATATTCTCCCTGGAGATACTCGTCTGCTATGCCGCACCCCTTAGGCATAACCGGATATCCAAACTCCGTGTTCCAGACCGGCTTAACCTCGCCGTACTTTTCCATCAAGGCATAGACACGTTTCACTCGCTCTATAAAATCAAATTCCTCCGGCGACGTGTTCCAGCAATAGGGATGAATATCCACCACATCACAATAAGAAAGTGCGCCTTGAGCAAAGGCCTCCTCTAACCAATAATAGGGAATACAAGCGGTAGTAAATCCCAAAACCTGTGCCTGTGGATCTTCTCGTTTTACTTCCTCATAAGCAATCTTCAAATCCTCCACATACCAATGCACACTTTCCCGCTTTTTCAAAGGAATGTTGGGTTCATTGTAGATGCTATAATAGCACACACGACCTTTCAGTTGCCTTACCACATTTCTTACATACAATCTCCATTTTTCCTGATCTCCCTTTTCTCGTACCGGGCAATCGGTAACTCCAATGTGGACATTGGCTTTTCCCAAGGTGAAACAAACCTCAATATGGTTCTTTTCTGCCTCCTGAAGATATTCCTCAGCAAATGAAGGAA
Source organism: Clostridia bacterium (assembly GCA_017621495.1). Classification (GTDB taxonomy): domain Bacteria; phylum Bacillota; class Clostridia; order UMGS1810; family UMGS1810; genus RGIG8748. Next base: position 30,861 of record JAGATB010000016.1, read on the forward strand.
TAGCATAGAGCCCTTCTTCTCTTTCAAAATCACTCCATAAGATTTCATCACGATTGATACCAAAACCGCCCTTTCGCATCAGTTCCAGTGCCGGTGCAGGTGCTCCTTTTACTGCTTGTGCGAAATGGTCTGAAAAACCCAAATCCCTATTCTGCACTACCTCTGAAGAAGAATGAATTTTGGCAAACTTGTTCTTTTTAATAGCATAAATTCCATCAGCCTTAACCTGAGTTACCAACAAATACAACCCGTACCGTTCTACCCGGGGACAAATAGTACGACAAAGGGTGTCCTTTACCACAATCGTTTCCTCTTCTTCCCAGACCACCTTTGCTGTGTCCCGATCCACCACCGTGTAGGTAATGGTTCCAAACATATCCTCCTGCATGGTATTAGTCAGCTTAATATCAAACATTATCTCATCATCAGAGAAGAAATTGTTTCCAATACATTGAGGTGCTTTTTGTTCTATTTCCACACCGGCAAACGTCCCGGTACCTTCCATATGTATCTTGCCAATAACGACCGGAGAAAAAGAGTTTCCCATAAATTCTGCATAAGCACTAATTATTAAATCACTGCCTCCGCAGCGCTTTTCAAAAAATGGGTTCTTGAGATAAAACCGATGAGTCATCCATACTTTGGTGTCATGAAGTTCTACAATCTCCCCCATTTTCTCCGGATTGTCCAGTGCATCATACAATATTGTGAAAAAACCGTTTCCTACATCAAAGTATTCTACATCCAGATACACGCTTTCCTTTTTACCATATTGGGTTTGCAGTGCGTCCTCCAAAGAGACCTTAATGACACTTCTTTCCTCTAATCTTCTTCCGGGAAGAAACCATTTCCCACGTTTTACATCTTCCCCAGGGAAAAGTACCACCGCTTCTCTATCATTGTACTTTTCCTTATGCGTGCCGCTACCATGTGCTATCTTTAACTCCATCTATGTCTTACTCCTCTAATTTAATCTCATCATTATCATTACCCACAAGCAATTTAAAATTATATTCCCCATCAAGTGCTAGAATTTCCTTTATCTTAGACTGAGGGTAAATATGATTCACCACTACCATATCTGCCTTTACCCTACTCAACTGTTCCTTTAATGTTTCCACCGAAGCATGAGCACACTCGGTAACAATCAGGTCGTAATGTTTGGAAAAGGCAATCTCCGGAAAATCGTCCATGGTATGGGTTAAGTCCCCGGTAAATAAAATATGTTTACCGCTCACCTCCACATCAAAGCCAAAGGAATACCCGCCTACAGTATCTAAGTGCTTATTGGGAATTGCGGTCACCATCAGATTTTCATCTTGATATACTACGCCCTCAGTATAATGACGCACCTTGATATGCATATTTGAATTGTTTTGTCCTACTGTTTGTAACGGCTCGTTAAGTTTATCTACAACCCTTTTATCAGGGAGATATCCTTCAGCCTGAGAGTCTGTAACATGCCATTTACAAAGTCTTAAAAACATCTCCAGCCCATTCATATGATCAAGATGACAATGAGTAATAAACAGTTTTTTCACCTTTTCATAGGGAACATCCCGGTTGGTTAAAAGTTCTGCCAGCGGTGCACCCACATCGAAAATATAAATATCCTCTCCAATCTCCAACATATTGCAAGTACAAAATCTGTTTTTCTCCGGGATTCCGTGACTGGTTCCTAAAAATGTAAGTTTCATGGCTCTCAAACCTCTCCTCATTTAATTTAATGGTTTCTTGGAACAAATTATATTCCAAAAGACGCTTTCCCGCCTTTCATTCAACATCATTATACAATATATCTCGAAAAATCTCTATGGAAATATCGCAACAAAACATAGAGAAATGTTCTGCTACAAATATTTATGGAAATACAGGAAAAAACCACCAAACCACCGCAAAATAAGTGATTTGTATTACAAAAAATTTTTCTTGTCCAAATATATATTTGTCCTCTACAATTAAGTATTGCATTAGTTGAAAACACTTGCAGATATTTTCTCACTACGCTCTTTTGCAGAATTTTTTATCTGCTCCCGGATAAACGTTTTCGGCGGCTCATTGTTTATTAAACCGTTAATTTGATTGAAATTCTGCTCCGTATGCTTTTTTGCATTTGTGAGATAATGAAATGGAAAGCGGATAATCATGTACGCTTTCCATTTCTGTTTTAAGGCTTGACAACGGCACTCGAAGTGTTAGTCAAAATATACAAATCTTCATAAAACTCGTAGACATATATACAATTTGAGTGTATAATGTAGGGCAGAATGTATTTTCAATTTATAATAAAAAGGATGATATTTAAAATGGCACAAGAAAAAAAGACAACCGCAAAGACAGCAGAAACAGCTAAGACTGCTGCCGTAAAAACTGCGGATAAAGCAAAGGCTGCTGCAAAGACAGCCGATAAAGCAAAAGCTTCAACCGCTAAAACAGCAACAAAGGCTAAGAAAGCTCCTGCCAAGACACCGGCAAAGAAAAGTACACCAAAAGCGGCACAGGGCGATGTAAATGCAATGGAGCTTCTGGACGAGAAATGCAAAAATAACTTTGGCTGCGATATAGCCGAGGCTACAAAACAGCAGGTATATCAGACTCTCTGTATGGTGGTAAGAGATATACTTGCAGATAAAAATACAGAATTCAAGAAGAAAACCTCCAAGAATGAGGATAAGCAGGTATTCTATATGTCAATGGAATTCCTCGTGGGTACCTCCCTCAGAAACAACCTGTGTAACCTCAAGATTGAGGATACCTTCCGCTCGGCTCTCTCATCTATCAATGTGAACATAGATGAAATATATGATATAGAGCCCGATGCAGGTCTGGGTAACGGTGGTCTGGGCAGACTGGCTTCCTGCTATATGGATTCACTGAGCTCTCTGGGAATACCGGCTACAGGCTACTCTATCAGATACGAATTCGGTATATTCAAGCAGAAGATTATAGACGGCTGGCAGATGGAATTCCCCGATGACTGGCTGGGTCTGGGCGATGTATGGCTCAAGGGCAGGACTGATGAAGCAGTTGAGGTGCGTTTCGGCGGACGTGTAAATGAATGGTTTGACGAAAACGGCTACCATGCTGACCACGTAGACTACAATGTGGTTCTCGCTGTCCCCTATGATATGCTTATCTCCGGATATGACTCGGAGGCTGTAAACAAGCTGGTACTCTGGAGTGCTAAATCCCCCAAGAGATTTGATATGAATGCTTTCTCCAGAGGAGACTACGCTAAAGCTATAGAAGAGAATACCAAGGCAGAGGTTATATCCAAGGTGCTCTACCCTGCCGATGACCATATAGAGGGTAAGATACTGAGAATCAAACAGCAGTACTTCTTCGTAAGTGCTTCCCTGCAGACAATTACCAAAAAGCACTTTGCAAAATACGGTACGCTTGATAACCTTGCTGATAAGGTATCCATACACATAAACGACACACACCCTGCTCTGTGCGTACCCGAGCTTATGAGAATACTTATGGACGATTACAACTACGGCTGGGACGATGCGTGGAATATAGCCTGCAAGACTCTCTCCTACACCAACCACACCGTCATGAGTGAAGCTCTGGAAAGATGGGCAGAGGGTATGTTCAAAGAACAGCTCCCCAGAATTTATCAGATAGTAGCAGAAATCAACCGCAGACTTCTCATAAACTTAAACAACATCTATCCCGGTGATAATGCCAAGATAGAATACATGGCTGTTATTGCCAACGGCGAAGTGCGTATGGCAAACTTATGCCTTGCATGCTGTCATACAGTAAACGGTGTATCCAAGCTCCACAGCGAGATACTCACCCAGAGTATATTCCGCGACTACTACAATATAGAGCCGGATAAATTTACAAATGTAACAAACGGTATAGCATACAGAAGGTGGCTCTGTCAGTCCAACCCTGCCCTTACCTCATTCCTTAAAGAAACCATAGGCGAAGGCTTTACCAAGGACTCCAAAGAGCTTGAAAAGCTCCTTAAATACAAGGGTGACACTAAGGTGCTGGATACTCTCTTTGACATAAAGCATCAGAACAAGGAACGTCTGGCGGACTATATCCTTAAGGCAAACGGCATTAAGGTAGACCCCAACTCCATATTTGATGTACAGATTAAGAGACTTCATGAGTACAAGAGACAGCTCCTTAACGTACTGCAGATACTGCACATGTACAGATGGATTAAGGAGAACCCCAATGCAGAATTCCAGCCCAGAACATTTGTATTTGCGGCAAAGGCATCTGCGGGATATTTCATGGCTAAGCAGATAATCCGCCTCATATGCGCAATCTCCAACACTATCAACTCCGACCCCGCTGTAAGAGATAAGCTCAAGGTGGTATTTATAGAGGACTACAGAGTTTCTCTGGCAGAAATCATAATCCCTGCGGCAGATATCTCCGAGCAGATATCAATTGCAGGTAAGGAAGCATCCGGTACAGGTAACATGAAGCTTATGATTAACGGTGCAGTTACTCTGGGTACACTTGACGGTGCTAATGTTGAGATTGCAGAGCAGGTGGGCGAAGACAATATATTCCTCTTTGGTCTCAAGGCTCACGAGGTAGAGGAGCTCTGGCGTCATGGTTACTCACCGCTTGACTATGTAAATGCAGACCCCAACCTGAAGGCTGTTTTGGATATGCTTACATCCAATGTACTCGGTGCTCGATTTGATGATGTGGCTAAGTCACTGCTCACAAATGCATTTGGCACAGCCGATGCATATATGACCCTTGCAGACTTTGGTTCCTATGTAAATGCTCAAAGTCTGGTAGGCGAAACCTATAAGAATAAATATAAGTTTATGGATATGTCACTTACAAACATTGCAAAAGCAGGAATTTTCTCCTCTGACAGAGCAATAAGTGAATACGCTGAGAATATTTGGAAAATATAATATTATACGCATTCCGGACAGTCGGTTTTCCCGTCTGTCCGGAAGTGTTAACCGGGAATTTATTCTTATTAAGTTAAACGGAGAATATTGATATGAGAATATTATATGACAGTAAAAAAACAATTTTTAAAACTCCCTTCGGCTGCACAGAGGCAGGTGAGCCTTGCCGTATAAACATTCATATACCCCAATCGTGCATTACAAAGAAGGTAACTCTGATAACAGAAGGTGAAGATAGGCTTGAGTTTGCTCTGGGCAAAACGGATACCAAGGATGCATACGATATCTTTTCAGGAGATATGATCCTTAAAAAAAAAGGACTGTATTTCTACCACTTTTTTATAGAAACAGCTCAGTCATCATTTGAGCTTTATAAATTAGGCAGCTCCGATACCAACATTGGTGAAGGTGATAAGTGGCAGATATCATGTATCCCAAAGGGATTTACCACCCCCGATGAATTCAAAGGACGGGTAATGTATCAGATATTTCCGGACAGATTTTTTAAAGTGGGCTCTCCGGATTTAACGGATAAGCTCACCCCCTACACAGTGCACGAAAATACAAAGGAAGTACCTCACTATCTGCCGGATGAATACGGCAAGATACTAAACAACGACTTCTACGGGGGCAACTTACAGGGAATAGCCCAAAAGCTCCCCTACCTTAAGGAACTGGGTGTGGGTATAATCTACTTAAACCCCATATTCAAAGCCTTCTCCAATCACCGCTACGACACCTGCGACTACAAGACCATAGATCCTATGCTGGGTGATGAGGCTGACTTTAAGGAACTGTGCGAAAGAGCACACGAAGCGGATATCAGGATACTTCTGGACGGTGTGTTTTCTCATACGGGTTCCGACAGTATCTACTTTGACAAACCGGGCAGATTTGGCGACGGTGCATATCATAACAAAACTTCACCCTACAGGTCGTGGTTTAATATAGGCGAAAACGGTGAGTATGACAGCTGGTGGGGTATAGACACTCTGCCATGTGTTAACGAACTAAGCAGCGACTATATCAAATATATAATCACAGATGAAGACAGTGTGATAAAACACTGGTTATCACTGGGAGCAGACGGATTCAGGCTTGATGTGGCAGATGAACTGCCGGACGAATTCATACGGCTGCTTCATAAAGAGGTGAAAAAGTTCAAGCCCGATGCTATAGTCCTGGGCGAGGTGTGGGAGGATGCATCCAACAAAATTGCCTACGACGTACGCAGACGCTACTTTACTGATACGGAGCTGGATTCGGTAATGAATTATCCCTTCCGGGAGGCAATCATAGCACTTGTACAGGGGTATATAGGCACAGAGGCCTTTGCAGACAGAGTGCTCACTATAACCGAAAACTACCCCAAAGAGGTCACAGACTGCCTGATGAACAGTCTATCTACCCACGACACCGCAAGAATACTCACAGTACTGACGGGTGCTCCACAGGATATGAGCCGTGAGGGCAGAGCAGCGTATGCATTCTCCAAAGAAGAATTATCAAGGGCAAATGAGCTGATAAAGCTTGCGGTAATGCTGCAGTTTTTCCTGCCGGGAAGTGCCTGCATCTATTACGGAGACGAGACAGGCATGCACGGCTTCGGCGACCCCTTTAACAGGGCTCACTTTGACTGGGATAACACAGAAAATGAAATAAATGATTTCTACAGAGCGATGGCAAAGATTAAGAACGAAAACAAAGCCTTTAAAAAGGGCGAAATTAAGTTTCTGCGCAGCGAAAACGGAATACTGGTAATGGAACGCACCGACGGTGAAAACTCCGTTTTTGCAGCTGTAAATCTGTCTGAGGAATCCCTCAAAATAAACACAACCCGCTGCCTTGCCTGCCATAACGCAACCTGTCTGGATAAGACGGTGTATGTGCAGAAAAACGGATTTGTTATTTATTGATTTATTAAAAAGTCTTGCTTTTCGGTTTGTCATAAATTGTAGTTTAACGAGTAGAATGAAAAAAACAGTGTGAAGTGAGAAAAGACGGGTTAATCCGAATAAAGACGTGAAAAGCCAGTGGTTAAGCGGTTTTTGATGACATGCATGTGAATATTTGTGCAAAATGACGAATGAAAGAACGCAACTTATTTTCATGGGTTTTTGAGGGTTTTGCACCCGGATTTAAAAATGTGTTTTAAAACTTTTAAAAACCTTTTTAAAAACCTTTTAAATATTTTTAAAGACGGTTGCTGAGGTCCGTGCATATTGGGCTTGGAGTGCCGTCTTTTCTGCGTTTTAAGGATAGTATGCAACTTTAAAAAAGTGTTTTTAAAAACCTTTAAAATTAAAAAATATCTTTTTAAAAGATAATATTTTTTTATTACTTTTCAAACAGTTTGTCGCGGAAGTTTTTTGAATTTCATGCGGAACAAATTCCGCGATAGTATTTAAGCGACTTTGAGGATGATTTTTAAATTTTTGATACGTTGAATTCACGCACAAAATGAAAAAAGCAGAAAAATGAGTAAAAATAGACAAGAAGCCTTTAACCATGCGGTTTTTAAAGCTCCTTGTCTCATGAAATGTTTAATAATAAATTACTTGTTTTTAATTTTCTCTAACAGATTGATTATTTCTGAAAAGGCAAGAAATATGGTACCGCTTACAAGTGCAATACTCCAATATGTAAAAGCAATGGTTAAAGAAAATGCACTACCAGCATATATATCATATGTATCTGGTATTTTAGCATTACCGAAAGCAAATCCAGCAATAGCTCCTACAATAAAAATAGTCCATGCAATGACTTTTAATGCTATAGCAATTGAATTTTCTGTTTTATCCTCTTTCTTACTTACATGCTTTAGTAGTTCCTTATACTCTTCATCAGTAATGTCAATGGGAACAGGTTTATAAAATTTGTTTTTTGAAGTTGCACTATCCCATTCAGAGTAAGAATACTCTTCACTATGACAATCGTCCGGAGCATAAACTTTTTCATACAAATTTAAACTCATTAGAAGTTCGTTTTTCTCTTTTTGATTTTTTTCAGTTTCTTCATTAATCTTGGATTCAATAAAATTTTTTAGCATATCATTCATTAAAAAGTCCTCCTGTAGTTTTATTAAAATTTACATAAATAATCTTTCCTACTTTTTTAACTTGTCTTGCTAAATCGCTGCTGTGCATCAGCTCCTTCATTATTGAGTCGTTCATCCAGAAGCTTGTCTGCATAACAGTCAGCATATCCTATTAACTTTGCCTGGTCAATAGGATTTTTTAGGCGATTCAAAATGTTTAAAAATTCTTTTTCATTATCGCTTAGAGTTGTGTCTGAATTTTCACCGCATATTAAGTAATCAATCGACACGTTCAAAATTTGAGATAGCTCTTTTAACAACATGAGGTAAGAATTACTCTTACCAGCTTTCCAATCAGTTATTGTTTGTTTTTTCACACTAACAACACCAAATTCATTCAGCTTTTCAGCTAAAGATGCCTGTGTATACCCGTTTTCATGGGATATTTTTAGAATTCTTTCTACAGCAGACAAAAAAATACCTCCTTTATAAGAAAATTTCTTATTTAACTATTGACAGTAAGAGATTTTCTTGCTATAATATAGATAGTTGATATTGATTAATCATAATCAAGCAAGAGCATAGCAAAGCATACGCCGGGAGCACTGCAGGCTCGGAGGCGTACGCAAAAAGTTAATCGTATCTACATATTACCATATGTGGAGGCGAAAATCAAGGATTTTTTTAGGAGGAATAAAAAATGAAAAATTATAAGGAATGTAAAAAGGTATCAATCGGATGCAGTGACATGGGGCATTTAGTGCTTAATTTTCCACAAGGAGTTCAGAGGCTTTGCTTTGACGAAGACGGAGCATACAGTGCATATGTAGTTGAAGATGAAAAAATTATAATTCCGGAGCATTATAAAAAGCAGGTGAGCTGCACGTCATGGCTCAGGGTTTACGACGACACAGGTCTTGCTGTTAAATTTGAAGGTGCAAGAATTGAGGTTTATACAGCCGGTAATTTTGGCTGTATTGTGAGATTGATTAAATAAATGGAGATGTAAAGGATAATGATTAATATTGAATTTAATGAGCAAGAAAAAAAGTTTTTAAAAGAATTTTACGAAAAACAGCACGACGGAGCTAAAGATAATGTTGGCACCATGACGCCCATCCACGTGGTGGAACGTATTCTCAAGAAATATGTAGAAAGCGAAGAAGGATATGCGTGGTTATGGACTGACGACTACGAGTGGAAGACTTTCGATAACTTCGACGAAATGCTGAACCACGCGAGAAAAGCCACCAAAAAAGAATACCCACCATACGAGGAAGTCGAATACGAGGAAGTCGACGATATCTGGATTGACAGCGAGAAAGCATACTGCAAAGTATACGGAATCAAAGCGTATCCTTGCAAAATGGTCCAGTACACAGAGCCGGTCGCATTTTTCTTTATTTTAGATGAAGCTAAGCGATATAAGAATGAATATCAATCGCACAACTGCAGAGACTGCAGAATATATACATATTCTATGGGATATTCAAATCGGGGCGATTTGCCTGTATTCAGGGAACTTTTGTTAAAGATGGGAAAGAGGTTGATTGAAGGTGAAAAGAGTGATTAAGTTGTTGGCGCTGGGGCTGGTGGAGGTTGTGCTGCTGCTCTTGATATTGAGCTCTTTATGGATTTGCATCACGTGCCCGGAGGTAGTGAATTCATTTTGTGAATACATAATAATTAGTGCAGCTGTGATAGCTTTTAAGCAGGTAGGTCTGTTGATTGGAGGGGTTCTTGTTGGAAAGTATTAAAAATGTTGTTGAAGAGGCTTTAAACGGTTTTTTTACACCTGTTGTAGTAAGTGATATTGCCACAAAAATCAGTGATAAAGCTGATGAGAGACAGTTAATTCTCATGGAAAAAAGATTTTGTGCATGGAATAGCTTCAAGAATAAAAAGCCGGATGTTTGGCTTGATGATGGAAATGGTGAGCTCATAGACTTTGCTGTAATAAGAGTAGGCTCAAGGAAATCCCAGATGGCACATTATGATGGAACTTACTTTTTTACTTTGAGAGACACACGGAAAATAATCATTGCGGATGTGACTTACTGGGTGCAGATGCCAATATTTTTTAAATTGTGGTAGGAGGATGAAAACAAATGGAAAATTGTATGAGATTTTATGTGATGTACAGCAAGGATAATAAGGATGTGGAATTTGTTAATGCTGAGAACCGGCTGCGGATGCAGAGTCTTACTTTGAAGGGATATAAGAATATCGGGACCGGTGAGCATGAAGATTTAAAGGAGCTTAACCGGGGAGTGTGCAGTAATATGCGTGGGATGTATGAATTCCAGGTGCGACAGAATATGCTGCTTAAGAAAGAGCTTGAGAGAGCTCTGATGCTGCTTAAGGAAGTGCATAGGATATCGGATTTGACTCCGGGGATACAACCCCTCAGTCACTCCGTGACAGCTCCCCTTGCACAGGGGAGCCGAGGAAGAGATGTATTTGATAAGTTGGGGGTCGGATTTATAGAGGAGCACATTAACTGTAGGCATTGCACTCCGACTCAATTGGTCAAAGAATTTGAAAGACAGTTAAAAGATTTTTGGGAAGAAGTGAACTAAGGAGGTACGACATGGGTAAGAATTTATTTAAGCTGAGATTGACAATGCTCGGCAAGACTCAGACGGAATTGTTTTATGAAGTGCAAAAGAGAGGTTATCCGGCGTTAGCGCTTACCAACTTTTCAAGGATTGCACTGCAGCAGACTATGGGTCCGCAGGCAATGGCTATACGCAAAGTGGCATATAGCATCCTGGATGAGTGGGAAAAAGAGTTGAAAAAA
>JAGATB010000017.1 GCA_017621495.1 Clostridia bacterium
AAATATCAACGTTTTTTGAAAAAACATACCGAAAATTTAAAAACTTTTTAAAAAAGCTGAGATTTTTGAGGATATTTCCCTTAATTCTCAGCTTTTTTCATTTTGTGCGTGAATTTTTGGCATTTTGCGCGGCAAGCTACAATTATAAATCTTTAGAAAAACTTATTGACATCAGCTTAATTTTGTATTAAAGTGTATGTATACTAAAAAGAAGAGGATGATGAACCATGTTTTGCGAAAGATGCGGTAACCGTCTTGACCCCGCAACCAACAAATGTTTTAACTGCGGCTTTGTGCTCGCAGAGGAAACACCCACCGATAACCCCACTCAGATACAGCAGCCTGTGATGCAGGTACCGCCGCAGCCCCAAACACCACCAATGCCGCAGTATACACCCCCTATGCAGGCACAACCACCCCAAAAGCCCAAAAAAGGTTCAAATAAGGCTGTATTGTGGCTTATAATCATATTGCTGATACTGGCGCTCTTGGGAGCCGGAGTATACGCCGTTTATCAAATGGACATCATAGAGGGCTTCGGACCATCGGCTTCATATGGTTATGACGATGATGACGATGATGACAACGATAAAGATGATGAAAAAGACGATACCGAAAAGGATGACAAAGATGACAAAGACGACAAAGATGGCAAAGACAGCAAGAGTGGTAAGTCATCTGCAGCCAAAAACAGTAATGATGATATAGAGCTTGAAAAAGAGCTTAACGAATACATATCGGACAATTTCGCAGAGCGCACAGATGTGACAGTTTGTGTCATAGACAACAAAACCGGCGAAATCTATAAAAGCAGAGGTGCAAATAAGCAATACGTAGCCTGGGGATTTTATCTGCCTATATACCTGGCACTTGATGCAGAGTACCCCAATGACTATGCTGATACCAAGGCAGACATCATGAGCTCCAACATTGCCCTGTGCAACACTGCCGCAAACAATGGTATAGATTATCTGGGCGGTCTCGATTCACTCAATGAGGTGATATCGGATAATTTCAAAGTAAAGAAAACCTCCTTCGGCAGGAAGTTCGGTGCAAGCTCTATTTACGGAGACAACTATACCTCAGCAGAGGATGCAGCCAAGCTCCTCAAAGAACTGGATGATAAAGGCAAGCATGACCTCCTGCAATATAATATTGCGGCACAGGGTATCAACTACTCCAAGGATTTATCGGTGTATGCTCACACAGGAACCGACAATGCAAATGTCAAGAGTACATACAACGTATTTGCCATAGCTAAGGGTACTAAGGCTGACTTCAGCATAGCTATAATGACAGTAAATCAGACCAATGCGGTTCAAACGGTAAGTGATATACTGGAAATTGCGGAGGATGAACTCTCATGAGATTTGAGAGCAGTAAAGTAATTACTATAATTTGCATATTATTACTTTCTTTGACCACGGTGATGACATCCTGTTCTCCGAGCGTGAATCCTAAGGTAGATATACAGGAAAGAGAGAATACAACCGTAAGCGAAAAAAAGCAATCCGCCAAAAGCAGCATGCTCAAAAAAAGAAAAAAAGAAAATAAAGAATTAAAGCCCGGCAAAGTAAAAGTGGTTAAGAATAAATACCGTGAGATTATAGAAAATTCATTCAAGGATATAAATGCCTATCAAAGTAGTGGGATTTATTCCTTTGTTAATGAAGCAGGCTTTGAAACAGAGAATTCACAAGAGCCGTTTGTATCTGCAAGTGTAGTGAAACTCTTTATAGCCGAATACACACTGCTGTGCATCGACAGCGGAGATTTAAGCTATGACAGCATTATAAACGGACAAAGCGTAAGAAATCTACTGACCTCTATGATAACCGTGAGCGACAACAGCGCAGCCAATGCCTTCATAGACCACTTTGGCATGGATACCCTGAACGAATCCTTTATATCAAAAGGGTACACCGCCACCAAAATCGAACGCAGAATGCTGGACTTTGCCGCACAGCAAAACGGCAAAGAAAACTACACCTCAACCCATGATGTGATGATGCTGCTAAAAAAGATATATCTTAGTCAAAGCCTATCAGCATACTCGGATTTGCTCGACATTATGAAACGTCAGCAAATCAAAACCAAAATACAATTAAATCTACCCCCGGGAGTGACCGCCGCCAACAAGACCGGCGAGCTGAGCAACGTTGAAAACGACGTGGGTATAATATTTACTCCCGACGGAGATTATGCGGTATGCTTTCTGTTAAATAAAGTTACTGCGAACTCATCCGCCAGAAAAGCAATTTCAGATTGCGTAAATATGCTTTGTGAATAAATGATTAAGATGTTAAATTGGAGTTTGTATGCCGTAGGCACATAAACTCCAATTTACGCTCTTCAAATCACTGTATTTTTATATCCACCTTATCTTTGGATATATTCACACAATAAAGCTTACCCTGCACTATAATATTAAAGCGCATGCCCTGCCAATGACTTGGCAGACAGGGGCGGCATATCGGCTTTCCTTCTATTATATCCAAGCCTGCAAATCCCTTGACAGCAGCTATCCATGCACCGCCTTCGCTGGCAGGGTGGGTACCTCCTATATATATAAGTCCTATCCATTCTTTACCACCGGGTGCCATGTCTGCACTTGCTGATTTCATAAACAGCGGATACGCCGCATCGGCATCACCTGTATAGCAGGACAGCAATGAGTACATACATGCAGACAGTGATGAACCGTGTTCTGTTCTGGGCTCGTAGTATTCCAGGTTCTTTTGCATTATGTCCTTGCTGTAGTCATCTTTAAACATGCTTAGCATAGCTACAACGTCTGCCTGCTTTATAACCTGAGTATCTGCAGCCACTCCATACGCACCGCCCCAATATTCTTTGGGGTCAATTAATCTTGCACGAACCTCCGGCACACTTGCATCTTCCAAACCGAAATATCCGTCAAACTGTTCTATTATCCCATTTTCATCCGGCTGTTTAATCAGAATTTCCTCTGCCGATGTTTTAAACAATGGTATAAGCTTGTCCAAATCGTATTTTTCATTTAGCTTATCATAATATGAACTGTATTTGTTTTTGATATATTCTGTATATTCCACCGCCTTTTCAAAGCAAAATTTAATCATACGATTTGTGTAGGCATTGTTGTTTACTCTTTCGTGATATTCATCGGGACCAACTACATCATGAACTTCATACAAGTTGCCGTCGGCCTTTTTCAGGAGCAGACTACGATACATCCGGGCACACTCTATTATGGTTTCCGCACCCCCCTCGGCAAGGATACCGTAATCTCCCGTTGCATTTATGTACTTCATAAACGCATATACAATCGCCGCACTGACATGATACTGCTTATCTCTGAAATATGTCCTCATGGGTCTCTTGGTAAATACATCTACTGTGTTATATTCCGAGCAGCCCTCTATACCGCCTTCCTGACTCTCCCAAGCATAGTAGGCACCCTGCAGACCATATTCATCAGCCTTTGCACGAGCACCGTTTATGGTGTCTATTCTGTATTTAAGCAGGGTCTTGGCAACCTCGGGCTCTGTATGCATATAATAATCTATCATAAACATCTCTGTGTCCCAGAAGACTGCTCCTTTGTATACCTGCCCCGACAACCCCCTCGCAGCTATCGACTTGCTTTTAAGATTTCTTGGTGCGATGCAGTTAAGATGATAGATTGAGTAGTTTAAGGCAAATTCCGCTTCATCATCACCATCGATTTCAACCTTTGATATTTCCCATATCTTTTCCCATGCGTTTATACTGTCATTTTTCATTTTATCATAATCCGCAGACTTGATATCTTCAATAACAGGATTATCATCAACACTCGATGAGATAACAGCTGTCTTTTTTATTGTATATATCTTATCTTTTTGAGTTTTAATTCTTATTCTTCTGAAAACTGATTTATTATTTTTTTCTGTTGATATTTCCGCATCAAAATCCGTACACACTTTCTCTTGGGCTGTTACGCTAATTCCCATTTCTCCCGTTATCCCGGTCACCGAAAGTATTTTATCATTTTCCGAAATTAACAGCTTGGTAAAATGCGGTCCGTTTATATCCCACACATCTCCATCTATACCGGTGACAATCTCCACCTCACCGTCATAATTTGTGCACACACTGTACTTCATACCAATTGCATGCTGATTTGCCATACTTGCAAAACGCTCACATGTTACAGTTACAATGCCTTGCTCTGTACGCCATGTGGTTTTTCTCATGTGAATACCCCGGTATATATCAAGCTCCTGCATGTGGGACTCACACTCAACATCGGGAAGTGAATATTTCTTGCCGCCCGACACTATATATGTATAAAGAGGGTTGGGAGCATTTACAGATTCGCGCCACTTATCTCCTACACGGTCATAAATTCCTGCCATATTAATACAAGGCATGTGCTCTTTGGTGTACTCTTCCAAGGTTCCCCTTACTCCGAAATATCCGTTTCCGGTCAGGAAGTGATTTCCATGAAATGGAATAAGCTCTCTCAAGTATTTATTAATTTTAACTTTATTCATTTTGATACCTCACATAAATAAATCACAATTTCTATAATCCCAGCTATCGATTGATTCCGCTTTATAGTCTGCCAGCGGATTATTCATTGCGGCACCCACAGCCACGGCATACATTCCGCCGTTTTTGGCAGCTTGTATACCGGCGTCGGAATCCTCAATAACTACACATTCGGTAGGTTTTAACCCGAGCTTCTGTGCAGCAATTAAAAACACCTCCGGGTCAGGCTTTGATTTAGTAGTATCCAGACCACAGCTTATAGCATCGAAATCATATTTAATGCCCGTTTTTTCCAATATCATTGGTGTGTTTTTGCTGGCAGAACCGATTGCTGTTTTTATACTCTTTACCTTCAGAAAGGCAATGAAATCCTTTACACCGGGTAATAAATCTTCTGCTGACAGACCTTCAAGCGACTTCACATATATAGTGTTCTTTTTTTCTGCTAATTCAAGCTTTTGTTCATCGGTATACTTAGTGGGTGTTTTCTCCAGCACAATCTCCAAGGATGCCATACGGCTTACTCCTCTCTGGCGTACATTATCCTCTTTGGTAAATGTGGTTATCCCCAAATCATCGGCGAGACTTTTCCATGCCAGATAATGTAATTCATCGGTGGTGACAAGTACTCCATCCAAGTCAAAAATTACTGCTTTAATCATTTCACTTCACTCCTCTTGACAATAACATAATTATAGTTTACAATTATATTATATTTGGTTATTTATATAATTCCAATAGATTATATTACTGTATATTTATGCTATATTAAGAAAGGATGGTAAAATGCAGGCTCTCAAAGAAAAAGGTAACCGCGGCACACCGGATTTTCCTTTTGAAACGTACTCATACGAGGTTATGAGCTCTGACTTCATAACAGCCACTCTTCACTGGCACCCGGAAATAGAACTGATTTACATTGAAAACGGTGAAATATCAATCAGTATTGGTGATGAAAAGCTTACAGCAGGGAGCGGAGACATATGTTTTGTAAATCCGGAAGAGCTGCACAGCTTATGCACTAAAAGTGATACCGTGGAATACTATGCAGCGGTTTTTTTACCCCAACTTATAAGCTACTGCCCGGAGCACTATTTTAATCAAAGTTTTCTAACACCGCTGACCGAAAACAAAATCCGCCTGCCCGGAATCATAACAAAAGAGCACTTTATATATGAAGATATACTGCCTTTGGCGGAAGCTGTATTTAATCCCTTTGCCACAAAGGCAGATGTCTTATCATGCCTTACGGTCCTGTTTTGCACTATGATTGACAATAACCTCATGGTAAACACTCCCGGAAGCTTCTGCAAACACAGTCAATGTGACGATATAAAGCTGTGCATAGACTACATGAACAAAAACTATCATAAAAAAATAAAGCTCGCAGAGCTTGCGAGCCTGATACATATATCACCCAATTATTTTTGTAATTATTTTAAAGACTACACCGGTACTTCGCCCTTTGGTCAACTAAACTACATACGTATAAGAAAAGCCTGTACCCTGCTCAGTACAGGAAACGACACCATAGCAAACATAGCTAAAAACTGCGGTTTTGAAAACATGAGCTTTTTTATCAAAAAGTTCAAAGAGGTAATGGGCTGTACTCCTTCTGCTTACAGAAAAGAGATGACTAATACTCCGATTATTATATGACAGTTTTGTAACATATTTTTCAAAGCTTATACATAACTGTAACGTTTTTTTCAAGATTTATACACCGCATTTACAAATTTATCCATTACATTGACCAAAACCCGGGTTGAAACTAAAATTAATATATCCGATATGAGCTTCGCCCGGATATATTAATGAAACGGAACGGTGTATGAACTGATATGAGAGAAAGTAAATTCACAAAACAATCATGGTGTATATGGGTTGATGAAGTCAGAAGAATTGTGTCGCTCAGCGAAATCCCCAACGCAAAAAAGTTGGTTTTCAAAAACGAGCAGGAAGGGGTGGATTTCGCCGCGCGACTGGTATTTAAAGGATATAAAATCGGATAACACATTCTCTTACAGTTCTTCTGCTTTAGTTGTCTATGCCATTCATTGTAGGGCACAGCCTTTAGGATGTGCCGAAAGCGGTTCATCGTAAACCGCCGAACCCTACATTGTTCATAACGCCTGAAATATTCAAACAATTATTTATCCTATTTGCTTTTTTTCGCTTCCGCAAGCATATTTTCAATAAATATCCCATAACCTCTCGTCGGGTCGTTGACAAATACGTGTGTTACAGCACCCACAATTCGGCCATTTTGCAGGATGGGTGAACCTGACATTCCCTGCACTATCCCCCCTGTTTTTTTAAGGAGCTTTTCGTCGGTCACTTTTATGGAAAATGATTTTGTTTTGTTTTGACTGAGGCGGTTAACCGACAGTATTTCCACGGTGTACTCCAGGGGTTCTCCACTCTCGTCCACGGTGCAGATAAGGGTTGCCTTGCCTTCCTTTACTTCGCCTTTGGGAGCTACGGTCATTGCCCGGTCTTTGGGCGTGTTGTCATAGAGAACACCGTAGATACCGCCGTTTGTGTTTGATGTGCACTCGCCCATTAGATTATCATCACTGAGAGCACCTATGATTTCCCCGGGGTTGCCCCGGGTGCCCTTTCTTATATCTATAATATCCGCCTTATAAAGCGTACCCCTCTGTATAGGCAAGAGTACTCCCGTATCAGAGTCAGATATCCCGTGACCCAACGCCGCAAACCTGCCCTCATCTTTAGTGGAAAAGGTCATGGTACCCACGCCGGCTATGGAGTTTTTGACATATATACCCATACGCATATGTCCATCTGTACAGGGCTTTGGATTCACCTTAAGGCGAAAGCTCTTTTCACCGCGGGTAACATCCAGCACACACTCTCCGGACGAATCTGCAATGCCGGTAAACTCACTGATGCTTGTAGTTGCCACACCGTTTATGGCTGTAATTATATCGCCGCTTTTGAGTCCTGCCACCGCTCCGGGTGATACACACAATCCTTCGGAAGTATCAAAATCCGTAAACCCCGTTACTATAATTCCCCTGGAATAAATCTTCACACCTATACACTCTCCGGAGGGATAAACAACCGGGCTTTGTACTGTATTGACACTTACCTCTTTAACCGGTATCAGATTAAAAACCTTTAGCGTTACCCTGCGTTCAGCATTTTTTGATTTAACCTCGCCGCCGCTTAATACACCTCCGGTACCCACAGGCAAAGAAGTATCCTCCGAAGGATAAATCCCGGGCGGAAGCGACGCCTCTATACGTGAGCCCTCTATGATGGTATAACTATCCGATATCAGAAAATTTACGCTTACAGCAGCATACAAAAAAATTATAAGTGCAGCTGACAAAAAAAGCGTAAATACTATCTTACGAGATTTCAATTAAACAACCTCCAAAAAACAAAATTCACTAATTAAACTAACCTTACATCACTTATTTATAATCACAAATTGTTTCCAATTAAAAAATGTTGATATTTGACGAAAAAAATAGTATAATTAGTATGTGTGAATTTTTTAAGGAGGTGTTTCCGTGAAAAAAAGAGAGAAATTATTTGTATCCCGTTATGTTCCGTATTCAGGTAAATCGCGGGAGCACAATTCGTTTATACTTCAAGCCATAGGGATAACCGCCATAATATGCATAGTGATATTATCCATTACATTATCTATAGCAAGGCAGATTCCCAAAGAGGTTTTTGTAAGCTTAATCAAAACAGAAAAAACCGTTAAAGAAGAAAAGCCCAAACCGCAGGGATATATATATCCTCAGCCGGACAGCGATACCAGAGCCAAGGCAGACCGCTTGAGAGAAATACGCTATGAGGATTACCTGATGCACTGCTATAATCCGACCGATGCCGAAATGGATAACGTATATATATTTGACAATGATAAAAAATGTTACCTCACCTTTGACGACGGCCCCAGCGATGTGACACCCGCCATACTGGATGTGCTGAAGCAGTATAAGGCAAAGGCTACCTTCTTTGTAATGGGTACCCGTGTCGAAGCCAATCCGGAAATCGTGAAGCAGATTTATGATGCAGGTCACGCAATCGGTAATCACTCATATTCTCACGACTACAACTCGGTATATGAGTCCAAGGCGGCCTTTAAAAATGAAGTAAAAAAATGCCGTGATGCGATTAATAATGCAATCGGTAAAGAATATACAAATCTGGTGTTTCGATTCCCGGGCGGATACACCAGCCTAACAAACGATGATACAAAATCCGCCTACAGAGAAGCCTTAAAGGAATTAGGCTACAAATATATAGACTGGAGCTGTCTCACGGGTGACAGCGAAACCACCAGCCCCACGCCGGAGTTTATAATGGATACACTCCGGATGAGCATAGGCCGCTCAGTTACGGGCGACATAGTGGTACTGATGCACGACTCCGCAACAAAGGAAATTACCGCTAAGACACTTCCAAAGGTGATTGAGTATTTGTATGAGCAGGGGTATGAGTTTGAGGTGTTAAAACAATAAATTTTACCATAATTTAAGGTAATTTTGGGTTGTAAAACCCATACAACTTATGGTACAATATAAGATGTATAAATATAAAGAAGGTGAATTTTGATATGAATACAGTTTTCTGCGTTGAAGATGACGCCAATATCCGTGAGTTGATATCATACACACTTACATCTGCAGGGTTTGAGGTAGAGAGCTTTGAAAACGGTAATGCTTTTTTTAAAAGGCTCTCTGTACAGACCCCCGATGTGGTACTTCTGGATATAATGCTGCCGGATATGGACGGCATGGAAATCTTAAAAAAGCTCCGCTCCGACGAAAGCAAAAATAACGTATGTGTAATAATGCTCACTGCCAAATCCGAAAGGATGGACAAAATACGTGGTCTGGACACAGGTGCCGATGACTATATGACCAAGCCCTTCGATGTGCTTGAGCTTATATCCAGAGTGAAGGCTATACTCAGACGCACTCAAAGGAAATCCGAGGAAACCCATGAGCTGTGCTTTGATCAGATACGCCTGGATCACAAGAAACGTGTGGTATACGTAAGCGACACCGAGATATCCCTTACATATAAAGAATACGAGCTTTTGCATATGCTTATGGCTGCCAAAGGCGACGTGGTTACCAGAGAAACGATTATATCAAAAATATGGGGTACCGACTTTGAAGGTGAATCGCGCACGTTGGACGTGCATATACGAACCCTTCGCCAGAAGCTTGGTGAAGCCGGCAACCATATAGACACAGTGAGAAACGTAGGATATAAAATAGGATGATGATAAATGTATAAAAAAATATACCGTAACATGTGCTTCATATCCATGGCAACCCTGGTGCTTGCCATTGTGCTTATAATATCCGCATGTTACTCCTACTTTGACAACCGTTTCAAAACGGAAATATCCGCCGAAGCTGCTATAAGTGCAGCATTTATCAATTCCGGCGAAAACCCCGTGGAAATCCTGCAAAAGACCGATACAGGTGACAGACGGTTTACTCTCATAGACAAAGACGGCACTGTGCTGTATGACAGTGCATCAGATAACCCGGATAATCACTCCTCCCGACCGGAAGTGATAAAGGCTATGAAAGACGGCATCGGTATAGCAGAGCGCTACTCTGCTACGGAAAGCAAAAAGCTCTACTACTATGCCCTGCGTCTGGATAACGGCTCCGTACTCCGCATATCGGCTAATCCTGAGATAATGCCTTCAATGTTTTACAGTATACTTATATCTGTACTGTTTATATCTGCACTTATATATCTGCTGTCTGCCATAGTATCCATGTGCCTTACGGAAAATATAGTGAAACCAATCAAAAAAATAGATCCCTTCGATGAAGAAAGCTTCGAATCAGTATATGAAGAAATACAGCCGTTCCTCAAGCGTATTGCCAAGCAGAATGCCGAAATAAGCCGTCAGATAGACAAGGTAAAAGAGCAAAAAGCCCGTCTGCAGGCAATCATGGACAATATAAATGAGGGACTTATAATTATAGATACCAACTGTGATGTACTTACTATAAACAACCCTGCACTGCGCATACTGCGTGCTGAAGTAAAATACGTACAGTTTAAAGGCTTCCGACAGCTCACCGACAGCGAGAGTGTCCTCTCTGCCGCAGACAAGGCACTGCGCGGTGAAAAAAACAATATAATATACGAAGCCGGCAACAGAACTTATCAGATATTCTGCAGCCCGGTAACAGAAAACGGTATAATAAGCGGTGCAGTGCTGCTGCTGTTTGATGTTACGGAAAGAACCGAATCGGAAAAAATCCGCCGCGAATTTACCGCCAATGTATCTCATGAGTTGAAAACCCCCCTCACCACCATACATGGCTATGCACAGATTATAGACAGCGGCATAGCAAAGCCCGATGACATAATAGGATTTGTGAAGAAAATAGAAAAAGAAAGCTCCCGCCTGATGGCATTGGTAAACGATATTATAGAGCTGTCACACCTTGACGAAAACAAGGGAGACACCCCCAAGCAGAACATATCACTTATGCCTCTGGTAACAGAAGTCACCGACACACTCGCTCCCAAGGCGGACGAAAGGAATGTGACAATATCTGTCACAGGTGAGGACACCACCATTTATGCAAATCTGCCTCAAATTACAGAGATGGTATACAACCTCATAGACAACGCCATAAAGTACAACAAGCCCAGCGGTTCCGTTACAGTAAAAATCTCGCCGAAAAAGCTTGAAATATCGGACACGGGAATAGGCATACCCGAAAAATACTTTGAACGTATATTCGAACGGTTTTTCCGTGTAGACAAAAGTCACTCCAAGACTGTAAACGGCACCGGTCTGGGACTGTCCATAGTAAAACATATAGCCAAGGTGAACGATGCAGAACTCAAGGTAAAAAGCACCCCCGGCAAAGGAAGCACATTTACCGTAATATTCAAATAATATTCAACGAATAAGCAGTTATATACATATGTTTTATAGAAAATATACAAAGTGATATTTTTATGGTTGATTTTAACGCTTTAGTGTGCTAAAATGATAAAGTAATAAAGTGAATTTGGAAGGACTGTAATTTAATGACCTTTAATAAAGACGTAATCAAAAATGACGAAAAGGCTATATTTGCACTGCGATCACTGTATCAGAAGTATGGCTATAAGCAGTACAAAATGAGCAAATTTGAAGAATACGACCTCTACGCCAGAAACAAGGACTTCCTCGTTTCCGACGGAGTCATAACCTTTACCGACGGCGGCAAGCTCATGGCACTAAAGCCGGACGTCACCCTGTCTATCATAAAAAATTCCCAGGATGGCGCACTGACGAAGGTGTATTACAACGAAAATGTATACCGTGTATCCAAGGGCTCTCACTCCTTCAAAGAAATAATGCAGACCGGTCTGGAATGCATAGGTGATATAGATACATATAACATATGCGAGGTAGTAATGCTCGCCATAGAAAGCCTCATGGCAATAAGCAGTGATTTCGTGCTGGATATATCTCATATGGGGCTTATCTCCGATATACTATCTGAGGTAACCGACGACAACTCCCTCAAAAATAAGATTATCAAATGTCTCGGTGAGAAAAACTTTCATGAAATCAAAGCTCTGTGCCAATCAGCAGGTATCAGCTCAGATACATTGGAGCTTGTGACCTCGGTATACGGCAAAGGTGACGAAGTAATTGCCAAACTTAAGGAAGCAGACCTAAGTGACGGGATGCTCGCCCACCTGGCAGAGCTGGAGAGTCTCAACAGCTTTCTTAAAGAAAACGGTCTTAGTGACAATGTCAATTTTGACTTCTCTATAGCCTGCGATATGAAGTACTACAGCTCTATAGTATTCAAAGGATACATAAAAGGAATTGCAGAAAGTGTGCTCTCCGGAGGACAATACGGCAAGCTCCTTACCCGTATGGGCAAAAAGTCCGATGCAATCGGATTTGCGGTATATCTGGATATGCTGGAAAGACTAAATGAACAAAGCAAAAAGTACGACGTAGACACACTGCTGCTCTATGACGACAGCGCAGATACTGCCGCCCTGGCAAAAAATATAAAACTGCTTACCGACATAGGCACAAGTGTGCTTGCGGTAAAGCAGATTCCGGATATCAAATACAAACAGCTTTTGAAATTTAACGGTAAGGGGGTAGAAATCCTTGAAAACAATGATTAATGTAGCACTGCCAAAGGGCAGACTTGGAGAAAAGGTATATGCAATGTTTGAAAAAGCCGGCTACGACTGCAGCTCTATCAAGGAAAACTCCCGCAAGCTCACCTTTGAAAACGAAGAAAAAGGCATAAGATATTTCTGGGTTAAGCCCTCGGACGTAGCAATATATGTAGAAAGAGGCGCGGCAGACATCGGAGTGGCAGGCAAGGATATCCTGCTGGAATACTCTCCGGATGTATACGAGCTCCTGGACCTGGGTCTGGGTAAATGCCGTATGGCTGTAGCCGGCAAGACGGACTTTACCGACGATACAGAAAAGACCCTGAGAGTAGCTACCAAGTTTGTAAACATAGCTATGGACTACTACTCCAAGAAAAGCCGTGACATAGATATAATCAAATTGAACGGCTCTATAGAGCTGGCACCCATACTGGGGCTCTCCGATGTGATAGTGGATATAGTGGAGACCGGCACCACACTTAAAGAAAACAATCTGGCTCCCCTTGAAACAATAGTTCCCATAAGTGCAAGGCTCATATCCAACAAAGCGAGCTTTAAATTCAAAACTGCGGAGATTGAAGCTATTAAAAATGCGATAGCACTTCAAACGGAGGTAAATTCATGATTAAAATATACAAATACGGAGAAATATCGGAAAAAGAAATTTTCGCCAGAACAGAAGCAAAGATTGATGTGGAAGCGATAGTCGCAGACATCATATCAAATGTTGCTGAAAACGGTGATAAGGCTGTAAAGGAATACTGTCTTAAATTTGACAAAGCAGAGCTTGACACCCTGCAGGTATCGGATGAAGAGATAGAGGAAGCTGTTAACTCGGTTGAACCGGAATTTATACGGATACTGACCGAAGCTGCAGCAAACATACGAGCTTTTCACGAAAAGCAAAAAAGAAACAGCTTTATAATAAGTGAGAAAAACGGCATAGTGACAGGGCAGAAGGTAATCCCGGTAGAAAGAGCCGGACTATATGTACCCGGCGGCACTGCGGCATACCCCTCTACAGTACTCATGGACTCCATACCTGCTAAAATAGCAGGTGTAAATGAGCTCGTAATGGTAACTCCTCCCGGAGCAAACGGTAAGATAAATCCCGTAATCCTTGCAGCCGCTAAGATTGCCGGTATAGACAAGATATTCAAGGTAGGCGGTGCCCAGGCAATAGCCGCTCTGGCATATGGCACAGAGTCCATACCCAAAGTGGATAAAATCGTAGGCCCCGGTAATGCCTTTGTAGCAGAAGCCAAAAAGCAAGTTTACGGTATGGTATCTATAGATATGATAGCCGGACCCAGCGAAATCCTCGTTGTTGCCGATTCTGCTTCCAACCCGGCACATGTTGCAGCAGACCTGCTCTCACAGGCTGAGCATGATAAGATGGCAAGCGCAGTACTGGTATGCGACAGCATGGAACTGGCAGACAAGGTATCATGCGAAATAGAAAAACAGATTCCCGAGCTGCTCAGAGCAGATATCGCCAGAGTGTCCATAGATGACAACGGCAAGATAATAGTTGCCGATGACCTTACAAAGGCTATAGAAATCGCAAACAAAATTGCTCCGGAGCACCTGGAGCTTTGCATGGATAATCCTTTTGATTATCTGGACAGTATAAAACATGCAGGGTCTATATTCATGGGTCGTTACTGCCCGGAAGCACTGGGCGACTACTACGCAGGACCCAACCACACACTGCCCACCAGCGGCACTGCAAGGTTCTCAAGTCCTCTGTCTGTAGATGACTTCGTAAAGAAAACCCAGTATACATACTACACCAAGGATGCCCTCTTAAAGGTAAAAGACGACGTAGCATACTTCGCCGCCAAAGAAGGACTAACCGCACATGCAAAAAGTGCATTAATCCGTTTTGAAACGGATTAATGCACCATTATGAAAAGAAGGAAAATCGAATGAGTAAATACTTATCACCAAGGCTGTCCTCGCTCAAGGAATACACTCCCGGAGAACAGCCCCGAGACAAAAAATATATAAAGCTTAATACCAATGAATCCCCCTATCCTCCATCCCCTAAGGCTATAGCTGCCATAACACGTTCACAAACAGAGGATTTAAGGCTGTATTCCGACCCGGAATGCAAAAACCTGAAGCAGGCTATAGCGGATTATTATAATGTATCGATACAAAATGTATTCGTATCCAATGGCTCCGATGAATCGCTCAACTTTTTCTTCATGGCATTCTGTGACGAGGAAAGGAAGGTGTGCTTTCCGGAAATAAGCTACGGATTTTACAAGGTTTTCGCAGGGCTTTACGGTCTGGACTACGAAGCAATACCACTCAAATCCGACTTTAGCATAGAGCCGTCGGATTACATGAACAGAGGTAAAAACATAGTCATAGCCAATCCCAATGCACCCACAGGACTTGCCTTAAGCATAAATGATATAGAAGCCATTGTTAAGAGCAATCCGGACTACATAGTAGTAATTGACGAAGCATATGTTGACTTTGGCGCCGAAAGTGCAGTTGAGCTTACCAAAAAGTATAATAACCTTATGGTGGTGCAGACATTTTCCAAATCACGTTCCCTTGCAGGAGCCAGACTTGGTTTTGCCATAGCGGACAGTGAGATTATAAAAGACCTTGAAAAAATCAAATACTCTACTAATCCCTACAACATTAATAGGCTTACTCTGCTGTTGGGAGAGGCAGCAATCTCTGACACAGAGTATTTTGAATTAAACAGGGATTCAGTAATTAAGGCAAGAGAGTATACCGAATCGGAGCTTATAAAGCTCGGTTTCACCGTACTGCCCTCAAAGACAAACTTTGTATTTGCCAAAAGCGATGATATATCAGGCGAAAAGCTCTATAAAGAGCTCAAGGACAGGGGCATACTTGTCCGCCACTTTAATGATAAAAAAATATGCGAATATAACCGCATAACCATAGGCACTATGGAAGAAATGAAGACATTTATTAAAACTGTCAAAGAGATAATCGGTTAAGGAGAATGAT
Organism: Clostridia bacterium; assembly: GCA_017621495.1. Lineage (GTDB taxonomy): Bacteria > Bacillota > Clostridia > UMGS1810 > UMGS1810 > RGIG8748. The sequence continues at coordinate 15,676 of JAGATB010000017.1, forward strand.
AAAATGAGAAAATCAGAAATCACGAGAAACACTGCCGAAACCCAAATAAATCTTATACTTGAGACGGATGGCACAGGCAAATCCGACATAAGAACGGGCTGCGGTTTTCTTGACCACATGCTTACCCTGTTTGCAAAGCACGGACGATTTGACCTCACTGTTAAATGCACAGGTGACACCGATGTGGATTATCACCACACCACGGAGGATATAGGTATAGTCCTGGGCGAAGCATTTAAAAAAGCCCTGGGAGATATGAAAGGCATATACCGCTACGCGGACATCATACTGCCCATGGATGAGAGCCTCATACTCTGCGCAGTTGATGTGTCCGGCAGAGCATACCTCAACTACGATGTGTCAATACCTACCCAAAAGATAGGTGATTTTGATTCCGAGCTTGTGAAGGAATTTTTGCTCGGATTCATACGCAAGTCGGAGATTACCCTCCACGTAAAACAGCTTGCAGGTACCAACAGCCACCACATTGCCGAAGGTATATTTAAGGCATTGGCAAGGGTCATGGACAAGGCAACCGCAATTGATGAAAAATATAAGGACGAAATTCCCTCAACAAAAGGTGTGTTATAAATGATAGCAATAGCAGATTACGGAGTGGGAAATATATTTTCCCTGCAAAGCTCCTTTAAATTTATAGGTGCAGATGCATATCTCACAAAGGACCCGGACAAGCTCAAGGAAGCAGATAAGATAATCCTGCCCGGTGTGGGTGCATTTGAGGATGCAGCACAAAAGCTCAAGAAATCCGGTCTCCGCGATTCCATACTGGAGGAGACTGCCAAGGGTAAACCGCTCCTGGGTATATGCCTGGGTATGCAGATGCTCTTTGAGCGCAGCTTTGAGTACGGCGAGCATAAAGGTCTGGGACTTATAGGCGGCGATATATGCCCCATAGCTCCTGATGTAACCGCCGGTCTCAAGATACCCCACATAGGATGGAATTCACTGCATTTTCCTGAAGGTAAGGAAAAAAGCAAAATTTACAAATATGTTAACGACGGAGACTGTGTGTACTTCGTTCACTCATATTACGGTAAGAATTGTGATGAATACATAAGTGCCACCACAGAATACGGCGGCACACTCACCGCTTCTGTGGAGAACGGCAACGTATACGGTACACAGTTTCATCCGGAAAAAAGCGGTAAAGTGGGCCTGAGTATAATTAAAGCTTTTTGTGAATTAGAGTAGTGAGGAGAAATAATATGAATATATTTCCTGCAATAGACATAATAGATGCCAAAGCCGTGAGGCTTTTTAAAGGCGACTACAACAAAAAAACAATCTACAATGACAGCCCATTGTCTGTAGCACAGGGCTTTAAGGAAGCAGGCGCCGAGTATCTTCATTTGGTGGATTTGGACGGCGCCAAAAGCGGAGATACACCCAATGCCGACCTTATTAGTAGGATTACTTGTGAAACCGGTCTTAAGGTAGAGATAGGCGGAGGTATCCGAAGCGAAAAGGTCATAGAACGTTATCTCGAAGCCGGTGTTATGAGAGTCATACTGGGCACAATAGCCATAGAAAATCCTGAATTTACCGAAAAGGCAGTGAAGAAATACGGCTCCGGCATAGCAGTGGGCGTAGACATCCTGGATGGCTACGTGGCTACTAAGGGATGGACAGAGCTAAGTAAGGTCAGCTGTGATGAAATGTTCAAGCGAATGGAAGCCATAGGAGTGCAGACGGTAATATGCACCGATATCTCCAAGGACGGAGCCATGAACGGAACCAATCTTAAGCTATATGAGGATTTGAAATCCAAGTATTCAATCGATATAGTAGCATCCGGCGGAGTGTCCTCCATAAAGGATGTGAAGGCACTCAGACAGATGGATATGTACGGTGCTATTCTGGGAAAAGCACTCTATGAAGGTGCTGTGGACTTAAAAGAGGCAATCGAGGTGGCGAAATGATAACCAAGAGAATAATCCCCTGCCTTGACGTAAAAAACGGCAGAGTAGTAAAGGGAGTGAACTTTGAGGGCTTAAGCGATGTATCATCACCGGTGGAGCTGGGCAGGTTTTACAGTGAAAACGGTGCAGATGAGCTGGTGTTCTACGATATCACAGCATCCTACGAGCAAAGGGCACTCTTTACAGATATACTTAAACAGGTAGCATCTACTATCTTCATACCTCTCACGGTAGGCGGCGGCATCAACACCATAGACGATTTTGACCGTGTATTAAAATGCGGGGCAGATAAGGTATCGGTGAACTCCGGTGCTATCAGAAATCCCAATCTGATAAAGGAAGCTGCATTAAGATACGGCGACCAGTGCGTGGTGCTCTCCGTGGATATAAAGCGTGTGGACGGCAAATTCAAGGTGTTTGCCAAGGGCGGCAGAGAAAACACCGGCATAGACGCTATAGAATGGATTAAACAGGGCGAAGCCAACGGCGCAGGGGAAATCGTGGTAAACAGTATAGATACAGACGGTGTAAAGAAAGGCTTTGACATAGAAATGCTGAAAGCTGTAAATTCAGTGGTAAACGTACCCGTAATAGCCTCCGGCGGCGCGGGCTGCATAGAGGATTTCATCACTCTGTTTAACGAAATCCCCACAATAGACGCAGGACTTGCGGCATCTATATTTCACTTCGGTGAAGTAAGTATAACGGATTTAAAGCAAGAGCTGAAAAATAATAATATTAATGTAAGACTATAATTTTTTAAGGGCATACCGGTTAAATCCACTGTATGCCCACCATTTTTTCAACAAATCAATCACTCCGCTATTGAATACTTTTAAATTTTGTGATATACTGTAAATAATCGAATTTTTCAAACACCACAAGGAGGTTAATTAACGTGTTGGACATAAATTCACTTAAATTTGACGAAAACGGTTTAATCCCGGCTATAGTCACCGACGCTCAGAGCAAAAAGGTGCTTACCCTTGCATACATGAACAGGGAGAGCCTGGAGATAAGTATGAAAGAGGGCAAGACCTGCTTCTGGTCCCGCTCCAGACAGGAGCTCTGGCGCAAGGGCGAAACCAGCGGTAACTATCAGCACATAGTTTCCATCACTGCCGACTGTGACGGCGATGCACTGGAAGTAAGCGTAATCAAGGACGGCCCCGCCTGCCATACCGGTGCAGACTCCTGCTTCAACGATGTAATCTACGGTGAAAGGGAGCCTGACTTCTGTATAGACGCACTTATGGCAAAGCTCAAAGAACGCAAAAACCTCATGCCGGAAGGCTCATACACCACTTACCTTTTCCGGAAGGGTCTTGATAAGATACTCAAGAAAGTGGGCGAGGAATGTACAGAGGTTATCATAGCCGCAAAAGCCGAGGATAAGGCAGAGACGGTATATGAAATTGCCGACCTGGCGTACCACACACTGGTGCTCATGATAGAATCCGGAATTGAGCTTGAAGATATACGAAACGAGCTTGGCTCCAGAGATATAATCGAGCACAAGGTTAAACAGGAAAAAATGACTAAATAATCCTATATCATGTATTACAAACAGCAAACGCTGTATAACGAAAGGACGATAAAAATGAAAAAAGTAATTTCACTCATACTCATAGCTATGCTCTGTGTAACCACCGGTGCATTTGCCGATGAAGCCGTTATAGGCGGAGCAGACGCTGCCACAGATATCCTCGTAGCCGCACCTTCTGTGCCTGCAAGTGAGGACATAGCAATCAAACTCATAGTAGATGATAAGGTGGTACCCACCGAGACAGTTACCGTGAACTTCCGCACACTTGTGCCCCTTCGTGCACTTATGGAGAGCACCGGTGCAGAGGTTGAGTGGATTAACGACACCAGAAGCATCAACGTTACAAGAAACGGTAAGCTCATCACCCTGCAGATAGAAAACAGCATCATGTCCACTCCCGACGGTGACGTAGCTCTCGACGCAGCTCCCATACTGCACAACGGCAATACCACATACGTACCCTTAAGAGCCGTATGTGAAGAGTTTGACTTCAAGGTAGACTGGGATGAAGGCACCAAGACCATCTTAGTAAATGCTCCCGACGGATGCCCTTACGTAGACTTATACGACGGTATGACCCTTGCAGAGGTTCTAGAAGCATCCGGTACCACGGACGAAGAATTCACCGCACAGACAGGTATGAGCTACGAAGAATACAAGGATAAGCCATATGTACTTGTAGAAAATTCTTTTTCTCTTGCCAAAGTGGCAAGCATGAACTCCATGACCACGGAGGAAATCAAAATCATGTTCGGTCTTGAGAAGTCCATGGCAGATGATACTAAATGGGGCGAGGTTCTGGGAAGCCTTACCATGAAAGCATACATAGAAAACCTCACACCTGCCGCTATGTACGGCATAACTGCAGAGCAGGCTTTGGAATCCCTTAAGGCTACCTATGGTCTCGGTGACGAATACACACTGGAAACCAAATACAGATACGTTCGTACAATTATGGAAACAAAAGAGCTGGAAATGGCAAAAGAGCTTGAAGAGCAGCAATTGCTTGAAGAAGCTAAGAGAGCTGCAGACCTGGCAGCGCTTCCCGAGCTTCTTAAAAACACAATTAAGTTTACAATCACCATGCAGGACGGCTCTGTAATGAAGGGTGAGCTCTACCCCGATGTGGCACCTGCCACTGTAGAAAATTTTGTAAAGCTTGTGAATGAAAAGTTCTATGACGGACTTATATTCCACAGGATTATAGACGGATTCATGCTCCAGGGCGGCGGTTATGACAAAGACCTTAACGAGAAGGAAGCCCAAAGCATCAACGGAGAATTCTACTCCAACGGCTTTACCAATGCATTGAAACACGAAAAAGGCATCCTCTCCATGGCGAGAACCGAAGACCCCAACTCCGCATCAAGCCAGTTCTTTATAATGGATGAAGCCGCTCCTCACTTAGACGGTCAATATGCGGCATTTGGTAAAATTACAGACGGTCTTGACGTGGTAGAGAAGCTCTCCAAGGTGGAAACGCAAACCGCAGATAACGGCATGACCGATGTGCCTGTTAAAGCTGTAATAATCAAATCAATCAGAATAAATAAGTAAAATTTAAAGGCTGTAAAAATCAAAATTACGGTTCGTCGGAGACCGCCGAACCCTACAATTGAATTGTGGATGATTGTTTATCCGATATCATGTAGGGAATGGCGGTTTCCGACATTCCGAAATTGATTTTTACAGCCGCTTTTCAACGTATATTAAGACTATCTTTAAGCTGATTTAAATTTGACGGCCCTATTATCGGGAATACGTCAAATCCGCTCTCCTCCCAAAGGAGCCGCAATGCCGTATATGATAAAGTATCGCCTGTGTTTTCCGCTTCTGCTTTAATGCGGGCATAGGTCTTTATACTCTCATCACACAGATAACGCTCTCTTGACTTTGGAGAGAGTAATCCCTCATCATATTTTTCAAAAAATCCCTTTGCCTGGGAAGAAAATGCAAATACGGGGAATTCATTTTCCGTATATTTTTTCTTTTCGTCATCGTCCATTATGACCAGGGTATCATCCCATATTTTTGCCGGAGAAGCCATATTGTAGAGTATCTGTCCTGCGGCGAACCCATCACGTCCGCTCTCGTATGCGTAGCGGTTGGCACTGTCTATACGTTCATAGGTCCAGTTTGAAGCTCCGAAATATCTGATTTTACCCTTGAGAACCATTTCATTTAGTGCATCTATTATGTGCCTTACGCCCTTTTTCTCATCATCACGATGCAGCCACAGCATATCTATGGTATCAACACCCAGTGCCATAAGGCTGGCATCTATATCTGCCTCTATCTCCGCCGGAGTAAGTCTGGAGACCGACATATCTCCTACAGGCGGATGCGAGCACTTGGTGGATATAAACAACTTATCGCGTATACCTCTGTCCTTTAAGTATTCTCCTATAAGTCTTTCACTGCCGCCTCCGGCATAAATCCTGGCTGTATCCAATACATTGCCGCCGTTTTCTATATAGAAATCCATAAGCTCAAAGGCTGTTTGTCTGTCGATTCTCTCCGAGTAGCCATCTGTTCCCAGAACTATGCGGGATAAGCTCTCATCACAAAAATCAATATAATTCATAGTGTTACCTCTGCTTTTTACTAAAACACATTAAATATTTTAGCATAAATTACTAAATTTACAGTCATTTGCAAGTATATCACACATTTTTGCATTTGTAAAGGAAAAAATTTTCAAAAAACCATTTGACAAATAACATTTTATGTTATATAATACTTAAGTATGCATGTTGCATATTTTTCCTTGCTCTGCATTTCGCAGGGCCAAAGTCCAGAAGGAGGTGAAACGAAATGGAAAATGTTAAGAACAAGTACGAGACCATCTTTGTTGTTGACGCGTCTTTAGCTGAAGACCAGATCAATGCCACAGTAGAAAAGTTCAAAGCTCTCATCGAGGCAAACGCTTCTGTAGAATCAGTAGACGTTTGGGGCAAGAGAAGATTAGCATATCCTATCGATTACAAAACAGAGGGTTACTATGTTTTGGTTAATTTCGAAAGTCAGGCTGAATTCATTGCTGAGCTCGAAAGAGTATATAACATCACTGACGGTATCTTAAGAACTATAGTAGTTAGAAAATAGTAAAGGCCGGTGAATTTTAATGAACAAAGCGATTCTGGTTGGCAGACTCACAAGAGACCCTGAGCTCAGAACTACAGGAAGCGGTGTAAGTGTTTGCAGCTTTACAATAGCTATAAACAGACGCTTCAAAAATGCTGAGGGTAATTACGACGCAGACTTTATAAACTGCGTTGCTTGGAGACAGCAGGCGGAACTCATCTCGAAATATTTCACAAAGGGACGTATGATTGGCATAGCCGGAAGCATACAGACCAGAAATTACGAGAGAGACGGACAGAGAGTTTATGTTACAGAGATTGTTGTAGATGAGGTTGATTTCGTAGAAAGCAAATCTCAGGGCGATAGCGCTCCGGCAAGCACTCCTGCAGCTAACTCCAATTCCTTCGGTGCAGATGACGGATTTATCCCCATGCCCGCAGATGACGACCTGCCGTTCTAAAAAAGACGTTAAAATATTAAAGGAGGTTTAAAACATGGCTGAAGAAAGATCTTTCCGCAGAAAGCCCAAGAAAAAGGTTTGTGCTTTTTGTGTAGATAAAGTTGCTGAAATTGATTACAAGGATATAGCAAAGCTCAGAAGATACGTATCTGAAAGAGCAAAGATTCTCCCCAGAAGAATCAGCGGTAACTGTGCAAAGTACCAGAGACAGCTTACAGTTGCTATAAAGAGAGCAAGACACATAGCTCTTCTTCCTTATACATCTGACTGATAATAACTTATTTAATGCCGTTCCCCCCGGGGAGCGGCATTTATTATAATATCAATAAAAAATCTGCAGCAAAAGCATTACCGCCACAGCCGGCACTCCAAGGACTCCCACTGCGATAGCCGTCACGGGATTTATACCTATATGTATACCTGCAAATCCGCCCAGCAGATTTATTATAACCAGTGCCGCGCCGCCCAGTGCACTGTTTATGCAGAGCTTCATTATAAACTTTATCGGTTTTAAGCAGACACCTGCCAAAATAAACACAATCAGTACCCCGAGTACATATCCGATTACGGTTACAAATGATGTTTCCATTGCTTGCTCGTCCTCCTTTATGAAACAAATATATTTAATTATATTTATTTTATGAATTTTTTATTACATTTTTTGATTTTTTGTAAATTTTACGATGTGAAATTCCAACTAAAATTATTTGTATTTTTAAATGTTTTTGTAGAAAATACATATTTTCGCAAGAATTCTCTTTCATTTTATTGCAAAATTCCGTAAAAAAGTTTATTATATAATTATCTATATAGTATATTATGAGGTGAATTATATGAATGTAAGACTTTTTCAGCAAATGACTCACCAGATGAAAGAGGTTATGAACCGTGATCTCGGTATCATCACCGACAGCGGATTTGTTGTGTCTTCAAATGATGCATGCATCAGCAACAATGACTTAGAGTGTGTCCTTAGCTTCACTGCAGACAACACAGATACCTTTACTTATAATGGCTTTACCTACAAGCCTATTGTCAGCATGGGTAAGGTAGAATACATTATATTTGTAAAAGGTGATGACACCCTCGCTCGTAACTATTCCGACATATTACAGGTGAGCTTTTCATCCGTGAAGTCTCTCTATGATGACAAGCATGACAAGCTTAACTTTATCAAGAACTTCCTTTTGGACAATATACTGCCCGGAGATATCCTTGCTAAAGCAGCAGAGCTTCACATACCCATCGACTCCAAGAGAGTTGTATTCCTTATACAGACTGATCGTATTACCGATTTCTCTGTGCTTGAGCTTATTGAGGGTATGTTCCCCAACAAGCAGAGCGACTTCATCGTAAGCATCGATGAAAACAACATTGCTCTCGTTAAAGAGCTTGAGGGCGATTCCGGTCTTGCTGATCTGCAGCACATTGCCAAGGGAATCTGCGACAACATCAACACAGAGGTTATGGTAAAGGCTGTAATCGGTATAGGTACGGTTATAAACAATGTTAAGGAAATAGCGCGTTCCTACAAGGAAGCTCGTGTGGCTCTGGAGGTAGGCAAGGTATTTGACGATGAAAAGTCTATCCTGAGCTATGAAGATTTGGGTATAGGCAGACTTATATATCAGCTGCCCACCACACTTTGTGAGCTCTTCCTTACAGAAGTATTTAAGAAAGGCTCAATTGATGATCTGGATCAGGAAATCATCTTTACTATCCAGAAATTCTTTGAAAATAACTTAAACGTTTCCGAGACATCCAGACAGCTCTATGTACACAGAAACACACTTGTATACAGACTTGACAAGATACAGAAGATAACAGGCCTTGACCTTCGTGTGTTTGACCAGGCTATAATCTTTAAGGTGGCGATGATGGTTAATAAATACCTGAGGTCAAATACCATGAAACTTTAGGAGGAAAAATTTTGATTCAGTTTGAAAACGTATCTAAGACATACGATAACGGTTTTCCTGCACTAAATGATATTTCCTTTACTATAGAAAAAGGTGAATTCGTCTTCCTTGTCGGCAGCAGTGCCGCAGGAAAATCTACAATTATCAAACTCATTATGAAGGAGGAAGACGCAACCGAAGGCTCTATAATGATAAACGGTATCGACGTATGCGACCTTCGCAGAAGGGAGATTCCGTACTTCAGACGCACCATAGGCGTTGTATTTCAGGACTACAGACTCCTGCCAAACAAAACAGTTCAGGAGAATGTGGCATATGCTATGGAAATCGTGGGTGCATCCGGCAAGGAAATCCGCAAGAATGTGCCCAATGTACTCTCTATGGTAGGTCTCGCCCACAAGGCGAAGATGTACCCCAAGCAGCTCTCCGGCGGTGAGCAGCAGAGAGTGGCAATTGCCAGAGCGATTGTCAACAATCCCGTAGTGCTCATAGCGGACGAGCCCACAGGTAACCTGGACCCCGAGACAGCTATGGAAATTATGGATATCCTGGAGGATATCAACCGCAGAGGTACCACTATAGTAATGGCTACCCACGCCGAAAACATCGTTAACAAAATGCAGAAACGTGTTATCGTTGTAGAAAAAGGCTCTATTACCAGAGATGAAGAGAAGGGTGGTTATGCAAATGTGGATTAGAAACTTTCGCAGGTTTATTGCCGAAGCCTTCTCCGGCATGATCAAAAACGGTCTTATGACTGTGGCTTCCGTAGTGGTGGTTACGTCATGCCTTATTTTGCTTGGTATATTTCTCATAGTGACACTCAATGTCAACAGCATAAGTGAAAATATTGCCGATGCATGCGAAATCAAGGTTTATATAACCGACGAAGCCAAATACGGCGGTAAAATTCAGAGTATTTCCAATGAGATTAAAAGTCTGGACCACCTTGAGGCTATCACCTTTGAAAACGGAGAAAAGTCATTTAAGGAAATTAAAAAAGGCATGAATGATGAAGAGCTTGCTCTTTTTGAAGGTCTGCCGGACAATCTCATGAATGACTCTTTTAACATCACTGTTGATGATATCTCCAACACCAGAAAAATAAGCGAAAAAATTAAACAGATTGATGGTGTCAAGAGTGTAGAAAACAGTGAAAAGGTAGTTACATTTATAAACAGTGTACGCAAAGGTGTCAAGCATTTTTCGTTTTGGACTATACTTGCATTTATGCTTATAAGTATATTTATTATATCCAATACTGTAAAGCTGACCGTGCACAACAGAAGAAAAGAAATTAACATTATGAAATATGTAGGCGCTACCGATTCATATATCAGATGGCCCTTTATTATAGAGGGTATTCTGGTAGGTCTTATATCGGCAATTATCGCCTTTGTACTTACCAACTCTGTGTACAGCGCCATATACAACGCAGTAAGCCATGACAGCTCGCTTATAAAATTTATAGAGCTGCTTCGCTTCAAGGATATCTGGGATGTATTTGCCATATCCTATGCAGGTCTCGGTGCTGTAATCGGGGCTATGGGCAGTGCTTTCTCCATCAGGAAGTATCTTAAGGTGTAAAGGAGGCTCTCATGCTCAGAAACAAGAAATTTATCAAAGCTATGTCAATCATTGCACTGGTTACTTTCCTTACGGTAAGTATTCTTTCGGTATTACCCGCATTTCAGGCAAGTGCTGAGACAGCCCAGCAGAAGATTGACAACTCTATAAAAAAGCAACAGGAAATTAAAGATCAGATAAATGATGCCAATACCAAAAAAAGTGCATCTTTGACAGAGAAACAGGCAATTGACAAGGAGGTAAATGCCCTCCAGTCAAACATAAATGTATTAAATGCCGATATAGCAGACACCAATGCCCGTATTGCCGTCAAAGAAGCGGAACTGGCTGAGGCACAAGCGGAGTGCGACAAACAGTATGAAGCATTCTGCGACAGAGCCAGATTGCTTTTGCAAAAGGGTTCCCTGTCGTATCTGGAAATCATGCTGGAAGCAGAGTCCTTCGCAGACTTCCTCTCCAGGATGTCATTAGTCAATGAAATTGCAGAATACGATAACAATCGTTTGAATGAGCTCAAAGAGTATGCACATCAGGTTGAGTTCTTAAAAGCCGACCTGGAAAAGGAGCGCGACGACCTTAAGGTTCTTAAATCTCAGGCCGACTCGGAAATGAGCGTGTTAAAAAGCAAACAAGCTCAGAGCCAGCAGATTATAGACAACCTTACCAAGGATATAGAAGCATTTAAGAAGGCTCTGGCTGCACAGGAAGCTGCAGAAGCAGCTGCCAGAGAAGAAATCCGCAGACTCACACAGGCTTCTTCTCAAACCACAGTATACTCCGGCGGTGCGTTCGCATGGCCGAGTGTGTCATCCTACATCACGTCGCCTTACGGCACCAGAACTCACCCGATTACCGGAACTGTAAAAACTCATACGGGACTTGATATAGGCGCTGCAAGCGGCACCAATATCTATGCTGCTGCAGACGGCACTGTGCTCGTATCAGGCTGGAATAACGGCGGCTATGGCTACTATGTGGTTATTAATCACGGCGGCGGTCTAACTACGCTGTATGCACACTGCAGTTCGCTGTTGGTGTCATCAGGTCAGAAGGTGACCAAAGGTCAGGTTATAGCCAAAGTAGGATCCACAGGTATGTCTACCGGACCGCATCTGCACTTTGAAGTGCTCAAAAACGGTTCCCATACCAATCCGTGGGCATATTTCAATTAACCATTAATATACTGATATTACCGGGGCTGAAAAAGTTATTTAATTTTTCAGCCCCAATAGACTATTTATAAGAAGGTTGTGTTGCTATTTGAATAACAGAAAACATATATCATTCGCTGTATTTATAACCTTTATTGTCACCACTGTCTTGTATGTAGGTGCGTATCTCTATGTGCCTCTCTTTTCCGGCACACTGAATAATGCAGCTTCCTTTTTAAAATCAGCTGACAGTGGTAAAATTGGTGATAAAATCAAAGAAATAGATAAATACGTAGACACATACTACATGGATGATATAGACTCCGAAAAGCTGAAAAATTACGCAGTAAAAGGATATGTGTCAGGTCTGGGGGATGTATACAGCGAGTATTACTCCAAGGCGGAGTATGAGGAATTAAATGCGGACCTTACTGGAAATTACAAAGGTATAGGCGTGGAAGTAGCCATCGATGTGGATGACCTCATAACCGTACTTGCTGCTTACGATGGCGCCCCTGCCGCAAAAGCCGGAATTAAAAAAGGGGACAAAATAATCAAGGTAAACGATACCGATGTAGATGCCTCAAACTATGACGAAGCCGTAAACATGATGCGTGGCGCAGGAGACTACGGCAAAACCGATGATATGATTCTCACCGTAAAGCGTGGTGAGAAAACTTTTGAGACTAAGGTCACCAGAGAGAAGGTCATATCTCAAACCGTGAAAAGCGAGATGCTTGAGTCAAACATAGGATATGTGAATGTATCGCAGTTTGCAGAGGAGACTGATGAGGACTTTGAGATACAGATAAACTCTCTGATATCCAAAGGTGCCAAGGCACTTATAATTGACTTAAGAAACAACCCGGGCGGTATGCTCACCACGGTAGTAAATATGGCAGACTACCTCCTGCCGAAAGGCGAAATTCTGAGGATAGTAGGCAAGGATTCCGAGCCTATGATATATTCTTCTGATGAAAAATGCATAGATTTACCCATATGTGTGCTTATAAACGGCAGCAGTGCCAGTGCATCAGAGGTACTCTCCGGAGCCTTGAAGGACCATGACAGAGCTACTCTGATAGGTGAAAAAACCTACGGCAAGGGTGTGGTACAATCTATATTTGATTTAAATGACGGTGATGCTCTAAAAATTACCACTGCCAAGTATTACACACCAAGCGGTGAATGTATAGACCAAAAAGGCATTAAGCCCGATATAAATTTAAAAATGGAGCTTACCAAAAATCTTGCTCTATATGAAAAAAATGAAGATACACAGTTGCAAAGAGCTATTAAAGAATTAAGTAAATAAATAGTCATGGCTGTTAATGACGGAGCAGTATCAATATATATGCTGCTCCGTATTTTTGCGTTGAAATTCTTGACCTCCGGGGAAAAATACACCGTACTTTTGTACGGGGTGCTTATTGTTTTCGATTTATGACGCCCGCCGTCAACTGCTGCGCTTCAGCTTATGCTGCAATACGGATAGCTTAAGTGTTGCCAGTATTACAGTGAAATATTTTGCCTGCGGCAAAATGTGATATTCACGCTTTGCGTGAGTTATATTTGTACTTTGTACAAGTGATATTTGCCACGTTGTGGCAAGTTGGGGCAAAAAAATACACCGTACTTTTGTACGGTGTATTTCTTTACCCCAGCGACGCCCTACTTTCCCAGGCAGCTGCCCGCCAAGTATCATCGGCACCTCAGAGCTTAACTACTGTGTTCGGTATGGGTACAGGTGTGTCCTCTGCGTTATTGTCACTGAGTACTTCTAAATACGATACATCTCATATATCTCTCTTCGATAAACTCTCCAATCCTTTTTTGGACAAGCCCTCGGCCTATTAGTATCGGTCAGCTTAATACATTACTGCACTTACACCTCCGACCTATCAACCACATAGTCTTTATGGGGCCTTACTACCTTTCGGTATGGGATATCTTATCTCGGGGTGGGCTTCACGCTTAGATGCCTTCAGCGTTTATCCCTTCCGCACTTAGCTACCCAGCCATGCCGTTGGCACGACAACTGGTGCACCAGCGGTGCGTCCATTCCGGTCCTCTCGTACT